>JADLHF010000181.1 GCA_020848935.1 Acetobacteraceae bacterium
CCCAGCAACAACCGCTCCAACCGCCCCAGCAGCCAGGCGAGCGTCAGCCCCAGCGCGCTGAGCATCACGATGCCGGCCATCAGCCCTTCGGTATCGTAGAGATTGCCGGCCTGGAGCACGAAGCTGCCGATGCCGCGGTCGGCGCCGATCATTTCGGCAGCCACCAGCAGGATCACCGCCGTGGAGGTGGTGATGCGGAAGCCGGCCAGGATTGCCGGCAGCGCGCCGGGCAGCACGATCTTGGCGATGATTGCCGCCCGCGACAGGCCGAAGGATTGCGCCATGCGGATCAGGTTGCGCGGCACGGCGTCCACCCCGGCGACGGTGTTGATCACGGTGGGGAAGAACACGCCGAAGCCCACGGTTGCCAGCTTGCTGCCCTCGCCGATGCCGAACCAGATGATGAACAGCGGCGCGAGTGCGATCTTCGGGATCGGGAACAGGGCGGAGACCACCGCCATGCCGGGTGCCCTGGCCAGCGTGGTCAGCCCGATGGCAAAGCCCGCGACCAATCCGGCCGCCGTGCCGATCGCCCAGCCGAGCGCCAGGCGTTGCAGCGAGGCGGACAAGTGCGCCCACAACTCGCCGCTGGCCGCCAGTGTCGCCAGCGCCCGCGCGATCGCCAGCGGCGGCGGCAGGAAGCGGGTGGCGATCAGGCCATAGCTCGCCGCCGCCTGCCACGCCGCCAGCAGCACGACCAGGGTTGCGGCCCCCAGGAACGGGATGTTGCGCGGCGCGAAACCGCCGGCGCGGAAGGGGATTTCAGTCATTCGCGATCTCGCGCGCCGCGGCGGCGGCGTCGGTGCGGATGATGTCCCATAGTGCTGCCTCGGCTGCACGCAGGTCGGGGTCGTCGGGGCGGCGCTGGTCCAATGGCGTGTCCAACCTCAGACGGTGCGCCACCCGGCCGGGCCGGCGGGACAGCACCACCACGCAATGGCCCATCCGCACCGCCTCGGCCAGGTTGTGGGTGACATAGACGCAGGTCATGGCGGTGGCGGCGATCATCGCGGCGAACTCGTCGTGCAGCAGCAGCCGGGTGGGCGTGTCCAGTGCCGAGAGCGGCTCGTCCATCAGCAGCACCGCCGGGCGCACCGCCAGCGCGCGGGCGATACCGAGGCGCTGGCGCATGCCGCCGGATAGTTGCCGGGGCCAGGCGGAGGCGAAGTCCGACAGGCCGGTGAGCGCCAGCACCTCGGCGACGCGGGCTGCGCGTTCGGCGCGCGGCAGGCGGCCTTCCAGCACCAGGGCGACATTACCCGCCACCCGGCGCCAGGGCAGCAGGGCGAAATCCTGGAACACATAGGTCAGCGGGTTGAGGCTGTCGGGCGGCGGCGTGCCGGTCATCACCACCCTGCCCCGGCTGGGTGCCAGCAGCCCGCCCAGGATGGCCAGCATGGTGGATTTGCCGCAGCCCGACGGGCCGAGCAGGACGGTGACCTCGCCCGGCGGTACCGCCAGGTCGATATCGGCCAGCACCTCCAGCGCGCCGAAGCGGTGGCCGATGCCCTCGGCGCGCAGGCCGACCGCGGCCAAGATGTCAGCGGGTGGGCAGGAAGCTTGTGTCGATGATGGCGTTGGCATCGACTTCGCCCTTGACCATGCCCTGGGCGGAGTACCAGGCGAGCTGGTGGCGCACATCGGCGACATCCAGCGCGCCGCCCTCGTCGTACCAGCCCAGGCCGGACTTGATCTTCTCGCCGGCATTGGGGTCGCCGATGAAGACGTATTTGGTGATGTCGGCGATCGCGGCGTCGGTTGCCGGCCCGTGCACCGGAATATTGGCCGGGCCGATGCGCAGGAAGGCGTCGCGATAGGCCGCGATGCCGCGCTGGTAGGCGGTGCAGAATTTGCGCAGGTCGTCGGCGCGCTGCTGGACCATGGCGCGGGCGGCGAACAGGGCGGTGATCTGGTACGGCACGTGGTCGCCGATCCAGCCGATGATCACCGCCTCCCCGCTGCCGGCCGCGGCGGAGGCCATCGACGCGATGGCCATGGTGGCATCGACCTGGTTGGTTCGTACGGCGGCAACCATGTTCTGGACCGTTTGCAGCGGGCGCAGGGTGAGGCTCTTGAGGTCGAAGCCCTCGCTCTCGGCCAGCCTTCCGGCCATGTAGTGGAAGCTGGAGCCATACTGGGTGATGCCCAGGCTGTGGCCGGCCAGCTTGGCCAGCGAGGTCAGCCCGGCATCATAGGCCTTCTTCGAGGCCAGCACGGCGGTCAGCCTGATCCCCTTCTGCTCGTGCAGCCCGCCGCCGATCACCACCAGCTCGCCCTTGCCGGCCAGGGCGAAGAAGCCGCCGGTCAGCGCGGTCAGGCCCATGTCGGTGTCGCCGGAGACGGCGGCGGCGGCGATCGGCTGGGCGGCGTTGAAGAAGTGGAACGCCACCTCCACCCCGGCATCGCGGAAGAAACCGCGCTGCTGGGCGATGTACAGCGGCGCCGGCGAGGCGGTGCGCAGCAGGCCGAGGCGGATGGGAGCGGCGGCGCGCGCCGGGCGGGCCACGGCGGCGGCGAGGGCGGCCGGGCCCAGGGCGAGGGCGGTGCGGCGGGCAAGGCGCATGGGCGGAACCTTCACAATGGTGGCCCCCCGGGCGCGGCCGGAAGCCGCTCAGGGGCTTTTTCCATAGGCGGCCCAGACCGCTGCGACGTCAAGCGCGGCGACGGCATCCGCCTGCGCCCGGGTCTCCACCGCCCGCGGATGGTAGTTCGCCCGTGTCCAGGCCACTCCGTCGCCGATGCCGGCCAGGCGTGCCAGGGCGGCGATGAAGGTGCCGGTGCGGCCCAGCCCGGCGGCGCAGCCGATATAGACCGACAGATGCGGGGCGTCGCGCATCAGCACCAGGATGCGCGCCAGCCCGTCCACTAGCTGGGCCTGCGTCGGCGGGGCGAAATCCGCCACGTCGATCAGCACATCGGCCCGTGCGGCACGACAAGAGCGGACCTCCAGGCACACGCCGATCGCGCCCCCCGGAAAATCATCGAACCGGCCGCCGAGGATGCGGCGCTCGGCGCCCAGCAGGCGCAGCGCGACCTGGCCATTCAAGGGGCCGCACCTTCCACCTTCATCTCGCCGAGATAGGCCTGCTTGATCATCTCGTTGGCCTGCATCTCGGCCGCCGTGCCGCTCAGCACCACCTGGCCGGTTTGCAGAACGTAGGCGCGATGGGCGATCGACAGCGCCATGCTGGCGTTCTGTTCGACCATGAAGATGGTGACGCCCTGCTTGTTGATGGTCTGGATGATGTCGAACACCTGTTCCACGAACAGCGGCGACAGGCCCATAGAGGGCTCGTCCATGCAGATCAGGCGCGGGCGGGCCATCAGCGCGCGGCCGATGGCCACCATCTGCTGCTCGCCGCCCGACAGGGTGCCGGCGATCTGGTCGCGGCGTTCCTTCACCCGCGGAAACAGCCCGTAGACGCGTTCCAGGTCCTGGTCGAACTGCGCCCCGCGTGGCTGCGTATAGGCGCCGAGTTCCAGGTTCTCGTACACCGTCATGCGCGGAAACAGCCGCCGCGCCTCCAGCACCGGGGCGATGCCGCGCCTGACCCGGTCATTGGTGGACATCTTGCCGATCGGCTCGCCGTCATACATCACCTCGCCGCGTTGCGGCCGCACCACCCCCATGATGGTCTTCATGGTGGTGGATTTCCCCGAGGCATTGCCACCGAGCAGGCAGACGATCTCGCCCTTGCCGATGACGTAGTCCACATCCTTCAGCACGTGCAGGTCGCCGTAATAGGTGTTGACCTTCTGGAATTCCAGCAGCGCGGCGCCGCCGTGGCCGCCATTCCCAAGCGCGGAATTGTCACGCATGCCCTGGTCCCTCGGCCGCTGCCGCCTCCGCCGCCTTGGCCGCCATCGCCGCGACATGGTCCCGCCCGGCCCGCCCGAGATAGGCGCGCAGCACCTCCTCGTCCTGGCGCACCACATCCGCCGGCCCTTCGGCGATCTTCTCGCCATGGTCCAGCACGATCACGTTCTGCGCCAGCCGCGTCACCACATCCAGCTTGTGCTCGATCAGCAGGATGGTGAGGCCCAGCTCGTGCAGGCTCTTGATCTGCTCCGCCAGTTCCAGCGTCTCGTTGGGGTTCATGCCGGCGGTCGGTTCGTCGAGCAGCAGGATCTTGGGCTGCGAGGCCAGTGCCCGCGCGATCTCCACCCGCCGCCGGTTGGCGTATGACAGGCCCAGCACCGTCTGCCCGAGCCGCGGCGTCAGCCGGTTGCCGAACAGGCCGATGATATCCACCGCCCATTGCCGCGCGCGCTTCTCCTCGGCCTTGCCGGCGGGGGATTGCAGCACCGCGCCGATCGGCCCGGTCTTCAGCCGGGCATGCTGGCCGATCAGCACGTTCTCCAGCACGGTGAGGTTGGGGAACAGGCGGATGTTCTGGAACGTCCGCGCCACGCCCTTCTCCAGGATGGTGTGCGGTGCCAGGCCGAGCAGCTCGGCGCCCTGGAACAGGATCGAGCCGCCATCAGCGCGCACCAGCCCGGTGATCACGTTGAACAGCGTCGATTTGCCCGAGCCGTTCGGCCCGATCACCGCCACCACGCCGCCCTCGGGCACCACGATATTGATCTTGTTCAGGGCCGTCAGGCCACCGAACTTGACGGTGACGTCCTTCACCTCCAGCGCATTGCCCGAACGCAGCTCCCAGTGGCCGATCTTCTCCATGCCGACGAAGCCGCCGCGCTGCACCTGTGCCGCCTGTTGCTGCATATCCAGCGGCGGCGTCTTGCGCGTGGCCGGGATCAACCCTTCCCGGCGGAACAGCATCATGAACACCAGGATCAACCCGAAGATCAGCTGGGTGGTCTTCACCATGTCCACGGTCTGCAGCCAGTCATTGCCGACTGCCGCGCCGATGCCGTGCAGTGCCCAGTTCAGGTCCGGCAGCAGCCAGGACTGCATGATTTGCAGCAGGAAGGCGCCAAGCACCACGCCCCACACGCTGCCCATGCCGCCCAGCACGACCATCACCAGCAGCATGGCGGAGACGTTGAAGTTGAACATGTCCGGCGTGGCGGTTTGCAGGATCGCCACATAGTACACCCCGGTCATGCCGGCGAACCCGGCGCCGATCGCAAATGCGAGCAGCTTGTACTTCACCAGGTCCACGCCCATCGTGCTGGCCGCCGTCTCGTCCTCGCGGATGGCCATCCACGCCCGCCCGACACGCCCGTCGCGCAGGCGGATCGACACGTAGATCAGCAAGGCCACCAGGAACAGGCCGACGTAATAATACGGTGTTGCATCCACGCCGAAATCGAAGCCGAAGAGCGTCGGCGACGCGACCCCGTTCAGCCCGGCGGCGCCATTGGTCACGCTGTCGGCGTTGCGGAACACGATCGGCACGATTTCGCCGAAGCCGAGGGTCACGATTGCCAGGTAGTCACCCCGCAGCCGCAGCGTCGGCGCGCCGAACAGCACCCCGAAGGCCGCCGTGACCAGGGCCGCGGCCGGCAGCGCCAGCCAGAAGCTGAGGGTGAAATGCACCAGGTCCGGCCCGCCCTGGTTGATCTTCTCCACCAGCCCCATGGCGGCCAACGGCCCCCAGTATCCGCTCCATTCCGGCATCACCTGATAGGCGGTGAGCACCCCGTAGAAATAAACGCCGATCGCGAAGAATGCCGCGTAGCCGAGGTCGAGCAGCCCGGCGAAGCCGACCACGATGTTCAGGCCCAGCGCCAGCGTGACATAGGCAGCGGCATTGGCCATCGAGGCGATGTCGGCATCGTTGGCGTGATAGAAGGGAAACAGCAGCAGCGCCGCCGCCAACACCAGCAATCCCAGCGCCTGGCGCGACTGGGGCTGCATGTTCGCGAACGGGCGCGCCAGCACTTGCTTGGTGGCACTATACATGTGTCGCCTTCTACGACTTGTTCGGCGCCATGCGCCCCAGCAGACCGTTGGGCCGGAACACCAGCACAAGCACCAGCAGCGAGAAGATGATCACATCGGTCCAGGCGGTGGCGATGAACGCGCCGGAATAGGCTTCGATCAACCCGATCAGCAGGCCGCCCAGCATCGCGCCCGGCACGTTGCCGATACCGCCCAGCACCGCGGCGGTGAACGCCCGCAACCCGGCGCTGAAGCCGATGATGAAGCTGGTGTAGTTGTAATACAGCCCGAAGATCATCCCCCCGGCCCCGGCCAGCGCGGAACCGAGGAAGAAGGCCATCATGATCACCCGGTCAACGTCGATACCCATCATCCGCGCAGCCTCGGGGTCCTGCGCGGTGGCGCGCATGGCCTTGCCCAGCTTGGTGTAGCCCACGAAGTAGGTGAGCCCCCCCATCAGCAGCAGCGAGATCACCCAGATCAGGATCTCCCGCATCCGCAGCACGGCGTTCTCGAAGGTGAAGACGATGGGCGGGAGCGGATTCGGGAAATTCTTCGAATCCGCCCCCGCCCCCAGGATCACGATGTTGAACAGGACATAGGACACCCCGATGGTCAGGATCATCGCCGCCGGTCCCTTCACCGCGCGGAGCGGCCGCAGCAGAAGCCGCTCGATCCCCACCCCGATCCCACCGGTGACAAGCATGGTGACCGCAAGGGCCGCCAGCAACACGCCCACCAGGGGCAGCCCGGTCATGATGGTGTTCTGCCCCACCACGCCGAACCCCTCCAACACGTAGAAGGCGACAAAACTGCCGACCATGAACACGTTGAAGTGCGAAAAATTGATCAACTCCAGGATGCCATACACCAGGGTAAATCCCAGTGCGAGCAAGGCATACATCGAGCCGAGGCTGAATCCGTTGATCAACTGCTGCAACGCGAGATCGTAGGCTGTCATGTCCTGTCCCCGGTCCTGCCAACGCCGCCGTGTCAGGACTGGGGTGCCACGCCCTTGTAGACATACTGGTGCGCGGGATCGTTCAGCTCGAAATTGCCATCCTTCTGGATCTGGAACACCGACACCGTGTGATCCTTGATGTCGCCATTGGCATCGAACGACACCAGCCCCTGCAGGGTCGGCACCTCGATCTTCTCCAGCATGTCGCGGATTGCCGAGCGCGTGACCGGCCTGCCTTCGGCGTTGATCCGCTTCGCCGAGGCGATGATCGCCAGGGCGGCGTCATAGGCGGTGATCGAGTAATCGTCCGGATACATGTTGTATTTGTCGTGATACCGCTTGGTGAACTCCACCACCTTGGGATCATGGCTGCCGGCGATGTGCGGGCTGGCCTGGGTGGCATACCAGCCTTCGACCGCCGGGAAGCCGGCACCTTGAAGCACGTCGGCGCTGACCATGCCGTCGCCGCCGGCCTTGATCACCTTCGGAATGATGTCGTACGCCTGCTTGGCCAGCTTGGTGCCGGCCTGGCCCACCCCGCCGTAATACAGCGCGTCCGGGTTCAACTGCTTGATCTTGGTCAGCGCGGCGGAGTAGTCGGCCGCCTTGGGGTCCAGCCGGTCGCGGCCGAGCACGTTGCAGCCCTTCTTCTTCGCCTGTGCCTCGAACGCATCGGCCATGCCCACGCCGTAGGCGCCGGAGTCGTCGAGGATATAGATCGACTTCACCTTCAGCACGTCGACCATGTAGTTGGCCATGTTGGGGCCTTGATAGGCGTCGGTGGTGACCGTGCGGAAGTAGATCGCCTTGCCCTTCGGGCGGTACTGACGGGCGAATTTCGGATCGGTGATGTCCGGGTTGGTCGAGGCCGGGGTGATGATTGCCAGATCGCCCATCGACAGGATCGGCGACATCGCCTTGCCCACGCCGGACATCGATGGCCCGATCGCGGCGACCATCAGCTTGTCGGACACCATCTTGCGGGCGTTGATGGCGCCCTGCGCCGGGTCGTACTGGCCGGCAGTGGCCGTCGCGTCGTCGAAATTCTCGACGACGAACTTGTAGCCGGGCACCGCCTTGCCGGCATTGGCCTCCTCGAACGCCATGTGCACCGCATTGGCGATGCGCACGGCGCCCTGCGAATCGGCGCCGGTGAACGAGTTGTCGTTGCCGATCTTGAGGATCTTGTCGGCGGCCTCGGCCGCGTGTGGGGCGCCCAGCGCGGCGGCCGCGGCCACACCTGCGGCTGCCTTGAAAGTGGAACGACGTGTCAGCATGCAAGCTCTCCTTCCTATGGATAGACGGTGCCGCCGGCGATCCTGGCTGACCGCCGCGGGAGTACCGCCTGGATATTGCGGCCACATGACATGTCCGTAATGCGAGCCTGCTCCGCATTTCCGACAGCCGCAAGCGTTCGCGTGCAGGTATGCGGCCGGTGACGTGCTAGAAGCCCGCCATGGCGCCCCCCCTGCTGTTCCTGTCCGATATCTTCCTCACGCTTGGCACCGCGCCGCTGTTGCGCGGGGCCGAGATTGCGGTGTCGCCGGGCGACCGGTTGTGCCTGGTGGGGCGCAACGGCTCGGGCAAGTCGACGCTGCTGAAGGTGGCCGCCGGGATGATCGCGCCCGATTCCGGCACCCGCTTCGTGCAGCCCGGCGCCACCGTGCGCTATCTGCCGCAGGAGCCGGATCTCGCGGGATTCGAGACGACGCTGGACTACGCCATGGCCGGGATCGGGCCTGGCGACGACCCGCATCGCGCGCGCACCCTGCTGGCGGCGCTGGGGCTGGACGGCAGCGAGGACCCGGCCCGGCTGTCGGGCGGCGAGGCACGGCGGGCGGCGCTGGCGCGGGTGCTGGCGCCGTCGCCGGACATCCTGCTGCTGGACGAGCCGACCAACCACCTGGACCTGCCGGCGATCGCCTGGCTGGAGGCGGAGCTGGCGTCGCTACGCTCGGCGATGGTGCTGATCAGCCATGACCGGCGGCTGCTGGAATCGCTGTCGCGCGGCATTGTCTGGCTGGACCGGGGCACGACGCGGCGGCTGGACCGCGGCTTCGGCCATTTCGATGCCTGGCGCGACGAGACGCTGGAACAGGAGGCGCGCGACCGCCACAAGCTGGACCGCAAGCTGGTGATGGAGGAGGACTGGCTGCGCTATGGCGTGACCGCGCGGCGCAAGCGCAATGTCCGCCGGCTGGGCGACCTGCACGAATTGCGCGCCCGCACCAAACAGCTCCGCGGCCCCGCCGGCGGGCCGAAGCTGGCCGCCTCGGCGGGCGACATCTCCGGGCGGATGGTGATTGTCGCCGAGGGGGTGGACAAGTCGTTTGACGCGCGCCCGATCGTCCGGGGTTTGACCACCCGCGTGCTGCGCGGCGACCGGGTGGGCGTCATCGGCCCGAACGGGGCCGGCAAGACCACGCTGCTGAACCTGCTGACCGGCGCGCTGGCGCCCGATGCCGGCACGGTGAAGCTGGGCGCCGCGTTGCAGATGGTCACGCTGGACCAGCGCCGCGACAGCCTGGACCCCGCCGCCACCCTGGCCGACACGCTGACCGGCGCCAACGGGCGGCGCGGCGGCGACCAGGTGATCGTCAACGGCCAGGCGCGGCATGTCATCGGCTTCATGAAGGACTTCCTGTTCCCGCCGGAACAGGCGCGCACCCCGGTCGGCGTGCTGTCGGGCGGCGAGCGCGGGCGGCTGGCGCTGGCCGTCGCCCTGGCCAAGCCCGGCAACCTGCTGGTGCTGGACGAGCCGACCAATGACCTGGACCTGGAGACGCTGGAACTGCTGCAGGAATTGCTGGCCGACTATCCCGGCACGGTGCTGCTGGTCAGCCATGACCGCGACTTCATCGACCGCGTCTGCACCAACGTGCTGGTGGCCGAGGGCGACGGGCGATGGCAGGACTATGCCGGCGGCTGGTCCGACATGCTGGCCCAGCGCGGCGCCCCGCCCTGGCTGCCAATGGGGCAATCAGCGGGGCAACCGGTGGGGCACCAGCCCGCCGGCACGGGGCCGCGCGAACCTGCCAAGCCCCGCCCGGCACCGGACACCCCGTCACGCCGGCTGAGCTTCAAGGACAAGCACGCCCTGGAACAGCTTCCGGGCGAGATGGCCAGGTTGCAGGCCGCGATCGACCGGCTGCACGCCAGGCTCGCCGACCCCGATCTGTATCGCCGCGATCCGCCGGCATTCGGCAAGGCCACCGCCGCGCTCACCCGGGCGATGGCCGATCTGGCGGCCGCCGAGGAGCGGTGGCTGGAGCTGGAAATGCGGCGCGAGGCGCTGGAAGCCGGCTAGGTCTTGTCGACCTCGCCGCCGGCATCCACCCAGTCCTTGAAGCCGCCGAGGTTGCGGACATCGGTGAAGCCCATGTCCTTCAGCGTCTTGCCGGCCAGTGCCGAACGGCCGCCGGAGGCGCAGTAGAGGATCACGGTGCGGTTCTTGTCGTTGAAGGCCGGGTCATGGGTGGGCAGGTCGGTATCGGCCTTGAACTCGATCAGGCCGCGCTGGACGTGGATCGCGCCCTTGGCCTTGCCGCTGGCCAGCACCTCGGTGCCGTCGCGGACGTCGACGACCAGGGCGCCTTTGGCGATGAGCGCCTTGGCTTCGGCGGTGGTGATCCTGGGCACGGCCGCGTTGGCGGCGGCGAGCAGATCCTTGCTGGTGATGGCCATTTGGTCCCCCTTTCTGCGTTTTCTCGGAATATGGCGGGGGCAGCGGTTATGGCAACCCTGGCGCACTGACTCACTCCGATGGTTCAACATGCGTCAGTGCACCAGCTTGATTTGGTGGGCCGATTCAGGTGACAGGCGCAAGGGCCCGTCAGCATCGGACCACTAGCGCCGCACGCGCAACGGCGAGCCGGCGGCGATGAAGCGGGCGTCGATGGCATCGAGGTCGATGGCGCCGGCCGGATCGGCCCGGCGCGGGGCGGTGGCCAGCCCCGGCTCGCGGTCGCGCCGCCACAGCACCAGCAGGCGTTCGAGCTCGTCCAGCGGCGCCGCATGGTCGTCGGTGCGGATGCACAAATCCGGAAAATCCTCGCCGGTGAACAGGCGCAGGGCCGCCGATTGCTGGCCGCGGGCGTCGCCGCCGGCGCGCTGGCCGGCCTGCATCGCCGCCAGCATGCGTTCCGGCAGGGCGAGCGCGCCGCCGGCCCGGAAGCTGGCCAGCGTGTCGCCCACCACGGCGGCGCCGGCCAGCATGTTGCCGGCCACGCTGACCCCGGCGGCGGATTGGCTGCCGCACCACATCACGCAGTTCTCCCCGGTCCAGGCGGCGCTGCGGCCGTGGCGGTCGATGGCGTGGACCTGGCGCAGGCCACGCCCCGCGTCGCTGGCAATGGCGCCGCGGATGGCCAGCTCCGGGGTCAGGCCGCGGGCCATGGCGTCAAGGACCGCCGGGCCGAGATAGCGATTGGAGAAGCTCTGCGAGGCCACCGCACCGATTCCGGGGCGGATATGCGGCACGCTGGCGCCGACGGCGAAGTTGCAGGTGGCGACGGCGACCGCCAGCGCGCCGGTGGCGGCGTCGTGGGCGAGGATGGACCAGGTCATGACTGCCCTCCGCAATGCGGTTTCGATGATGGGCGAAGCCGCGGGTCCTGGCCAGCCGCGGCCAGATCCTCGGGCGTGTTGAGGTTGGCGAACGGGTCGCCATGGGTGATGGCGAAGTCGATCTCGGCCAGGCCCCGGCCACGCATCCAGGCCTGCACGCGGCGTTCGCCGGCGGCCAGTGCTGCGGCCAGCGCCGGCTCCAGCGCGACGCGCCACAGCGCGACCACGGGATGCAGGCGCCCACCCGAGGCGGCACAGGACAGCGCGGCGCCGCCCCGGCCATGCCTCAGCCGTGCGACGAGGTCATGCGGCAGGAACGGCGTGTCGCCGGGCACCACCAGCAGGTCGTCCGCCCCCTGTTGGCGCGCCCAGCGCAGCCCGGCGAGCACACCGGCCAGGGGTCCAGGCGTGCCCGGCACGGGGTCCGGCAGCACCGGCAACCCCCAGGCGGCGAAGCGCGCCGGGTCGCCATTGGCGCTGAGCGCGACGGCGGCGACTTGCGGGACGATCCGCGCCAGCACGTGGTCCAGCAGCGTGCGCCCGTCCAGCAGGCGCAGCGGCTTGTCGCCGCCGCCCATGCGGCGCGCCTGGCCGCCGGCGAGAATCACCGCCACGGGTGGCGCCGCGACGGCGCAATGCGCATCCTGCGGAGGGATCGGGGAGGACATGGCATGAGGTTGGACGGGAAGGTGGCGCTTGTCACCGGCGGCTGTTCGGGCATCGGGGCGGCGATCGTGCAGCGCTTCCGCGCCGAGGGCGCCGTCGCCATTGCCGGCGATATCGCGGCGGAGGACGGGGCGGAGGCGCTGCGGCTGGACGTGGCCGATCCGGCGAGCTGCGCGGCGGCCGTGGCGGTGGTGGTGGCCCGGCACGGGGGTTTGGACATCCTGGTCAATTCCGCCGGCATCGCGCGCGACATTCCGTTCCTGGACACCCCGGTGGAGGTGTTCGACCGGATCGTCGCCATCAACCTGCGCGGCACCTTCCTGATCGGCCAGGCGGCGGCGCGGGTGATGGCCGCCGGTGGCGCGATCATCAACATCGCCAGCGTCTCCGGCATGCGCGGCAATGTCGGGCGGGCGGCCTATGGTGCGTCCAAGGGCGGGGTGGTGACGCTGAGCCAGGTGATGGCGGCCGACCTCGCGCCGCTGGGCATCCGGGTCAACGTGATCGCGCCGGGGCCGATCGAGACGCCGCTGCTGGCGCCGATGCTGGCCACCGCGGGGGCGGCGGAATGGCGGGCGGCGGTGCCGCAAGGGCGGTTCGGCACGCCGGCGGATGTGGCGGCAGCGGCGGTGTACCTGGCCAGCGACGAGGCCGGGTTTGTCACCGGACATGTGCTGGCGGTGGATGGCGGGTTCCTGGCAGCGGGGTTGCGGAGGGCGCGGAATTGAGGCCGCGGGTTCATATCACCGGCGCATCCGGCTGTGGGGTGACCACCTTGGGGGCTGCGCTGGCGTTGCGGCTGGGGGTGCCGTGGCATGACACCGACAGCTACTACTGGCTGGCGAGCGACCCCCCCTATGTCACGCCGCGGCCGATACCGGAGCGGCTGGCGCGGCTGGCGCGGGCACTGGACGACGAGGTTGGCTGGGTGCTGTCGGGCGCGCTGGATCACTGGGGCGATGCGCTGATCCCGCGCATCGGGATGGGCGTGTTCCTGCGCGTGCCGACGGCGGTGCGCATGGCGCGGCTGCGGGCGCGCGAGGTCGCCCGCTTCGGCGCCCGTATCGCGCCGGGGGGCGACATGCATCGCGGCAGCCAGGAATTCCTGGACTGGGCGGAAAGCTACGACGCTGGCGGATTCGAGCAGCGCAGCCTGGTGCGCCAGGAGGCGTGGCTGGCCGCCCTGCCCTGTCCGGTGCTGCGGCTGGACGGCAGTGCGCCGGCGGACAGCCTGCCGCCGCTGGTGGAGGCGGCGTGGCGAGGAGGGTGAGCCCGGCTCAACCCTTGCGATTGTCGGCGAGGAAATCGGCCATGCGCCGGGCCGGTTCCGGCGTGGTCCAGGCTTCGGCGAAGCTGTCGATGCCGGCGGCGATGGCGCCGGCGATGCCGCGTTCCTCCCACTGCGCGATCAGGGATTTCTGCAGGCGGATGGCGTGCGGCGCGCCGGCGAGAAGGTCGGCCAGCACGCGATCGATGGCGGCGTCAAGCTCGGCGGCGGGCACGACTTCCTCCACCATGCCCCAGGCCAGGGCCTTTGCGGCGTCGAAGGTCTCGCCGGTCATCAGAATGCGCCGCGTGCGGCCCCAGCCGATCAGCCGCGGCAGCAGCGCGGCCTCGATCACGCTGGGGATGCCGACACGCACCTCGGGCATGCCCATCACCGCGTCGTCGCTGGCGATGCGCATGTCGCAGGCCGCGGCGACTTCCAGGCCGCCGCCGAGGCAGTAGCCCTGCATGCGGGCGATGACGGGGACCGGCAGGGCGCGGATGGCGCTGCAGACATTGTGCAGCTGGGTGATGAAGGCGCGCGCGGTGGCGGGGGTGAGGCCCGCCATCTCGCGGATATCGGCGCCACCGATCAGGGCGCGGGTGCCGGCCCCGGCCAGCACGACGGCGCGCAGCGTGTCGTCGGCGGCGAGGCGGCGGAAGGCGGCCTCGAGCGCGGCGGACAGGGCGGAGTTCAGCACGTTCAGCTTGGCCCGGTTGTCGATCACCACGCGGGCAATGCGGCCGCCGGCGCGATCCTCGAATGTTGTCACGATATCGGGCATGGCGGGTCTTTCCCCTGGCTGGACAATGCTTGGCACCATGCCAACCTATGCGGGATCACGGGAGGATGCGATGGCTCAGCAATTGGCGACACTTGGTGGCGGGTGCTTCTGGTGCCTGGAGGCGGTGTATCTCGGCCTGCGCGGCGTCAGCGCGGTGATGTCGGGCTATGCCGGCGGGCATGTGGCGAATCCGAGCTACGAGGCGGTGTGCGGCAAGACGACCGGCCATGCCGAGGTGGTGCAGATCACCTTCGACGATGCCGAGCTCAGCTACGACGACCTGCTGCGGGTGTTCTTCACCATCCATGATCCGACAACCAAGGATCGGCAGGGGCACGATGTCGGGCCGCAATACCGCTCGATCATCCTGACCCATGACGATGCCCAGCGCGTGGCGGCGCAGCGGATGATCACCGAGATCGGCCGTGCGGCGATCTGGGACGGGGAGATCGTGACCGAGGTGGTGGCGCTGGAGACGTTCTGGCCGGCGGAGCCGGAGCACCACAATTATTTTGCGCGCAATCCCTGGGCCGGCTATTGCCGGGCGGTGGTGGCGCCGAAAGTGGCGAAATTCCGCAAGAGCTTCGCCGACCGGTTGAAGCCGGAGGCGGCGTGACACGCAGCGTGCATGACAGGCGCCGTGGCCCCTGGCGCGGGTGATGGCCGATCGCTTCGCGACACACGGGGGAAGACGCCCGCCGGCCGCGCCGCGGCGTGCCGTTCGCGCCGGACGCTGACGTCGCCCAGGAACAGAAGTGCTTCCCTGCAGCCTACCGCGTCGCGAGCGCCCCGCTGGCGAGTTCGATGATCTCGTTGGTGATTTCCTCCTGGCGCAACTGGCGGGACTGGGCGCGCAGGCTGTCCAGCGTCTTGGCGACGTTGGAGCGGGCGGCGATCATGGCGCGCATGCGCGCGGCGTTCTCGGCGGCGAAGGACAGCATCAGCGCCTCGCAGATCTCGGCGAAGACGTACTCCTCCACCAGCCCGGCGAGCAGCCGCCGCGGTGGCATGGTCAGCAGCGGCGCGACGAGGTTGCGCGACGGCGGGAAGCGGCGGAAATCGAACGGAACCAGCTGCTTCATGGCAACGCCCGGAATATCGGCGGCGGCGGGCGTGCTGTGGACCATGGCGACGCGCGCCACGGCGCCGCCGTCCAGCAGTTGGAACAGGGCCGCGGCGATGCGGTTGGCCAGGGATGCGACCTGACCGGCGCGGGCGGCCATCGGGGCTGACCAGGCAACCGGCATGCCGCGCTCCTGGGCCATCGCCAGGCCGCGGCTGCCGACCACCAGCAGGGCCCGGGGCGCGGCGGCGGGCAGACCGGCGACGACATCGAGCACGCGCTCGTTGAAGGCACCGGCGAAGCCCTGTTCGGCGCAGAGCACGATGACCGCATCGCCGTCCGCCGCCGCGCCGGCCGGACGGTCGGAGTCCGACACCAGGGCCAGCGCGCTGCCGATCGCGCCGCCGATCATCGCGGCGTAGGCGCGGATGCCGTCGAGCTGGGCGATCGCCTCGCGCGAGCGGGAAGCGGCGATGCCGCGCATGGCGGCGATCACCGCGGAGATCTGGTCCACCGAGCCGATGCGCGCCTGGACCTCGGCGAGCCTGCCCGTCATGACGACCGGGTCATGGCGGCGGGACCAGTGTTGCCGCCAGGGCGCGGGTGGCGGCGACCAGGCGGGCGCGCAGGGCGGGGTCCAGCACGCCGGATTTCTCCAGCGCCGCGACGGCGGCGAATTCCTGGGCGTCGAGATGGGCGGGAAGGCGGGCACGCAGGGTGGCGATCGCGCTGGCCGGCAGCGTGTCCAGCACACCATCGGTCAGGGCGGCCAGCAGGGCGACCTGGTCGGACAGGCGCAGGTTGGTGAAGCGGGGTTGCGCCAGCAGGGCGCGGATGCGCTCGCCGCGGGTGATCTGGGCCTTGACGCGGGCGTCGGTGATGGCGCCGAAGCGGCTGAACATCTCCAGCTCGACGAACTGCGCGTAATCCAGGCGGATGCGGCCGGCGACCTCGCGCAAGGCCGGACGCTGCGCCTTGCCGCCGACGCGGCTGACGCTGAGGCCGACATTGACCGCCGGGCGCTGGTTGGCGGCGAACAGGCGGGCATCCAGCACGATCTGGCCGTCGGTGATCGAGATCAGGTTGGTGGGGATGTAGGCGGAGAGATTGCCGGCATCGGTCTCGGCAATCGGCAGGGCGGTGAGCGAGCCGCCGCCATGTTCGGCGGAGAGTTTTGCCGCACGCTCCAGCAGCCGCGCGTGAACGAAGAAGATGTCGCCGGGAAAGGCCTCCCGCCCCGGCGGCTGGCGGGTGAGCAGGGCCAGTTCGCGGTGCGTGGCGGCGTGCTTGGACATGTCGTCGATGACGATCAGGGCGTGCTGGCCGCGGTCGCGGAAGTATTCGGCGATGGTGAAGCCGGCGAAGGGGGCGAGCCATTGCAGCCCCGGCGCGGCGGCGGCCGAGGTGACGACGAAGACGCAACGTTCCGCCGCGCCGTGCTGGCGCACCGCCTGGATCACCCGTTCCACCGCGCTGGCGCGCTGGCCGACAGCGACATAGACGCAGACGATATCGGTGTCCTTCTGGGCGACGATGGCATCCACGGCGATGGAGGTCTTGCCGGTGGCACGGTCGCCGATGATCAGTTCGCGCTGGCCGCGGCCGATGGTGAGCAGGGTATCGACCACCAGGATGCCGGTGGCGACGGGTTCGGAGACCAGGTCACGGGCGATGATCGGCGGGGCTGGGCGTTCGGCGGGCAGGATGGCTTCGGCGACGACCGGCTCGGTGCCGTCAAGCGGGCGGCCCAGCGGATCGACGATGCGCCCGAGCAGGCCGGGGCCGACGGGCACGCGCGCCACTTCGCCGCTGCCGCGGACATGGCTGCCGGCGGCAATGGTGATGCTGTTGTCCAGCAGCACGGCGGCGATCTCGTCGGGCTCCAGGGTCAGCACGTAGCCGCTGGCGCCGCCGTCGAAGTGCAGCAGTTCGCCGAGGCGGATATCGGGCAGGCCGGAGATGTGGGCGATGCCGTCGGCCACCCGCTCCACCCGGCCGCGGGTCTGTGCCTCGGGCGCCAGCCTGGTGGCCGCCACGGTGGCGCGGCTGCGGGCCAGCCAGGCGGCGGCCTCGGGCGCGTTCATGCCGCCGCCGCGGAGTCGTGCGCCAGGGCGGCGGCAATCCGTTCCAGGTCGGCGCGGAAGCTGTTGCGCACCACGGCGTGCGGCGAGTCCAGTTCGAGCCCGGCAATCACGGTGGGGTCGACGGAGATCGCAAGGGTGACGGGGCGGCCGAGGGCGGCGGCGAGGCTGTCGCGGCAGGACTGGGCCTCCGCCTCGGTCAGGGCACGGGCGGCGCGAAGGGGCACGGGCGCCCCGTCGGCGCCGATGCTGGCCCGGGCGGCTTCCGGCAGGGCGGCGACACCCTCGGCCAGGCCGCCGATGAAGCCGGCGATGCGGGCGGATTCCGGCAGGCGGGACAGCAGGCGGGCGGCGATATCGACCGCCAGGCGGCAGGCGCGGCCGTCGGCATCGATGGCCTCGCTGGCGCGGGTGCGCTCGATCGCCTGCTGGGCCTGGTTGCGCAGCTGGCTGGCCTGTTCGCGCGCGGCGGCAAGCAGGGCGGCGGTCTCGGCCTTGGCATCCTCGGAGGCCTGTTGCAGGGCCGCGGCGCGGTTCTCGGCGATGGCGGCCGTGGCGGCCTCCGCCTTGGCCTGCTCGGCGGCGGCCGCCTCGCGGGCGGCGCGGGCCTCGACAAGCAGGCGCACCGCCTCGGCCGTGCGCGCGGTGATGATGGCCGCGACCGGGCGGAACAGGTAGCGTGCCAGAATCCAGATCAGGACGAGAAGGTTCGCGACCTGAAAGCCCAGCGTCCACCAATCTATGCGCATCGTGCTGCGCCGCTCACTTCACGAACGGATTGGCGAAGAGCAGCAGCAGGGCGACCACCAGGCAGTAGATCGCCGTGGTTTCGATCATCGCCAGGCCGACGAACAGGGTGCGCGACAGCGTACCGGCGGCCTCCGGCTGGCGGGCAATGGCGTCCAGTGCGGCGGCGACCGCGCGGCCCTCGGCCAAGGCCGGACCGAGGGCGCCGAAGGAGACGGCGAAGGCGGCCGCGACGATGCTGGCGATCTCGATGCTGTTCATGGCGAATTTCCTGGTTGTGGCGGCGGCCGGTCCGGCCCGTCGCCGCCGACCGCGGCCCCGATGAAGACGCTGGCCAGCACGGCGAAGATATAGGCCTGCACCGCGCCGGTCAGCAGGTCGAGCGCCATCAGCGGGATCGGCACCAGCAGCCCGGCCAGGCTGAGGACAACGCCGATGACGAACACGCCGCTCATCACATTGCCGAACAGGCGCACGATCAGGGCGAAGGTGCGGGTGATCTGCTCGACGATGTTCAGCGGGATCATCACCCAGCTCGGCTCGGCGAAGGTGCGCAGATAGCCGCCCAGGCCGCGGGCGCGGATGCCGAGCACGATGGTGGCGGCGAAGACGATCAACGCCAGCGCGGCATCGGTTTCCAGATGGGCGGTCGGCGGCTTGATGCCGGGCACCAGCGAGGACCAGTTGGCGACGAGCACAAACAGGAAAATGGTGCCGATCAGGGCGCGGTAGGGGGCGGGGTCGGCCTGCATGGTGTCGCGGATCTGGGCGTCGATGGTGCCGACCACCAGTTCCAGCACCGCCTGGCGGCGCGACGGCACCAGGGTGAGCCGGCGCGTGGCCAGGGCGCAGAACCCGCCCAGCAGCGCCATGATCGCCCAGGTGACCAGCACCGAAGAGGTGATCGGCACCCCGCCGAGCGTGAACACCGGCAGCAGGATGAGGGGGGAGTCCATCATTGTCCGCCCTCCCCGCCCGCGCGGTGCCGGCGCAGCACCACGGCGCGGGCCAGCAGCAGGCCGAGCGCGCCGCACAGCAGGGCGGTGGCACCGAAATAGGCCAGCCCGCCCAGCCCGGCGATCAGCACGCCGAAGCGCAGCGCCTGCATCCCGAAGGCGCGCGCCGCGCCACCGGTGGCGAACAGGCTGGCATTGCGGCGCAGCGAGATGAAATGCGCCAGCCCCAGCACCACGCCGGCCGCAAAGCCGCCGGTGGCGCGCGCGGCGAAAGCGACGTCGATCGGCAGGGACGGGATCATCTTCCGGGTCATCTCCATCAGAAGCGCCGCATCCATTTCCACGCCGACCAGAAGCCGATGGTGACGCCGACCATCAGCAGGGTGGCGGAGAACTGGATGCCGCTGGCGAAATACCGGTCAAGCCAGCGGCCGAGGAACAGGCCCAGCAGGGTGGGGGCGATGACGGTCCAGCCGAGCACCCCGATCTGGCCGAGCCGTGCGCCCAGCGAGGGCTCGGGATTGGCGGCGGCGTGGCGGGCGCGCTCGGCGGCCTGGCGGGCGGCGGCGGACAGGCGGTCGGGGTCGGTGCCTTCGGGGGGTTGCGGGTCGGTGGCGCCGGTCATGACCCGGCCTCGCCGGAGTCGCGTTGGACCGGCTCAGGTGACGTGGGCTCGGGCAGTTCGCCGGGATGCAGGTAGCGCATCATCTGGCGCACCACGCGGGCATGGAGCTGGACCTGCTCGCCGCGGGCGCGGCGGTCGGCGTCGGTTTCGTCGGCGCGCATGGCCTGGACCTGCGCTTCCAGCTCGGCCAGGTCGTCGCCGATGACCCCCTGGCGGCAGGCGATGGCCACGGTGCGGCCCCGGCTGACCGTCAGCACCCCGCTGCGCACCGCGCAGAACCGCGCCACCCCGTCAGCCGCGCGCCAGCGCACCACCGAGGCGGGCAGTACGGTCAGCAGCTCCGTGTGGCCGGGCAGGATGCCGAAGCCGCCGCTGGCATCCTCGGCGCGCACGGCGCTGATGTCGGTGCGATCGACCAGCACGGTCGAGGGGGTGGTTATGGTAAGGTGCAGGGTGCGGGTCATGGCGCCCCCGCCCTTGTGCCGGAGAATTCCTTGGCGCCCTGCCCTTCCTTGGCCCGCGCCTGTTCCAGCGTGCCGGTCATGTACAGCGAGCTCTCCCGCCAGGCGTCGCATTCGCCGGCCAGGATGGCGCGGCAGCCGGCGATGGTGTCGGCGACCGGGACGGAGCAGCCGGCCACGCCGGTGAACGGTTCGGTGACCGCGAAGGGCTGGGTCAGGAAGCGTTGCAGGCGGCGGGCGCGGGCGACGACGCGACGGTCCTCGGCCCCCAGCTCCTCCACGCCCAGCAACGCGATGACGTCCTGCAATTCGCGGTAGTGCTCGATGGTGCGGCGGACGGCGATCGCGGTGCTGGCGTGCTCCTCGCCCACCACCAAGGGATCGAGGAGGATGGAGGAGGAGGCGATCGGGTCGATGGCCGGATACATGCCCTCGGCGGCCATGCTGCGCGACAGCACCACCACGCTGTCCACATGCGCGGCGATGGTGGTCACCGCGGGGTCGGTGAAGTCGTCGGCGGGGACATAGACCGCCTCGATCGCGGTGACGCTGGCGCCGGCGACCGAGGCGATGCGCTCCTGCAACGCGGCGACCTCGCTGGCCAGGGTGGGCTGGTAGCCGACGCGGGACGGCAGGCGGCCGAGCAGGCCGGAGACCTCGGCGCCGGCCTGGACGAAGCGGAACAGGTTGTCCATCAGCAGCAACACGTTGCGGTGGCGCTCGTCGCGGAAATACTCGGTGACGGTCAGCGCGGTCAGCGGCACGCGCCAGCGCGCGCCGGGCGGTTCGTTCATCTGGCCATAGACCAGCACGGTGTTTTCCAGCACGCCGAAGCGCGCCATGTCGAGCAGCATCTCGTGGCCCTCGCGCGAGCGTTCGCCGACGCCGGCGAAGACCGAGATGCCGTGGTAGCTCGCCACCATGGCATGGATCAGTTCGGTGACCAGCACGGTCTTGCCGACGCCGGCACCGCCGAACATCGCCGCCTTGCCGCCCTGGGCCAGCGGGGTCAGCAGGTCGATCACCTTGATCCCCGTGACGAACAGGGTGGAGGGGCCGCCCTGTTCGGCCAGCGTGGGCGGCGCGCGGTGGATGGGCCGGCGCGGCACGTCGGCCGGAAGGGGCGCGCCGTTGTCGCCGATGCGGCCGGTGACGTCGATCAGACGGCCGAGCACGGCCTCGCCAACCGGCACGGTGACCGGGCCGCCGTGACGGGTGACGGGGTCGCCGCGGCGCAGGCCGTCGGTGGCGTACAGCGCGATGGCGCGCACCGTGCGGTCGTCCAGATGCGCCTGGACCTCGGCGACGAGGGCGTTCGGCCCCGCATCCCCGATGGTCAGCGCGTCATCGATCGGCGGCAAGGGGCCGGAGGGGAAGGTGATGTCCACCACCACGCCGCGCACGGCGATGACGCGGCCGGGGACGTCCCCTTCCCCTTCCCCTGGCCCGGCCTGGTCCGGGTTCGTCGCGTCGGGCGGCACTGGCATGGCGCAAGCATACACGCCCCGGCCGGGGTGGGTGAATGACGTGGGTCAAGCCTGCCCGGCGTCAGCCCGGCAGGGCGGCCAGGGCAGCGCGCAATGGGGCGGTGTCGCTGGCGGTGGCGTCGGGCCGTTCCAGCCAGATTCGCGGGCGCTGGGTGGCATGGCGGCCGGTGCGCAGGAAGAATCGCGGTCAGGGCTTGCGCGGGGCGATCATGCCGGACCGGCCGTGGACGGCGAACAGGCCGGCCCGGCGGGTCATCGGCGCCTCGTCATCGTGCACCGCCTCGTCGCGCACCGCGCAGGCGGCGGCGGATGGCCAGCCAGCGCAGGGTGACGCGGCCGCGGCTGCGGCGCAGCAGGGCGCGCAGCCATGCCACCGCCGGGCGCATCAGGGCCAACGCCCAAGCGCGCACCGCATGGACCCAGCCGACGCCTACGGCGAACCAGCGGATCCTGAGCAGCGCCACCTCGCAGGCTTGGTAGATGAACACCGCGATCAAGGTGCAGACCAACCGGATCAGCACATAGGCCTCGACCGCCGCCACCGTGTGGCCGCCGGCAAGCAGGGCGATCGACCACACTTCGCCGAGCTTGCCGAGCACTTCGGGCACCAGGAACAGCGGCAGCGCGGCATAGCCGGGCAGGCTGCGCAGCCGCGCGTCCAGCGCCCGGATCGGCGGCGCCTGGCGCAGCGCGCGCAGCACCGCCAGCGCGCCGGCCCAGACCACATCCTCCAGCACCACCATCAGCAGGGCCAGCGGCAGCAGCACGATGTTCAGCAGGCGGCGCAGCAAGCGCGGCATTGTGCGGGCTCCGGACCGGATGACGGAAAAACAGCCGCGGCCATCCATGACGAAGCTTCTATACCACTGCGGACAAGCGCGCGGTCCATGCCTGCGCGCTTGTCCTTATCCCGGTGGCCGTCGCCGTGGCGCAGACGGTGCTGCGCGGTGGCGCCCGGGCAAAACGGGCATTTGAGCCAGTGGTCCCGGCCATCGGGCCCACGTCCAAGCGGTGTCCTCAGCAGGCGGACCCGGGTGGCCCGCAGCGGCGCTGCGAGGGACCGACGGGGCGCGACGGCGCGGCCTGGGGCGGTGCCGCCCGCGGCGCGAATGCCGGCGGCTGGGGGCGCGGCGCATAGACATGCGGCGCGGCGGGGGGCGGTGCCGATCGCGGTGGCGCGGCCTGCGGTGGCGCGACCTGCGGTGGGGCGATCTGCGGCGGCGCGCGATACGGGGTCGAGACCTGGGGCGGCCCGCCCGGCGGACGGCCGTAACCAGGCCGCTGCTGCTGTGGCACCGCGAAAACCGGAGGTGCATAGGCAGAAGGCGGCGCCGGGCGCGGATTGTAAACGTGCGGGGCAGCCGGCGGCGGGAGAGGCGCGGCAACCGGCGGCGGGCCGGGCGGACGCCCCCCGCCGTAACCATGCGGCGGCCGTCCGGCGAAGCGTGGCGGCAGTCGGTTCGGCTGGGCGAGTGCCGGCGGCGGTCGGCCGGGGCGATAGGCATGGCCGCGCGGCGGGCCACCACGGTAGCGCGGCGGTGGCTGCCAGGCCCAGCGCGGCCCGATCATGATCCAGGTGCCGTAGTACCACGGCGCATAGCCCCAGGGCCGATCATCGGCCCAGGGATCGGCATAGGGGCTCCAACCCGGTGCCACCGGCGGATACCAGACCGGCCCATACTCCGGCACGCTCGCCCAACTGCCGTCGCGCAGCAAGGCGTCGCCGCCCGGCAGATCGGCGACCGCATCGCGCGGGTCATAGGCCTCCGGCGCGCCTTGGGGGGCGTATTGCGGCGGCGACAGCGGGGGATACACCACCTGCGGCAGCGCCCCCGGCGGCAAAGACGGAGCGCTGGGATCGTCGGCCAGGAATCCGTCGGCCACGCCGGCGCGCAGGCTGGCCGGGCGGCCGTCGGCTCCGCCGACCACCCCGGTCTGGCCGGCGGCGACCATCATCGACACGCCGGGGCCATAGACCTGGGCCATGCCGCGGCTGACGCCGATTGTGGTGGGGCGGGACTGGTCGCCGGCCGCGATGACATAGAGCCCGGGCTGGACCAGCGAGACGGTGCCGCGCGGGGTTGCCAGGCGGGCAATCTGGCCCGGTAGCAGGCTGCGCAGCAGCAGCATCGCGCGGCCCTGTTCCAGCGTTGCCGCCGGGCCGGCCGGGTTGGCGCTGTCGATGCGCAGTACCGTGTCCGGGTCCAGGCCGATGCGGTTGGCGCCGAGCTCCAGTTCGGCCTGGCTGCGCGGGCCGGTGCGCAGCGTCTGGCCCTCGGCGAACACCGCGCCGCGCGGCGCTGCCGCCCAGCCGCCGGCGCCGCGCACCGAGACCGGCCCGCTGGCCTCGGCGATGCGGCCGGCCGGCTGCTGCGCCGCCGCCGGCTGCACCAGCAGGGCGCAGGCACATGCGGCCATGAGGCGGAGAAGGCGCAGGGATGGCAGGGCGAGCATGGGAATGGCCTCCTCCATCGCCCGGCGGGCGGGGACGGGTGAGCATCGTCCGCCATCGTGGCAACACCACGGCATCGCGCGGTGGCTTCCCCCATCAAGTAGCCGCAATCGCGCGCCAGTGTGGCAAAGCCAGTGGGAGCGCGAACACCATGTGCCGGCCTCGCCTTTTCATTGCCCTAGCCGCCGTCGGGCTGTTGTCGCTCAGCGGCTGCGTGGCCTACCCCGACGCCGGCTACTACGGCCAACCGGCGCCGGTCTTCGTGCCGGGACCGGTCTACGTGGCACCGCCGCCGGTGTATTTCGGCGGCGGCTACCGGCCGCATGGCGGGCGTCCGTGGGGGTACCGCGGACGCGGGCATCGCGGCTGGCGCTAGGCTGTCCGCCGCGCGGGGGCGGGTCTTTCCGGTTGGCCGATAGCAAGGCACCGCCGTGCCAACACACTCCAGGGAATAGAAGTTTTTTGGTTCTTTTTTTCAAAAAAGAACATGCTTTCTTTTGTCTTCACTGGGGCCAAGCGCCCAAGCCTCAACGACCCAGTGCCTGGACGATCTCCTCGGTCATCTTCTTGGCGTCGCCGAACAGCATCATGGTGTTCGGGCGGAAGAACAGTTCGTTGTCCACCCCGGCATAGCCCGAGGCCATCGAGCGTTTGACGAACAGCACCGTGCCGGCCTTTTCCACGTCCAGGATCGGCATGCCGTAGATCGCCGACTGCGGATCGGTCTTGGCGGCGGGGTTGGTGACATCGTTGGCGCCGATGACATAGACCACATCGGCCGAGGAGAACTCGCTGTTGATCTCCTCCAGTTCGAACACCTCGTCGTATGGCACGTTGGCTTCGGCGAGCAGCACGTTCATGTGACCGGGCATGCGGCCGGCGACGGGATGGATGGCGTATTTCACCACCACGCCTTCCTTCTTCAGCGTGTCGGCCATTTCGCGCAGGGCGTGCTGGGCCTGGGCGACGGCCATGCCGTAGCCGGGCACGATGATGAGCTTGGAGGCGTTCTTCATGATGAAGGCGGCGTCCTCGGCCGCGCCCGCTTTGACGCTGCGCTCGCCGGCCGCCGCACCGCCCGCCGCGGCGGCGCCGCCATCGGTGCCGAAGCCGCCGAGCAGCACGTTGATGATGCTGCGGTTCATCCCCTTGCACATGATGTAGGACAGGATCGCGCCGGAGGCGCCGACCAGCGCGCCGGTGATGATCAGGGCAAGGTTGCCGATGGTGAAGCCGATGCCGGCCGCCGCCCAGCCGGAATACGAGTTCAGCATCGAGACCACCACCGGCATGTCCGCCCCGCCGATCGGGATGATCAGCAGAAAGCCGAGCGCGATCGACAGCAGCGCGATCAGCCAGAACAGCACGGCATTGCCGCCGGACAGGACGAAGGCAACCACCAGCACCAGGATCAGCAGCGCGATGCCCAGGTTGAGCTGGTGCTGCATCGGGAAGCTGATCGGATTGCCCTTCATCAAGGCCTGGAGCTTGGCGAAGGCGATCAGCGAGCCGGAGAAGGTGATGCCGCCGATCGCCAGGCCGAGCGACATCTCCACCAGGCTTTGGGCATGCACGTCGCCGGTGCGCCCGATACCGAAGGATTCCGGGGAGTACAGTGCCGCCGCGGCGACGAACACCGCGGCCAGGCCAACCAGCGAATGGAAGGCCGCGACCAGCTGCGGCAGCGCGGTCATCTGGATGCGCCGCGCCACCACGGTGCCGACCCCGCCGCCGATCACCAGCGCCAGCAGGATCAGCCCGAAGCCGGAGGTGGACATGCCGTGGTGCAGCAGGGTGGCACCGATGGCGATCGCCATGCCGATCATGCCCATCCGGTTGCCCTGGCGGGAGGTCTCGGGATGGGACAGGCCGCGCAGCGCGAGGATGAACAGCACTGCGGCGACGAGATAGGCGACGGAGGTGAGGCTGGCGGACATTATCGTTGCCTCACTGCTTTTTCTTGAACATCGACAGCATGCGCTGGGTGACCAGGAAGCCGCCGAAGATGTTGACCGAGGCGAGCATGACCGCGATGAAACCGAAGCTGCGCGCCCAGCCGCTTTCGGCCAGGCCGGTGGCCAGCATGGCGCCGACCACGATCACGCTGGAGATGGCGTTGGTGACGGCCATCAGCGGCGAGTGCAGCGCCGGCGTGACGTTCCACACCACGTAGTAGCCGACGAAGCAGGCCATCAGGAACACCGCCAGCAGGAAGACGAAGGGCTGCACCGCCTCGGCCACCGGGCCGGTCGCCTCGGCGAGGGCGCGCAGGTTGTGCGCAAGGTCGGCGGCCTGGTCGGCCAGTTGGGCGGGGGTCATGGGTGGTTCTCCGCTGGGGTCGGATGGCGGGCAGGTGCGGCGGGCTCAGGCGGCCTGCTTGGGCTGGAACTGGGCGTGCACCACGGCGCCGCCGCGCGTCAGCAGGGTGCCGCGCACGATGTCGTCGGCCTCCGGCAGCTTGGGAGCCTTGGCGTCCTTGTCCCAGAACGCGGTCAGGAAGGTCAGCAGGTTGCGGGCGTAGAGCGCGCTGGAGGCGACGGAAATGCGGCCGGGCCAATTGCGGAAGCCCAGCACCTTGACCCCGCCCGGCGTGGTGATCGCCTCGCCCGGCACGGTCAACTCGCAATTGCCGCCGGCATCGGCGGCGAGATCGATCACCACGCTGCCGGGCTTCATGCTTTCCACCATCGCCGCGGTCAGCAAGATCGGTGCGCGGCGGCCCATCACCAGCGCAGTACACACCACGATGTCGTTCTTGGCCACGGTGGCGGCGACCAGTTCGGCCTGCTTCTTCAGGAACGCCTCGCTCATCTGCCCGGCATAGGCGCCCTTCTGGGCGGCCGTCTCCTCGTCCTCGACCCCGACGAAGGTGCCGCCGAGGGACTTGATCTCCTCCTTGGCGGCGGGGCGGACGTCGGTGGCCGACACGATGGCGCCGAGGCGGCGGGCGGTGGCGATGGCCTGGAGCCCGGCGACGCCGGCGCCAATCACGAACACGCGGGCCGGCGGCACGGTGCCGGCGGCGGTCATCATCATCGGGAAGCCGCGCTCGAAGGCGCCGGCGGCCTCGACAATGGCGCGGTAGCCGGCGAGGTTGGCCTGGCTGGACAGCACATCCATCGCCTGCGCGCGGGTGATGCGCGGCAGCAATTCCATCGCCACGGCATCGATGCCGGCAGCGGCCAGGGCGGGCACCACGTCCGGGGTGGCGAAGGCGTTGGCGATGCATATCAACAGGGCACCGCGCGGGATCTGCGCGCGTTCGGCCTCGCCGGGCATCTGCACCGCCAGCACCACGCCGGCCCCGGCCAGGGCAGCGGCGGCATCGGGCGCGATTTCGGCACCGGCATCGCGGAACTGCTGGTCGGCAATCGCAGCCCCCAGCCCGGCGCCGGACTCGACGGCCACTTCAAGCCCGAGGGCTGCGAGCTTCTTCACCGTCTCGGGCGTGGCGGCGACCCGTGTTTCGGCCGCGAGCCGTTCCTTCAGGATCGCAAGGCGCATGCAGTCATCCTTTCCCGGTATCGGCGTCTGTCCATCACGTCCCCGCCCACATAGCACAATCGGCGCGCGCCATGCCGGCAGCCGCGCCGGACGGCGCGCTGTTCCCGCTGCGGCACCTGCCAGCCGCCCGACGGCACTTTGCCCGCGCGGGCGCGCATCAGCAAGGGGCAGTGGGCCGATGGCGACGCGGGCCAGCCCCCGTGGCGGCAGGCCATAGCGCTTGATTCAGATCATTTCGTTAACGCCGGGGCTGGCGCAGCGCCGCACCGGCGCGGCGCCGCGCGACTTGCAGCGGCCTGCCCTGGCCCGTAGAAGCGCCAGACCAGCATCGCCTACACCATCACCCCTGTGGAGACCACGATGAGCAAGATCATCCGCACCGAGCCGAATGCCATCCTGTCCAAGGCCGTGGAGTACCATGGCTTCGTCTACCTGCAGGGCTGCACCGCAAAGGATGCCAGCAAGGACATCAAGGGCCAGACCAAGGAGGTCCTGGACCAGATCGACGCGATCCTGGAGACGCACGGGACCGACAAGACCCGCCTGCTGCAGGCCCAGATCTGGGTGAAGGACATCCGCGACCGCGACGCCATGAACGAGGTGTGGACGGCATGGCTACCCAAGGGCGGCTCCCCGGCGCGTGCCTGCGTGGAGGCTAACATGGCCGATCCGCGCCTGTTGGTGGAGATCATGGTTACCGCCTGCAAATAACAGTATCACTAACTATTACAGTTTATTACACGGCGCATCCCGATCATGGATGCGCCGTGTTCCATTCATGGCGAAAATGTGTTCCGGATGTGGCGACCATGGGGCCGACCTCAACGCATGGTTTATGTGGCATATTTGCCACATACAAGAGGTATCCTTGCAACATCTTGGCTCACAAACGAGTGAATAGGATGCCGGTCCTCAAAACCGCAGTTATCCACAGGCCCTATCTAGCAGAAACGCATAACTGAACTGCGACTCGCGCTTTCCTCCCTTGCCAGGCGCGTAACGCAGTTGTTAGCGGAAAATCATGCGCATCACCCACATACGGAGCCTACGCATGCGGATGACCGACCGTATCCTTTCCACCTGCTCGATCGCGGCCATGACCGCCCTGTGCATCGTGACCCTGGGTGCAGCCGACGCCCAGGCGGCGCGCCATCAGGCGCAGGACACCCGCCACGCCGCCACCCGGCCAGCGGCTTCGCGCGCCGCGGTGGCGCGGCCGGTCGTGGCCACGAAACCAGCCCATCGCGTGACCCGGCCTGCCAAGCTGCGCGGTGCCGCCCGCGCGCCTACGTCCAAATCCGGCAACATCAAGACGGCCAAGTCGCGCATCGCCTCCTCCCAAAGCTGGGGCGGCATCAGTTGCGTGCCCTTCGTGCGCGCCGCAACCGGCATGGAGGTGAAGGGCAATGCCCATGCCTGGTGGAGCTCGGCTGCCGGCACCTATGAGCGCGGCCATCGGCCCGAGGCGGGAAGCGTGCTGAATTTCCGCTCCACCGGGCGGATGCGGCTGGGCCACGTCGCGGTGGTGGCGCGGGTCATCGATTCGCGCACGGTCGAGATCGACCATGCCAACTGGGCCGGGCCGCGTGGCAGCAAGGGCCAGGTGGCGCGCGGCGTGCCGGTGATCGACGTATCGCCGAACAATGACTGGTCCGCGGTGCAGGTCGGGCTGCCCGGCGGCGGATTCGGCAGCGTCTATCCCACCTATGGCTTCATCTACGACCGGCCCGACCGCGGCGTGATGGTGGCCAACACCCTGGCCAAGCCGGGTACCC
Organism: Acetobacteraceae bacterium; assembly: GCA_020848935.1. GTDB lineage: Bacteria > Pseudomonadota > Alphaproteobacteria > Acetobacterales > Acetobacteraceae > CAMDGX01. The sequence goes on from JADLHF010000181.1 coordinate 29,244, forward strand.
CGCGCTACGCCGAGGTCGCCGAGGCGTGGTCAACCCGGGTGGTGCCGACCGCCGGCCCCAGCCGCTTCATCGACAGCCGCTTCATCGACGCGCCGCAGCGCTCGTTGCGCTAGGTCCGGGGCTGCCGCACCGATAAGGACTGGGCGCCGGTAATTCCGGCTACAGGATACCGGCGCCGCCCAGCGCGGCGCCGGCCCCCAACAGCCACAGCGGATGCAGCCGGGTCAGCACCAGCAGTGCCGCCGCAATGGCGGTGACCAGCGCGTGGCCGATCGACACGGCCGTCGCCTCCGACAACACGATTGCCGCCGCCACCACCAGTCCGGCCGTGAGCGGCATCAGCCCATCCTGCACCAGCCGCCGCCAGGGCCGGTCGCGAAAGCGGTGCCAGGCACCCGCCACCAGGAAGGTCAGCAGCGCGCAGGGTGCCACCAGCGCCGCGGTCGCCGCCAGGGCGCCGGCCAATCCGGCGACCTGCCAACCGATCAGGGTGGAGACCAGCATGTTCGGCCCCGGGGCCGCCTGGGCCAGGGCGTAGAGCGCCGCGAAATCCGCGCTGCTCATCCAGCCATGGCTTTCCACCACCTGGCGCTTCAGCTCCGGCAGCACGGTATGAACGCCGCCGATCGAGACCAGCGAAAGCTGCCCGAACATCACCGCCAGGTCGGCCACCGGCGCGCCGGCTGCCATATCGGTCACCGCCGCGGGACCAGCCGGTGCAGCGCCATCGAGACCGGCGCCAGCAGCAGCAGGGTCGCCACCAGCGGCAGATGCAGCCCGGCAATCGCCACCACCACCACCAGCGCCACGGCGATGCCAAGCTTGCGGCCAAGCAACGGGGCGGCGATCTTGAGCGCGGTGGCCACCACCAGCCCGGAGGCCGCGGCAGCCAGCCCAGCCGTCGCACGCGCTACCACGGGCTGGTCGCGCATGGCGGAATAGGCCGCGCCCAGCGTCACCACCAGCACCATCGGCAAGCACAGCAGCCCGACCACCGCGGCGACCGCGCCAAGCGGGCCGCGAAACCGGCTGCCGAGGGCAACGGCAACGTTGACGATGTTCGGCCCGGGCAGGAACTGGCACAGCCCCAGCAGGTCGGTGAACTCGGCGGGCGTGAGCCAGCCCCGCTGTTCCACCACCATGCGCCGCGCCCAGGGCAGCACGCCGCCGAAGCCGATGATGCCGATCGACAGGAACCCCCAGAACAAGGCGGCAAGGGTTGGCGGGGGCCGGTCAGACATCGGGCGTTCCCTCGCAGGAACGCCCGATACCTTTCAGATATTCAAGCAACAAACGCGATCACGCGTCGGCAGTCAGGCTCGCCATCGCCGCGGCCACGCCACCCGGCGCGTGCGGCACGCCGTTGATCTTCAGCGCCATCTCCACCGCCGCCAGGGTGCCCAGGATCATCGGCTCGTTGAGGTCGCCGAGATGGCCGATGCGGAAGACGCGGCCGTTGAGCTTGGCCAGCCCGCCGCCGAGCGAGACGTTGAAGCGCTGCATCGTGGTCTTGCGGATCACCTCGGCGTCGAAGCCCTCGGGCATCAGCACGGCGGTGACGCTGTCGGACTCGCGGGAAGGATTGGCACAGAACAGCTGCGGACCGTTGTTGCCGGACCAGTGGCGCACGCAGGCGCGCACCGCGCGGGCCAGGCGGGTGTGGCGGGCGAAGACGTTCTCCAGCCCCTCCTCCTCGATCAGGCGGATCGATTCGCGCAGGCCATAGAACTGGTTGGTCGGCACCGTGCCGATGAAGCTGCGCTGCTTGCGCGCCGCCATCGCCCGCCAGTTGAGGTAATGCTTCGGCAGGTTGGAGGTCTCGGCCGCCTTCATGGCCTTCTCCGACACGCCGGTGAAGGCCATGCCGGTGGGCAGCATCAGCCCCTTCTGGCTGCCGCCCACCACCACGTCGAGCTTCCACTCGTCCATGCGCAGATCCATGCAGCCGAGCGAGGAGATGGTGTCGACCATCAGCAGCGCCTTATGCCCGGCGGCGTCCATCGCCGCGCGCACCTGGTCGATCGGCAGGTGCATGCCGGTGGAGGTCTCGTTCTGCACCGCGCAGACGGCCTTGATCTTCCCGGCCGTATCGGCCTTCAGGGCGGCGGTGATGGCGGACATCTCCACGCCCTGGCGCCAGTCGCACGCGACCGTCTGCACCACCAGGCTGAGATCGGTCGCCATGGTGCCCCAGGAGGCGGAGAAGGCGCCGGTCTCGGGGATCAGCACGGTGTCGCCGGCCGACAGCGTGTTGACCAGGGCGGCTTCCCAGGCGGCATGGCCGGAGCCGGTGTACATGAACATGGTCTGCCTGGTCTTCATGACCCGCAGCACGCCCTCCCAGCACTCGTCGTACATCTTCATGAAGTCGGGGTCGTGGAAATCGACCGCGACATGGCCGATGGCGTGCAGGATCGAATCGGGGATGTTGGTCGGGCCGGGATTGGCGAAGAACAGGCGGCCGCGCGCCTTCTTGGTCATCGGGGCGGGTGCGTCCATGGCGTGGCTCCATCACTGGCGTTTGTTGCGGCCATGCCGACTCGCTGCCGGGGCCGGAAAGCGGATGCACCCTACGCCGGGCGCAGGCAGCGGGAAAGCCACCCGTGCGGCATGGGAGGGCGTCGCCACGCGATGCGCGCGGCGCAGGGACGTCTTCAGGCGATGCGCGCAGCGCAGGGAAGTCTTCAGGCGAAGCGCGCGGCGTAGGCCTCCGGCTTGAAGCCGACCATCAGCGCGCCGGCGCCGGCCAGCACCGGGCGCTTGATCATGCCGGGATGGGCCAGCATCAATGCGATCGCGCGCGCCTCGCCCAGATCGGCGCGGTCGGCTTCGGGCAGTTTTCGAAATGTGGTGCCGGCGCGGTTCAGCAGCACCTCCCAGCCCACCTCGGCGACCCAGCCGCGCAGCGTGGCGGCATCGATGCCGGCGGTCTTGTAGTCGTGGAACCGGTATTCGACGCCATGCGCCTCCAGCCAGGCGCGGGCCTTCTTCATGGTGCCGCAGTTCCTGATGCCGAAGATGGTCAGCCCGGCCATGACGTCCGCTCCCGCAATCCCGCGGCCAGCATAGGCGGCGCACGGCCGGCTGCCCATCGCCGGCATGCTTGCCCTGCCCCGCCGCCGCCCATAGGTTTGGCGGGAAAACGCAGTTCAGGAGACCTCCATGGCCCGCCTCGGCTTCGGCGCCTTCCTCGCCCCGCACCATCCGGTCGGCGAGCACCCGCTGCTCCAGTTCCGCCGCGACATCGCGCTGGTCGAGCACCTGGACAAGCTGGGCTACGACGAGTTCTGGTGCGGTGAGCATCACTCCTCCGGCTGGGAGATGATCGCCTCGCCCGAGATGTTCCTCGCCGCGGCCGCCGAGCGCACCGGGCGGATCAAGCTGGGCACCGGCGTCGTCTCCCTGCCCTATCACCACCCGTTCAACGTGGCGCAGCGGATCGTGCAGCTCGACTGGATGAGCGGCGGGCGGGCCATCTTCGGCTCCGGCCCCGGCGCGCTGGCGTCGGACGCCCACGCGCTGGGCATCGACCCGATGCTGCAACGCCCGCGCCAGGACGAGGCGATCGGCATCATCAAGCGGCTGCTGCAAGGCGAGCGCGTCACCTACAAGGGCGACTGGTTCGAGCTGAACGACGCCGCCCTGCAACTGCTGCCGATGCAGGCGGAGATGGAATTCGTCGTCGCCTCGCAGATCTCGCCCTCCGGCATGACACTGGCGGGCAAATACGGCGCCGGGGTGATCTCGATCGGCTCGCTGTCCAGCCAGGGGCTCACTTCCCTGCCGACGCAGTGGGGCTTTGCCGAGGAGTCGGCGAAGAAGCACGGCCAGACCGTGGACCGCAAGAACTGGCGCGTTCTGCTGTCCTGGCACATCGCCGAGACCCGCGAGGAGGCGCGGCGCCAGGCCGGGCCCGGCCTGCTGCGCCATCACAACGAATACATCCACGGCACGTTGCAGAACCCCGGCACCAAGCCGCCGTTCAGCGATGCCGACGAGGCGGTGGACAAGACCGCGTTCGGCGACGGCGCGGTCGCCACCATCGGCACGCCGGACGACCTGGTCGCCAGGATCAAGAGCGTGCTGGCGGCCAGCGGCGGCTTCGGCACGGTGATCGGCTTCGTGCATGACTGGGCCAGCCCGGAGAACACGATGCGCAGCTGGGACATGGTGGCGCGCTACGTGGTGCCGGAGATCAACGGCTACCTCACCGGGCTGCGCAAGTCGCGCGAATTCGTCGCCACCAACCGCGAGTATTTCGAGCGCGCGAAATCCGCCATCATGGCCAACATCCAGCAGAACGACGCCGCGGCCGAGGCGCTGAAATACACCAGCTCGCCGCGCATCTCCGCCTCGGCCTCCAACGTGCCCGATCTCCCCAAGGACCGCGCCGCGCAGGATTGAGGCGGGGCGGCCGGCGGGGCGGAGCGTGACACGTGCTGCCCGTGATCGGCCCAGGTGGTGAGGGCAGCGGCGATCCGCCGATGGTGCCGCCGCTGGTGGCATTGCTGCCTCGGCGGTACCGCGTTCGTGGGGTTGGCCGTTATCGCGACGCTCGCTCTGGCCGACCCCGTGGGCATCCTCCGCGACGCATGGCGTACCGTGTTCCCGGCGCCACGCTTGCAGTTGCCGCGGATCCATAGACCGTCCGACCCGATTCCGCCCGTTGCCCCTGGTTCCCGCTCTCCGGTCGGCATGTTGGCCGGCACGGTGACCCATGGCCGGCACGGTGACCCATGGCCGGGATGGTGACACGATCGTGGTCGGGCAAACCCCGATCCGCTTGGCCGACGTTGATTGCCCTGAACTTGGCACACCGCAAGGCGAACAGGCCGCGGCGGCGATGCGACTCCTGCCAATCGGCCGACCGGTCCGGTGCCGCCTGACCGGCCGGCGCAGCCATGACCCCGCGATCGGCACCTGCGCGCTGGATGACGGTCGCGATCGCCGCATGGTCCGGGTGGCACAGGGACTCTGCGTTCGCCGCCGATACCGCCCTAGCGCCGGCCTCGCGCCGCCACCGCGACGACGATCCAGAACAGCGTTCGCAGCGCCAACGCCCCGACGGTTCGCATCTCGAACGCGCCGCCGCGCAGGACATGGACTGCGAAGGCCGCCGCGACCAGCGCCGTCGCTGCCGCCAGGAACACCGCGGCATGGGCGGCCCAGCGCCGGTGCAAAACCAGGCCCGCCCCGGCGACGACATAGACAAAGCCGGCGAGGAAGTTGAACCACAGGACAAACGGCACCGCGTTGCCAACGGCGGCGCGCGCCTGCGCATCGCCGAACAGGGCCTGCCCGCCGGAAAACAGCGTCAGGGCACCGAAGGCAATGGCCGCCGCGCCCAGCCACGGCACGATGCGCCGGCGGTTCATGGCCGTTGCCCCGCTGGCGCCGCGCGGCGGGCCCGGCCGCGTGCGCCGCGCTCACTCGAACGCAACGCCCTGGCCCACCTCCTCCTCGGTCCTTCCGTCGCGGATATGGTAGATGCGCTTGAAGGTCGGAATGATCTTTTCGTCATGGGTCACCACGATGATGGCGGTTTGGTACTGCCGCGCCATATGATTGAGGATACGGATCACGCCCAGCGCGCGCTCGCCGTCCAGCGGCGCGGTCGGCTCGTCGGCCAGGATCACCGGCGGCCGGTTCACCAGCGCGCGGGCGATGGACACGCGCTGCTGCTCGCCCCCCGAAAGCTGGGACGGCATGCCGCGCGCACGGTGGGCCACCCCCAGCGCTTCCAGCAATTCCAGCGCGAGGTGGCGCGACTCGGTGTTGGAGCGCCCGGCCAGCATCGGCAGCAGGGCCACGTTGTCCACCACGTCGAGGAAGGGGATCAGGTAGGGCGCCTGGAAGATGAACCCGATCTTGTCGCGGCGCAGGGTGCGCAGGTCGCCGATCTTCCAGCCATCGTCGTAGATCACCTCGTCGCCCAGGACCATCCGCCCCGCGCTCGGCTCGATCACCGCGCCCAGGCACTTGAGCAGCGTGCTCTTGCCGGAGCCGGACGGGCCGATCAGGCCGACGACCTCGCCGGCGGCAACCTGCATGTTGACGTCCTTCAGCGCATCCACCGCGGTGTCCCCGGCGCCGTAGCGCTTGCGCAATCGCTCGATGCGGATGCCCTTGCCCGCCACCTCAGCCCCCGATCGCCTCGGCGGGATCGACCTGGAGCGCCGCGCGGATCGCCACCAGGCTCGCCAGCACGCAGATCGCCATCACCGCGAAGAAGCCGAGCACGGCATCCCCCGGCTCCAGCAGCACGTATTTGGGAAAGACCGGCGCCCAGAAGGTGGCCGCCACCTTGCCCACCGCGAAGCCGATCGCGCCCAGCCCCAGCGCCTGTTGCAGGATCATGCCGGCGATGGTGCGGTTCTTCGTGCCGATCAGCTTGAGCACCGCGATCTCGCGGATCTTGCCCAGCGTCAGGGTGTAGATGATGAAGGCCACGATCGCGGCACTGACGATGGCCAGGATGACCAGGAACATGCCGATCTGCCTGGCGGAGGTGGCGATCAGCTTGCCCACCAGGATCGCGTCCATCTGCGCCCGGGTGTACACCTGCAGCCGCTTCCACCGGCTGATGCGCTCCGCCACCTCCTGCGGCAGATGGCCCGGCTTGACCTGCACCAGCACGGCATTGACATAGGGGTTCTTGGCTTGCGACGCGATCACCGCTTCGGCAAGGCCGGGCACGCCCGGGCGGTTGAGGGCGGGGTTGGCCAGGGTCCGCCGCCGCTGCTGGAGAATGGCGTCATTGTCCTTCAGGAACTGCGCCTCCTGCGCGTCCTTCAGCGGGATGAACACCATCGGGTCGCCGTTGGACGAGACCATGCGCCGCGTCAGCCCGATGACGGTGTAGTAGTCGCGGCGGATCTGGATCCGCTCGCCCAGCCTGAAGCCCGTGACCACATCGGCCACCGCCTCGTAATGGCTGCGCGCGATCCGGCGGCCGGCGACGAGGTAGCCCGGCTGCCCCGGCTCACCGGGACCGCCCGGCACCACGCCGACCACCATGGTGCGAACGTCGCGCGTGCCCTGGCGCACCTGCATGGTGAAATAGGTGACATTGGCCGCCCGCGCCACGCCCGGCATGCCGAGGATGCCGCGGTAGACATCGTCGTATAGGCTCGACGGTTCGGCATAGGGGCCGAGCGTGTCCTTCTGCACCACCCAGAGATCGGCGGCGCTGTTGTCGAGCAGGACCCTGGCGTCATCCACCATGCCGCGATAGACGCCGGCCATCGTCAGCGTCACCCCGATCAGCAGCCCCAGCCCCACGCCGGTGAAGACGAACTTGCCCCAGGCATGCAGGATATCGCGGCCCGCCAGGTTGATCATGGCGCGATCCCGGGAAGGTTCGCGACGACCGTGATGCGGCTATGCGCCTTGAGCGCGGCCAGGCTGTAGACCACCACGCGCGCGCCCGCCTTGAGCCCGGCGAGAACCTGCACGCGCCCGTCAAGGTCGGCGGCACCCACCTCGACGGGCACGAAGCGCAGCGTGGCGCCCCCGACCACCCAGACCCCCAGCCGCCCATCCACCCGCTGCACGCTGGCATCGGGCACGACCGTGGCGGCCGCCAGCGCGGGCAAGGCCACGGTGATCTCGGCAAGCTCGCCGAGCGGCGGCAGGATGTCGGGCAGGACGTCGAAGGCCACCTTGGCGAGGGTCTCCTCGGTCACCGCGTCGGCCACGGGTTCAACGCGCACCACCTGCCCGGCAATCGTCTCGCCGGAGCGCGAGCGCAGAACGATGCGGGCCGGCAGCCCGGCACGCAGGCCGGACAGGTGCAATTGATTGAACCGCGCGCTGATCCACAGGCTCGCGGGGTCGATCACCTCCACCACCGCCTGCCCGGCGACAAGCGTGGTGCCGGGCTCGGCATTGCGCGACACCACCAGGCCATCGACCGGTGCAACCAGGCGCAGGGTTGCGCGCTGCCGGGTGACACCGTCGTGGTCGGAGCGGTTGCGGGCAAGCTCGTGGCCCGCGGCCTCCAGATTGGCGCGCGACGCCGCCAGTGCGGCCTGCGCCACCCGGCGGTCCTGCCGCTTCGCCTCGACCGCCACTTCACTGGCCGTGCGGGTGCGCCAGAGATCCTCGTAGCGGGTCGCCTGGGCCTCGGCATAGGCCGCGCGGGCCGTCGCCTCCTGGATCTGCGCCTGCGCCGCCAGCACGGTCGACTTGGCCCGCTCGATCGCCGCCGCCAGCGCGGCGATGCGGTCATCGAGGTCCACCGGGTCCATCTCCCCCAGCACCTGGCCGGCCCGCACCCGATCGCCGACATCCACATCCACCCGCTGGATCCGCCCGGCAACCGTCGGGCCGATCCGATAGGAACGGCGCGCCTCGATCGTGCCGATGCCGAACAGCGCGGGGGTGATCGCCCGCTCCTCGGCGGCCGCGACGGTGACCGGAACCGGCGCCAGCGGCCCCGACCGCAGGGCAACATAGACCAGCGCCGCCAGCATCCCGCCGAGCACCCCGACCAGTGCGAGGGTGCGGCCCTTCGGGAGTGCGAACTTCATGGCGTGCTCCTGATGGCGCGGCGGAAGATGGCGAAGATCGCCGGGGCCTGCGCGCGGACGGTCGCGGCGTCACCGGCCAGCAGCGACTGCATCACCAGCCCCTGGACGCTGCCGATGAACAGCGCGGCCGCCGCGGCGGTATCGACCTCGCGCGCCAGCACCCCCTGGGCCTTGCCCGCCTCGATCAGCGCCACCAGCCGCGCGCCGTAGTTCTGGATCAGGCTCCGCACCATCCGTTTGGCGGTGGTGTCCTGGGCGCGCTGCAACTCGCCGAACAGCATGCGCGGCACGCCGGGATGCAGGACGACGAACTCGATATGGGTCATGAACACCGCCTCCAGCGCCAGAAGCGGCGACTCCGCCGCCGCCGCGACCCGATCGACCCGCGCCAGCAGGCGCTCGGCAACCCAGGCGAACACCGCCTCCCAGATGGCGTCCTTGTTCGGGAAGTGGCGGAACAGCGCCCCTTGGGTAAGGTTCATCCGCGTGGCGATGGCCGCCGTTGTGATGTCGTTCGGATTCTGCTCGGCGGCCAGCGCGACCACCGCCTCCACCGTGGCGGCCCGGCGCGCATCGGCCGGCAGGTTCCTGGCTCGGGCCGGCATCGCAGTTTCCCCGAAAAGATAGTAATTGATTACTCCAATAAGGATGCCCGCAGCGCGATTGCAAGCCTCTGCATGGGAAACGGCAGGTTCGGGTCGGTCGGTTCGGGGCGGTACGCCTGCCGCTATCGCTCTCGCTTACGCGCCGTGCGCTGGAACGAACCCCGGGCGGGCGTGCCGGCGTCGCGAGGGGCGCGCATCATTCCCACTCGATCGTGCCGGGCGGCTTGCTGGTGATGTCGTAGGTCACGCGGTTGACGCCGCGCACCTCGTTGACGATGCGGTTGGCCACCCGGCCGAGGAAGCCCATGTCGAACGGGTAGAACTCCGCCGTCATGCCGTCGGTGCTGGTCACCGCCCGCAGCGCGCAGGCCATGTCGTAGGTCCGCCCGTCGCCCATCACGCCGACCGTGCGCACCGGCAGCAGCACCGCGAAGGCCTGCCAGATCGCGTCGTACAGCCCGGCGTTGCGGATTTCCTCCAGGTAGATGCTGTCCACCCGGCGCAGCAGGTCGGCCTTCTCGCGCGTCACCGCGCCGGGAATGCGGATCGCCAGGCCCGGGCCGGGGAAGGGATGCCGGCCCACGATCGCCTCGGGAATGTCCAGCTCGCGGCCCAGCACCCGCACCTCGTCCTTGAACAGCTCGCGCAGCGGCTCCACCAGCTGCATGCGCATCCGCGCGGGCAGGCCGCCGACATTGTGGTGGCTCTTGATCGTCACGCTGGGCCCGCCGGTGAAGCTCACGCTCTCGATGACATCGGGATACAGCGTGCCCTGGGCGAGGAAATCGGCGCCGCCCACCTTCGCCGCCTCCTCCTCGAACACCTCGATGAACAGCCGGCCGATGGTCTTTCTTTTCGCTTCAGGGTCGGTCACGCCGTCCAGCGCGCCGAGAAAAAGGTCCGACGCGTCGCGATGCACCAGCTTGATGTTGAAGCGGTCGCGGAAGGTGCGCACCACGTCCTCGCTCTCCCCGGCGCGCATCAGGCCGTGATCGACATAGATGCAGGTCAGCTGGTCGCCGATCGCCTCGTGGATCAGCACCGCGGCAACGCTGGAATCGACCCCGCCGGACAGGCCGCAGATCACCCTGCCCTGCCCCACCTGCGCGCGGATTTTCGCCACCTGCGTGTCCCGGTAGCCCGCCATCGTCCAGTTGCCGGTGCAGCCGGCCACGCTGCGCACGAAGTTGGCAAGCAGTTGCGCGCCGTGCGGCGTGTGCACCACCTCGGGATGGAACATCAGGCCGTAGAATTTGCGCTCGTCGTCGGCAAAGGCGGCATATGGCGCGCCCTCGCTGGTGCCCACCGCGCGGAAGCCCGGCGGCAGCCTGGTCACCCGGTCCCCATGGCTCATCCACACCTGCTCGCGCCCGCCCGGCGCCCAGACGCCATGGAACAGCGCGCAGTCGTCGCGGATATCGACGAAGGCGCGGCCGAACTCGCGATGCTCGGAGCTTTCCACGGTGCCGCCGAGTTGGGCGCACATCGTCATCTGGCCGTAGCAGATGCCCAGCACCGGCACGCCGCGCTCGAACACCATCTGCGGTGCGCGCGGCGAGTCGCCGTCGGGCACGCTGGCCGGGCCGCCGGACAGGATGATGGCGCGCGGGTTGTAGGCATCGATGCGCGCGGGTTCCGCGCTATACGGCCAGATCTCGCAATACACCCCGGCCTCGCGCAGGCGCCGGGCGATGAGCTGGGTCACCTGGCTGCCGAAATCGAGGATCAGCACCCGATCGGCGGTCGTGGTGTCGGTCGGGGCATCGGTCATGAAGGCACCTGCTGTAGCGAGTGCGGGGTCTTGCACCACGGGTGCGGCCACACCGCAAGTGCCGACCGCAATGCGCGGTTCAGTGCGACGCCAGGTTCCGCTAGGGTGCCGCCTGGGTCGCCTGTACCAGCTTTTCCAGCGGCGACCAGACATAGGCGGTTTGCGGCACCGCCTGGCCACCCACTTCCACCAGCGATTCCGCCGCCGGCGTGCCGCCGAGCCGGGCGTAGAACCACCGGCTGGGGTTCTCGCGCAGCACCCACAGATACGCGCTGGCGCAGCCCATCGCCGCCAGATGGCCGGCCGCGGCGCGCATCAGCCGGCGGCCGATGCCGCGGTCGCGCCAATCGTCCAGCACATACAGCGTCTCGATCTCGCCCTGCCCCAGCATCTCGGCCACCGCCGGCGCGCGCGCGGGGCCACAGGTGGCAAATCCCACCACGCGCGGCGGCCCGCCATCCGGCCCCAGGTCGATGCCCGACGCCGTGGCCACATGCACCCCGATGCCGGCACGGATCGCCCGCTCGTAATGGCCGGCCTGGCGCGGCACCGACAGCCGCGACAGATAGGCGTCGGGCAGGATGCCGGGATAGGTGCTGCGCCATGCCGCCACATGCACGGCGGCAATCGGCACCGCGTCGGACAGCCTGGCGCGGCGGATGGTGATCACGCCGCGCGCTCCAGCACCGCGGTGAAGAACCCGTCGGTGCCGTGCCGGTGCGGCGTCAGCGACAGGAAATCGCCACCGCCCGGCGCCTCCCCGGCGCCCCGCCAGGCCCGCGCCAGGGGCACCACGGCAAACTCCGGATTGACCGCCAGGAACGCCTGCACCTGCGCCTCGTTCTCGTCCAGCAGCACCGAGCAGGTGGCGTATACCAGCCGGCCGCCCTTGCGAACCAGAAGCGATGCCGCCGCCAGGATTGCCGCCTGCTTCGGCACCAATTCCAGCAGATCGCGCTCCACCAGCCGCAGCCGGGCATCCGGATTGCGCCGCCATGTTCCGGTGCCGGTGCACGGCGCATCCACCAGCACGCGGTCGAAACTCCCGGCGCGCCGCTTGGCCCATTTGTCGCCGGCAGCGATCAGGTGCTGCTCCACATTATGCACCCCCGCCCGCCGCAGCCGCCGCACCGCCCCCTCCAGCCGCGGCGCCGACACGTCGCAGGCCACGATCTGGCCCTTGTTTTCCATCGTCATCGCCAGCGCCAAGGTCTTGCCGCCGGCGCCGGCGCACCAGTCCGCCACCCGCATTCCCGGCGCCGCACCCACCATCAGCGCCACCAGTTGGCTGCCCTCGTCCTGGATCTCCACCAGCCCGGACTGGAACGCCGGCCCTGAAGTGACCAGCCGCCGCCCTTCCACCCGCAGCCCCCAGGGCGACAATGCCGTCGGCTCCGCCGCAATGCCTTCGCCTGCCAGCGCGGCAATCGCGTCCTCCCGCGCGCCCTTCAACAGGTTCACCCGCAGGTCGAGCGCGGCCGGCACGCTCATCGCCGCCATCTCGGCGCCCACGGCATCGCCGAACCGCGCGCGCAGATGCGGCACCACCCAGTCCGGCACCTCCAGCCGCACCGCCTCGGGCATCTCGGGATGCTCCGCCGCGTGGCCCTCCATGCGCTTCAGCGCGGCGGCCTCGCCGCCCGACAGATGCGTCGGCCCGAACTGGCCGCCGGAGAAGGACTGCTTCACGCCGTCCAGCGTCCAGCCCTCCAGCAGCAGGCTGGCGGCCACCAGCAGCCGCGGCGTCACCGCCGCCTCCACCCGCTCCAGCCACCACGCCAGCCGGCGACGATGGCGCATCACCGCCCAGGCACGCTCGGACACCGCCCGGCGATCGCCGGAGCCGATGAAGCGGCGGTCGCGGAAAAACGCGTTCGCCACCGCATCCGCCGGCTTGCGCGGCGCCGCTTCCACCGCCGACAGCAACTCGATCGCCGAGGCTATCCGTGCCGGCGGAGTCATCGGCGTTGCGGCGCCGGGCCGGCCGGAACCCCGCCGCGCAGGTGTTGCACTTCGGCCACCCTCAGTCCTGCCGGTAGTTCGGCGCTTCGCGGGTGATGGCCACGTCGTGGACATGGCTTTCGCGCAGGCCGGCATTGGTGATGCGGCGGAACCGGGCATTCTGCTGCAGGTCGGCGACGGTGGCGCTGCCGGTATAGCCCATGCCGGCACGCAGGCCGCCGACCATCTGGTGGATCACCGCGGCCACCGGACCCTTGTAGGGAACGCGGGCCTCGATCCCCTCCGGCACCAGCTTCAGCGTGTCCTTGATATCCTGCTGGAAGTACCGGTCGGCCGAGCCGCGCGCCATCGCCCCCATGCTTCCCATGCCGCGATAGGATTTGTAGCTGCGGCCCTGGTACAGGAACACCTCCCCCGGCGCCTCGTCGGTGCCGGCGAGCACGCTGCCCATCATCACCGCATCCGCCCCGGCGCCGATCGCCTTGACGATGTCGCCCGACGTCCGCACCCCGCCATCGGCGATCGCCGGCACGCCGGCGGCGCGGCAGGCCGCGGCGGTTTCCAGCACCGCGGTGAATTGCGGCACGCCGACGCCGGCCACCACGCGGGTGGTGCAGATCGAACCGGGCCCGATGCCGATCTTCACCGCATCGGCCCCGGCATCGATCAGCGCCTGCGCACCCTCGGGGGTGGCGACATTGCCGGCGATCACCTGCACCGCGTTGGACAGCTTCTTGATCCGCGCCACCGCCGCCAGCACGCCGCTGGAATGGCCGTGGGCGGTGTCGATCACCACCACATCCACCCCGGCGGCGATCAGCGCCTCGCTGCGCGCAAATCCCTCGTCGCCGACGCCCGAGGCCGCGGCCACGCGCAGCCGGCCCAGTTCGTCCTTGTTGGCCAGCGGATGCGCCTGCGCCTTGTCCATGTCCTTGACGGTGATCAGGCCGATGCAGCGGTACTGGTCATCGACCACCAGCAGCTTCTCGATGCGGTGCCTGTGCAGCAGGTCGCGCGCCTGTTCGGCGGCATGCTCGGCGCGCACGGTGACCAGGTTCTCGCGGGTCATCAGCTCATAGACCCGCAAATTCGGATCGGTGGCGAAGCGCACGTCGCGATGGGTCAGGATGCCGACCAGCCGGCCGGTTTCGCGCTCGGTCACCGGAAAGCCGCTGATGTGGTGCAGCGCCATCAGCGCGCGGGTCTCGGCCAAGGTCATGTCGGGATGGATCGCGATCGGATTCACCACCATGCCGGACTCGAATTTCTTCACCCGCCGGACCTGGGCCGCCTGTTCGGCCACCTCCAGGTTCTTGTGGATCGTGCCGATCCCGCCGTGCTGGGCCATGGCAATTGCCATGCCGCTCTCGGTCACCGTGTCCATCGCCGAGGACACCAGCGGGATGTTGAGCGAGATCGCGCGCGTGAGTTTCGTGCGCGTCTGCACCAGCGTGGGCAGCACCTCGGAATATCCGGGCACCAGCAACACGTCGTCGAAGGCGAACGCCTCGGAGATGCGCGAAGCGCCTCCCGCACCGATGGTGGGGAGGGTTTGGGTATGTGTATCAGGGGGTGCCATGGCCGGACCTTTCCGCAACCTTGGCGGCCCTCCTTAATCCCATGGCCCGAACGACGCAAGCGTCGTTTCGCGGCAGCCCGGTGCCATGGCGGGCCGGCTACGGTCCCTCGGCACCCCGTCCGCGAAACCCGGTGGCAATGACGTAAAGCTCGCTGCTCTCCTTGCGGCTCGCCGGCGGCTTGGCGTGACGTACGGTGGCGAAGGCCAGCTTCATCGGTGCCAGCATCGCCTTCTCCGAGCCGCCCTGGAACACCTTGGCCACGAAGGCGCCACCGGGGGCCAGCACCTTCATGGCGAACTCCAGCGCCAGTTCGGCCAGCGCGATGATGCGCAGATGGTCGGTGGCGTTGTGCCCGGTGGTGTTGGGCGCCATGTCGGACAGCACCAGGTCCGGCGGGCCGCCCATCAGCGCCATCAGCCGCGCCGGCATGTCGTCATCGTTGAAGTCGCCCTGCAGCATGGTCACGCCGGGGATCGGATCGACCGGCAGCAGGTCCAGCGCCACCACCTGCCCCGCCCCGCGCTTCGTCGCCACCTGGCTCCAGCCGCCGGGTGCGGCACCGAGGTCCAGCACCCGCATGCCCGGCCGGATCAGGTGATAGCGATCATCCATCTCGATCAGCTTGAAGGCGGCGCGGGAGCGCCAGCCCTGGGCCTGGGCGGCCGCCACATAGGGGTCGTTGAGCTGGCGCTTCAGCCATTCCTGGCTCGCCGTGGTGCGCCCGCGTCCGCTGCGCACCACCACCGCCAGGCCGCGCGTGGCGCTGCTGCGCTTCTTCTTGCCGGCCGGGGTCCTGCCCGGCACCAGCTTGACCGCCGGCTTCGCCGGGCCAGATTTCGTCACGCCAGATTTCGCCACGCCAGCCTTCGCCGCGCCGGGCGGCTTGGCCACGCGGGGCTTCTTGCCCGCCGCCGGTTTGCGGCTGGCCGGCTTGCCGGGGCGGGCGGGAGGTTTCTTTGCCATGCGGCGTCCTACGCCGGCTGCGGCAGGCCCGCCAGCCCCGCGCCGGGCGCGTCCGGCCGCGGCCGGGCCGGTTTCGTCCATCCGCCGGGTCCGCGGCCGGTCCGGCGCGGCGCGCGCATCAGGCGCAGCAGCATGCCCTCGCGCAGGCCGCGATCGGCCACCACCACCTGCGGCGCCGGCCACAATCCCTGGATGGCGGCGAACACCGCGCAGCCCGGCAGCACGAATTCCGCCCGTTCCGGCCCCACGCAGGGGTGGCGCGCCAGCCCTGCCCGGCCCATGTCGCGCAGCACTCCCAGCGCCGCCATCGCCGCGCCGCACGACAGCACCGTACCGTCCACCGCAGCACGGGTATAGCGCGGCAGGTCCAGCGCGATGCCCGCCAGGGTGGTGACGGTGCCGGAGGTCCCCAGCAGCACCACGCCGCCCTGGCGCACCTCCTGCGCGATGCGGTGCACCGCCTCGAAGGGCTGCAACTGGCGGGCGACCTCCTCGGCCATGGCGCCGAAGCCCTCGGCGGTGTCGGCCGCCCCCGGCCAGCGCTCGGCCAGGGTGACCACGCCCAGCGGCAGCGAGATGGTGCCGATCAGCTGCGGCGCCTCCTGGCCCATCCGCACCCAGGCAATCTCGGTGGAGCCGCCGCCGATATCGAACAACAGCGCCCGGCGCGCGGCCCCGCGCAGCAGCGGCGCGCAGCTTTCCAGCGCCAGCTCCGCCTCCTCGCGCGCCGAGATCACCTCCAGCGGCAGCCCGGTCTCGCCGCGCGCGCGCGCCAGGAACGCCGCGCCGTTGCCGGCCCGCCGGCAGGCTTCGGTGGCCACGGCGCGCAGCCCGCTGACCCGCCGGCGCCCGAGCCGGTGCACGCAGCCATGCAGGGCGGCGATGGCGCGATCCATCGCCGCGGCGCCGAGCATGCCGCTCTCATCCAGCCCCTCGCCCAGCCGCACGGTGCGGCTGAGGCTGTCCAGCACGCGAAACCCGTTCCCGGTGGGTGCGCCCACCAGCAGGCGGCAGTTGTTGGTGCCCAGGTCGATGGCCGCATAGGCCCGCGGCGCGGTTGCCACCACAGCCTCGGAACGTCGCGCCTCCGGTACAGTTTCGTCGGGACTGGTCATCATTGCCTGCAATATCGGGTGTCATTTTCCACCCCCTACCCCCGCCAGGGCAAGCCCGGATTGCGCCGGGCGCAGATGTGCCCCGCAGCCGGCGGTTGCACGGGCCGGGAGTGCGTGTTACGTCGCCGCTCCCGTCGATCGGGCCCGCCGCTTGGGGGATAGTTTAGCGGTAAAACTCCCGGCTCTGACCCGGGCATCCTTGGTTCGAATCCAGGTCCCCCAGCCACGCGCGAGAAAATGCGGGTCTTCGTATGCCATCGGGGCCTGGCACTGCGCCCGGCTGACGGCGGGCAGCGGTTCATGGAGCGTGTTCGTGGCCGCCTGGGCGCGGAGGGTTTCGGGGTTGGCGGCTTGGTGCGATGGGTTTGGGTGGTATGGGCTGCGTGTATTTATTACGATTACGGAACATTTGGAGCATGCCGAGGCGCCACCGTCCAAGGGGCATTTGAACGCGGGGGGCCTCGTGCCGGCGCGATGGTGCGCGGCGTGGGCATGGGCGACGTGAAGAAGATGGCGGCTTGCGGCGGTTGTCGCGGCTGGACGATAGGGGCGGATCGGGACGCGGCCGGCGCGGGTTGGTCGGCGCGATGGGCGGCGCGATGGGCGGCGCGATGGTCGGCGCGATGGGCCGCGCAATGGGCGGCGCGACGCGTGGCCGGGCTGGCGGCGGAACGGTTCCGGGCGGCGGGGCGGCGGGTTTGGGCATGGGGGGCGGCGGGGCGGGATGGGCGCGCGCTGTCGCGGACGAGGGGCGGCAGCTGGCCGCTGCGCCACAGCGCGAACAGGTCGGCGAAACGGCCGATGAGGCGGGCGAGGGCGGCGAGGATCAGGGCGTGCAGGGCCGCGACCAGCCCGGCATGGGCAGCGTGGTGGTCGGCTTCGGCGCGGATGCCGGCCAGGAGGGCGGCAAGCTGCGCGGCCGTGGGGGTGGCAGCGGCGGTCATGGGGATAATATACCTAGTCCGCAGGACCGCGCCAAGCGGGATTGCGCGTACGAAGCGCGACGACCCAAGCACCCCGGGCGGTTGCGCATCGTGCGGGGACTCCATCCCGGCTCCCGGCCGCCAACGCCATCGGCGCCGCCGTTGCGGCAAGACAGGCAAAGGGGTCTGGGGCCGATGGCCCCAGCGGGGTGCAGGGGCAGAGCCCCTGCCCTTTCTTCCCGAGCTAG
>JADLHF010000182.1 GCA_020848935.1 Acetobacteraceae bacterium
CGCAGGAGAGCCCGTTGACGATTCGCCCCCTGGCACTGGCCGCCGCGCTGCTGGCCTTCCCGCTGCTGTCCCCTCTGTTGTCCCCCCTGCTGTTTTCGGCCGCCCTCGCCCAGGCGCCCCGCCCGGCAAGGGCACAGCGCCCGCCGGCCCCCGCCGCCGACATGGTGACCGAGGCCACCCTGTCGCGCGACGCGCTGCGCGCCGCCTACACCGCCGCGAAGCTGCCCAACGCGCTGGACCAGGGCGGCAACCTCACCGTGCGGGCCGGCGACGTCACGCTCTACGTGCTGCCGGCCAAGGACAGCATCCGCCTGCTGGTGTCCTACGCCTTCGTCCCGCGCGCCGCCCTGCCGGAGCGGCTCGACCTCGCCAACCGCATCAACGACGGCTACATCGCGGTGCGCGCCACCATCGCCGCCGACAAGCCCGGCGAGATCACCATCGACCACTACATCCTGCTCGGCGCGGGGATCAGCCGGGCAACGATCCTGGCGGTAACCCGCCGTTTCGCCGACATCATGCGCGAGGCGATCACCGCCACGGACACCGAGCGGCTGCTGAAGTAGCAGGCGGCGACGATTCGTTTATCGCAACGAATTTCGTTGACACCCGGCGGGCGCAACTCCAGTCTCCCCGGCAACCACCGGATGGAAGCGATGGCGATGCCGAGGCAACCCACGTTCCGCACCCGCCTGGCGAGCAGCCTCCTGCTGGCCAGCCTCGCATCCGGATGCGCGCCGTTCATCGGCTTTCCCGACGATCCCGCCGCGCGCTCGGCGCTGAAATCCTATTTCGGGCCCGACAGCGAGGCGGAGTACCGCGACAGCGATCCCGACGCGGTGCGAACCGCGGTGCGCAACCGCATCGTCCGCCAGCGCCTGTATGGCTATGACCTGGAATACTCCGACTTCAAGCGCGGCCTCGCATCACAGGGCAACATCGTCTCCGTGGGCGGCGGGCTGGCGGTGCTCGGCCTGTCCGGCGTTGCCGCAACCACCGGAAACCTGGCCACCGCCGGCGCGCTGGCCGCCGCCAGCGCCGGCGTGATCGGCGCACAGGGCCTGATCAACAAGGAGCTGTATTTCCAGAAGACCCTGCCGGCCCTGGTCGCACAGATGGACGCCGCGCGCGACCGCATCATCGCCAAGATCCTGGACGGGCTGGTGCTGCCGGATTCCAGCTATCCGCTGGTCCGCGCCAATGTGGACCTCGCGCGGCTGAAGGATGCCGGCAGCATCGAATCCGCGATCGGCACCATCAGCGAGCAGGCCAACCTCGCCAAGATCGATGCCGCCAGGGAGGTCACGATCGACCGGGACGCCAATTTCCTCGGCACGATGGATGCGCGGCGCCAAATCCGTTTGCGGCTGAATGCGCTCGGCGATACCGAGGTCGTGCGCCTGGCCAATGCCATGCTGCCGGCCTTCACCGACGCCCCGGAGGCGGCGCGCACCCTGGCCCAGCGCTATGCGCCGCCGCCCGGGCAGCGCTTCACCGCGGCACAGGCGGTGCAGGCGCGCCGCTTCCTGGTATTCTGGTCCGGCAGCGAAACCATGACGCCCGATCGGCAGGCGACCTGGATGCGCGCGATCGATGCGCTGTGAGTACGCGAAAGAACGACGCGGCAGGAGGCAGCAATATGGAAAACGACAGCGTCTTTCGTGAGCGCTACGCGAAAGCGACCAACACCCGGGAGGCCGTCGAGGCCCGGGTGGCCGAATTGACGGAAATGGGCGCCCTCGACGTAGAACTCTCCTCCAACGATCTGTTCTGGATCATTACCTTTCAGTTGCCCTGAAGCCCGCCACCCCCCCGGTCACACCAGGCTGTTGAGAAACTTCGCGCGCGCCGTCGCGGCCTGGCTGATGAACATGCCGTCGGAGCCGCCGAGGATGAACTTGCAGCCCCAGCCGATATACAGCCGCGCCCACTCCTCGTCGTAGATGCCGCCCATGCCGGGATGCTTGCCGTGCTTCTTGCAGGCATCGATCACCGCGCGATAGGCGGCCTGCACCTTGGCATGCCCGGCCTGCCCGGAAATGCCCAGGTCGGCCGACAGATCCGAGGTGCCGATCAACAGGCAGTCGATGCCCGGCGTGGCGGCGATGGCGTCGGCATTGGCCACCGCCTCGGCGGTCTCGATCATCACCACGATCATTGTTTCGTTGTTGACCTCCTCCTGCGCCTGGGCCACCGGCGGCGGCAGGAAGCCGAACTGGGCGACGCCGCCGCCCCAGGAGCGGGTGCCGCGCGGCGGATAGCGGAACGCGTCGGCCACGTGCTTCGCCTGGGCGGCGGTATCGACATGCGGGATCACCAGCCCCTGGGCGCCGTTGTCCAGCGCGCGGGTGCCCTCGTCCAGCGCCCCGGTGCACACGCGCACGATGGGCGAGATGCCGGCGGTGAGCGAGGCGAAGCAGAGCTGGGTGGCCTCGTGCACCGAGAAGGCGCCATGCTCCATGTCGATGAACAGCCAGTCATAGCCGGCGGCCTTGGCGAGCATCGGGGTGGCGACGGTGCGCAGATGGCTGGCGCCGAAGCCGAGCGACATCTTCCCCGCGCGCAGGCGATCGAGCGAGGTGTTGGCAATGATGGCCATCGGAGTCCTCCCGTTGCATTGCCCCAACCGCACCACGCGCCGCCCATCAGGTCAACCGCCACTCACCGCCACATGGAACAATTCATGAAAGTTTTTTGGTTCTTTTTTTCAAAAAAGAACAGCGCTTCTTTTTGAAAAAAGAAGCAAAAACTTTCTTTCACTTGGTGCGGGGGCTCATGGGATCAGTTGCAGCAGAACATCCAGCCGGTCGGCTTCGGCGGCCGGCTTGTCCGGGCGCAGGCGGGCGATGCGGGGGAAGCGCAGGGCGACGCCGGATTTGTGGCGGGTGGAACGCTGCACGCCGTCGAAGGCGATCTCCAGCACCAGCGCCGGTTCCACCTCGCGCACCGGGCCGAAGCGGTTGGTGGTGTGGTCGCGGATCCAGCGATCCAGGAACGCCAGCTCGCGGTCGGTGAAGCCGAAATAGGCCTTTCCCACCGGCACCAGTTCGCCATCGTCACGCCACAGGCCGAACGTGTAGTCGGAATAGCTGCCGCTGCGCTTGCCGTGGCCGCGCTGGGCATACATCAGCACCGCATCCACGCCCAGCGGATCGCGCTTCCACTTCCACCAATGCCCCTTCACCCGCCCGGGCAGATAGGGCGAGGCCGCCTGCTTCAGCATCAGCCCCTCCACCGCCGCCGCCCGCGCCCCGTCCCGCAACGCCGCCAGCTCCTCCATCATCGTGAACCCGATCAGCTCGGAGATATCCATCCGCGCCGGCCGGGTGCGCGCGAACCATGCCTCCAGCCGCGCCCGCCTTGTGTCGAACGGCAGCGCGCGGAGATCCTCCGCGCCGTCGAACAACAGGTCATACAGCCGGACGGCGGCGGGGAAATCGGCCAGCAGCTTCGCACCCACGCTCTTGCGATTCAGCCGCTGCTGCAGATCGGCAAACGGCGCCACCGTACCGTCGCGCACCACCAGCAACTCGCCGTCCAGTACACCGCGAAAATCCATCGCCGCGACAATCTCGGGAAACGCCGCCGAGATGTCCTCCGCCCCGCGCGAATACAGCCGCCGGCCGCCGGCGGTGGCCACCAGTTGCACGCGGATGCCGTCCCATTTCCATTCCGCGCGCAGGGCGGCGGGGTCGAGCCGGGCGATATCCTCGGGCTCCAGCGGATGGGCCAGCATCGGCGGGCGGAACACCGGCGCCTCCGCCGGGTCGGGCCGGGGGCCGCGCCCCTCCAGCCAGGCGAACAGCGGCAGGTAGGGGGGTGCCAGGCTGTGCCAGACTTCCTCGATATCCCCCGCACTGGCCCGGCCCTCGGACAGCTCCGCCAGCGCGAGGCGCGCCAGCCGCCCGGTGGCGCCCACGCGCAGCCCGCCGGTCACCAGCTTCAGCAGCGCCAGCCGCGTGCCGGCATCGCAGGCATCCAGCCAGCCGCCGACGAGGTCGGGCAGCAGCGACTTGGGCGTGTGCTCCAGCGCCGCGACCACATCGGCCAGCCCCGGCGGGGCGGCAGTGCCGGTGGCGTCCGGCCAGATCAGCGCCACGGTCTCGGCGAGGTCGCCGACGAAATCATAGGACAGCGCGAACAGCACCGGATCGGTGCGCGCGGCGGCAAGGTCGCGGATCAGCCACGCCTTGGCCGAGGCAAAGCGCAACTCACCGGCGATCGCCGCCAGCGCCAGGCCGCGATCGGGGTCGGGCTGGCTGGCGAAGAACCGGCGCAGCAGCCGCACCTTGTCGCGGCGCCCCTGGGTGAACAGCAGCCGTTCCAGCAGGGCGGCGAAGGCGATCATGCCTCCTCCTCGCCGTACCCGATCAGCCGCAGCGCCCGGCCACGCACGCCGCGCTTGGCCACTTCGTGGATCAGCGCCTCCTCGCTGCCATGGGTCACCCAGATTTCCGGCGCGCCCACCTCGTCGATGGTTCGGTTCAGTTCGCCCCAGTCGGCGTGGTCGGAGATCACCAGCGGCAGTTCCACGCCCCCCTGCCGCGCGCGCTGGCGCACCCGCATCCACCCGCTGGCCATGCACACCACGGGCTCGGCCAGCCGCCGCGCCCAGCGATCGGCAATCGCCGCGGGCGGCGCCAGCACGATGCGGCCCACCAGCTCCGCCTTCGCCGCCACGGTGGCCGGGCGCAACTCACCCAGCGCCACGCCGCAGGCTTCGTACACCGCGCACATCGGCGCCAGCGCGCCATGCAGAAAGATCGGTGCGTCCCACCCCGCCGCGCGCAGCAGGGCGATCAACCGCTGCGTCTTGCCCAAGGAATAACAGCCGACGACATGGGTGCGCTCGGGGAACGTCCGCAGGCTGTCCAGCAATCGCCCGATCTCGGCTTCGGCCGGCGGGTGGCGAAACACCGGCAGGCCGAAGGTCGCCTCGGTCACGAACACGTCGCAGGCCACCGGCACGAAGGCGTCGCAGGTGGGATCGGCCTGGCGCTTGTAGTCGCCGCTGACCACCACCCGGCTGCCGCGATACTCCACTGCCACCTGGGCGCTGCCCAGCACGTGGCCCGCCGGCGCCAGCCACAGCGTGACCTCGCCGATGCGCAGCCGCTCGCCCCAGCCCAGCGCCTGTTGCACCCGCCCTGCCCCCACCTCGCCCATCCGCGCGCGCATCAGCGCCAGGGTGGCCGCACTGGCCAGCACCGCGCCGTGGCCGGGGCGGGCGTGGTCGGAATGGGCATGGGTAATGACGGCCCGCTCGACGGCGCGCACCGGGTCGATAAAAAGGCCACCGGGCGCGCAGAACAACCCGCCCGGCTGCGGCGTGAGCCAGGTTTCAGGGTGCGGCGCGCTCACCGGAACGGGTTCACGATTTGCACCCCGACGATGCGCTGACCGTGCTGCATGTCTTCGGAATAGACCTCGTCGCACAGGCTCGCCCGCGCGGCAGCCACAATCGCGCTGTCCCAGTACGACAAGCGGAACGCTTCTTTGATCGCCAGCGCATCATTGAACACGGCAAGCGTCATCGGCTGGACACGGAAGCGTTGCCAGCCACGAACGAGGTCCACCGCCACGTCGTGCGGCAGCGCGGCCGATCCCGTCACCCGCGTCGCCTGGACATAGAATTCCTGCAACACCTGGACCGACAGGCTCCAATCCTCGTCCGCCAGCAGGCTCACCGCCGCCGCCCGCTTGGCGGCCTCACCGCCATGGCGGCTGACGGAGTAGAGCAGAATGTTGGTGTCGAGAAACCGCGACGGGCTCACGGCTCGCGGTCGTACAGCGCATCGCGCGGCAGCCGGTCGGCGGCCGCGAAGCCCGCCGGCACCCGCGCGCGCGCCTCGATCTCCAGGCGGCGCAGCCGGTCGAACCGCTCGCGTTCCGTCTCTTCGACCGCGATGGTGTTGAGGAATTCCCGCACCAGGGCGGAGACCGAGGTATCGCGCTCGGCCGCCTTGATGCGGGCCCGGCGATAGGTTTCGTCGTCCACGGAAACTGTGATGTTCTTCATAATTCCACAGTATCACAGCCACCTCGCGCAACGCCACAACACTCTTCCGCACGCCGCGCCAAGCCGCTATCAAGGCGGCGATGACGGGAACATTACCAGAACCGTTCGCCGGCTGGTTCGCCGCCCGAGGCTGGGCGCCGCGGCCCCACCAGATCGCGGTGCTGGCCGCCGCACAGGCCGGCGAAAGCGTGCTGCTGACCGCACCCACTGGCGGCGGCAAGACCTTGGCCGGCTTCCTGCCCAGCCTGGTGGAACTGGCCACCGCACCCCAGCCCGGCCTGCACACCCTCTATGTCAGCCCGCTCAAGGCGCTGGCCGCCGACATCGCCCGCAACCTCACCGCCCCTGTGGCCGAAATGGGCCTGCCGGTCACCATCGACACCCGCACCGGCGACACCTCCACCGCCCGGCGCCAGAAGCAGCGCGCCGAACCACCCAACCTGCTGCTGACCACGCCCGAAAGCCTCGCCGTGCTGCTGTCCCAGCCCGAGACGGCCAGCTTCTTCGCCCCCCTGCGCGTGGTCGTGGTGGACGAGGTGCACGCCCTGGCTGGCACCAAGCGCGGCGACCAGCTCGCCCTGGGCATGACGCGGCTGGACGCACTGGCACCAGGGCTGCGCCGCATCGGCCTGTCCGCCACCGCCGCGCATCCCGCCGCCCTGGCCGCCTACATCTCCGCCGACGGGCGCGGCGGCGGCGTGCGCCGGGTCGATGTCACCGGCGGCGCGCCGCCCACAATCGAGATCATGCTGCCGGAAGGCCGCCTGCCGTGGTCCGGCCACATGGGCCTGGCCAGCGCGCCCTCGATCCTCGCCCGCATCCGCGCCGCCGGCATGACCATCGTCTTCGTCAACACCCGCGCCCAGGCCGAGCTGATCTTCCAGGCGCTGTGGAGGCTGAACACCGACACGCTGCCCATCGCCATCCACCACGGCTCGCTGGAACCGGAACAGCGCCAGAAAGTGGAGCACGCCATGGCCGAGGGCCGCCTGCGCGCCGTCGTCGCCACCTCCTCGCTCGACCTCGGCATCGACTGGGGCGGCGTGGACCAGGTGCTGCAGGTCGGCGCCCCCAAGGGCGTCTCTCGCCTGTTGCAGCGCGTCGGCCGCGCCAACCACCGCATGGACGAGGCCAGCCGCGCCATCCTGGTCCCCGCCAACCGCTTCGAAGTCCTGGAATGCGAAGCCGCCATCCGCGGCGTCGCCGCCCACGAGCTGGACGGCGACCCGCCCCGCCCCGGCGGGCTCGACGTGCTGGCCCAGCACATCCTCGGCACCGCCTGCGCCGCCCCCTTCCGCCCCGACGACCTCTACGCCGAGATCCGCCGCGCCGCCCCCTACGCCGCCCTGCCCCGCCGCGACTTCGACGACGTGCTGGAATTCGTCGAGAACGGCGGCTACTCGCTCCAGGCCTACCACCAGTTCCGAAAACTGTTCCGCGACAGCGAAGGATACTGCCAGGTGATGGGCGAACGCGTCGCCCGCCAGCACCGCATGAACATCGGCACCATCGTCGCCGAGCCGATGATCAAGGTGAAATTCGGCGGCCGCGCCGGCGGCACCCTCGGCGAGGTCGAGGAATACTTCGTCCGCGGCCTCTCCCCCGGCGACACCTTCATCTTCTCCGGCCGGCTGCTCCGCTTCCTGCGCCTGCGCGAGACCTGGATCGAAGTCGCCGACGGCGGCACCGGCGAGCCCAAGGTCCCCGCCTATGCCGGCGGACGCATGCCGCTCACCACCAACCTCGCCGCCCGCGTCCGCGCCATGCTGCACAACCCCGCCACATGGCCCAGCTTCCCCGAGCCGGTCCAGGAATGGCTGACCCTGCAGAAATCCCTCTCCCGCCTGCCCGGCGAAAACGACCTTCTGATCGAAACCTTCCCGCGCGGCGACAAGCACTTCCTGGTCGCCTACTGCTTCGAGGGCCGCAACGCCCACCAGACCCTCGGCATGCTGCTGACCCGCCGCCTGGAACGCGCCGGCTTCCAACCCCTCGGCTTCGTCGCCACCGACTACGTGCTCGCCACCTGGAGCGCCCGCCCGCCGCACAGCCTCGCCGCACTGTTCGACCAGGACATGCTGGGCGACGACCTGGAAGCCTGGATGGCCGAAAGCTCGATGCTGCGCCGCACCTTCCGCAACGTCGCCGTCATCGCCGGGCTGATCGAACGCCACCACCCCGGCGCCGAGAAAACCCGCCGCCAGGTCACCGTCAACAGCGACCTGATCTACAACGTCCTGCGCCGCCACCAGCCCGACCACGTGCTGCTGCGCGCCACCCGTGCGGACGCCGGCGGCGGCCTCACCGACCTCACCCGCATCGCCGCCTTCCTCGCCCGCATCAAGGGCCGCGTGCGCCACATGGCCCTCTCGCGCGTCTCGCCACTGGCCGTGCCGGTGCTGCTGGAGATCGGCCGCGAAAGCGTGCGCAACGGCGAAGGCGACGACGCCCTGCTCGCCGAGGCCGAAACCCTGGCGGCCGAGGCGATGGGCTCGCTGGCGCCGACGCCTCGGCAGGGGCGGTTGTTCGGGTAGCAAGGAAGCGCGTTCTTTTTTGAAAAAAAGAACCAAAAAACTTTCACTCATAAGTGCACAACACACACCAATGAACAAAAAGTCTTTTTGCTTCTTTTTCTTCAGAAAAAGAAGACCTTGCTACTCTCCCGCCGCCATCCCCCTTGCACAAAAGCACGACACCGCCACCTCCAGGTCGGCCCGCGCCGCCACGATCTCCACCCTCTGGCGGATCAGCACCGACTCCACCGTCTCCCCCCGACGGTCCAGGCAATCCAGCAGCCCGCGCAGCGCCCAGAGGTTGTCGGGATGGATCTGCGCCCGCGGCAGCTTCCCGGCCAGGCCCAGGTCCTCCCGATACACCGCCTCCGCCTCGCCCACGCGCCCCTGCTCCAGCAACAGCGCACCCAGCGCATGGCGGATCGGCTGCATCCAGCCCCACGGCTCGTCATACGGCAGCGCGTCCTCCAGCGCGATCGCCGCCCGCAGCCGCGCGAAAGCGTGGTCATACTCCCCGCGGCGATAGGCGATCTCGCCCTCCAGCATCGCCTCGGCGATCGCCAACAGCTGCTGGCTGGGAACGTTGTGGATGTAGCGGGATTTGGGCACCAGCAACGCCGCCGCACGGAACAGCCGCTGCTCCGCCTCCGCCGCCGCCACGGCGCCCAGCGCGGCATGCGCCACCCCCTTGGCGTAATGCATCATCGCAACGGTATTGCAGTACAGCACGGGATCGGCTGGCGGCGCCTGGGCGATGATCTCCTGCCATTTGCCGAAGCGCACCAGCACGTGCTGCTTGATCGAGATGTAGCTCTCGAAGAAATCCGCCATCGGCGGCGACGGAATGCGCAACAGCGCCTCGGGCGTGGTCTCGATCAGCTCCTCCGCCGCCGCCAGCGCCGGCCCGTACTGCCCCAGGAACATCGCGCCATAGGCGGCGAAATGGTAGTTGTGGATGCGATAGCCGGAATAGAAATTCAGCGGCCCCGCCCGGTCATAGAACTTGCGGTCGGCGATGATCGCCTTCTGGTTCCAGTGCATCGCGTCGCGATAATGGCCGCACTGGATGTCGATATGCGTCGGCATGTGCACCAGGTGGCCCATATCCGGCGTCAGCTCGCGCAGCCGGTCGCCGGTCAGCAGCGCCGCCTCCGGGTGCGGCGACATCTCCATCAGATGGACATGCAGGTGCAGCAGCCCGGGATGGCTCATCGCCGCCGGCAGGTCGCGGAACGCGCCATCCAGCACGCTGCGCGCCTCCGCCGTCCCCGCCCCCTCGGCCGGCTCGCCGGTGCGCAAGTCCCACATCTTCCACGGCGTGCGGTTCAGGATCGCCTCGACAAACACGCACCGCACGTCCAGGTCGCCGAGGTGCTTGCGATACGCCCGGCGCATGGCATCGGCGAACGCGTCATTCCACGGCCGCTGGTCCTCGATCGGCGTGCGCTGCGGAAACCGCGCCGGCAACGCCTCGATCAGCGACCGCTCCGGCGCCGTCACCCCGCCCACCAGCCCCAGCGCCGCCTGGCTCGCGTCATAGGCCCGCGCCAGGCTGGCCGCCTTGGTGGCCTCGTCCTGCAACTCCCAGGGGAAGTTGTAGTTCGGCCCCACCGCATAGGCGATGCCCCAATGCGCCATCGCGCAGTTCGGATCGGCCGCCAGCGCCTTCTCGAAACAGCCGATCGCCTCCTCGTGGTGATAGCCAAAGCACCAGTTCAGGCCACGATCGAACCAAAGCTGCGCCTCGGTCGAGCCGGTCGAGACCTTGCGTGAATAGCCGCCGAGATCATAGGGATAGTCCATGGTACCTCCTTTGCCTTCTCGCGGGCGCCCCAGTGGCATTTCCGCAAACCCTAGCCGAACTGCCGCCCGTGCGGAACCGAAACCTGTTCCCTGTATGCTCCCCGCATGACCCCCGCCCCGATTCGCCCGCCCGCCCGCCGGTGAGCGCCGCCCCCATCCATCTCGGCGCCGAGCGGCTGATGCTCGATCCCGGCGGCGCCGTGCTGTGGCCGGCGCAGCGCCTGATGGCGGTGGCCGACCTGCACCTGGAAAAGGGCTCCGCCGCCGCCGCCCGCGGCAGCCTGCTGCCGCCCTGGGACAGCGCCGCCACGCTCGACCGCCTCGCCCTGCTGCTGCGCCGCCACCGCCCCGCCACCACCATCCTGCTCGGCGACTCCTTCCACGACCGCACCGGCGCCGCCCGCCTGCCCGCCGCCGAGCGCGCGCGCCTGGCGCACTTCGCCCAGGCCACAAGCCTGGTCTGGGTGCTCGGCAACCACGACCCCGAGGCCCCCGCCGACCTGCCCGGCACCGCCATGGCGGAACTCGCCATCGGCCCGCTGACCTTCCGCCACCAGGCCCTGCCCACCGCCAGGCACGAGGTCAGCGGCCATTTCCACCCCAAGGCCAGCATCCCCGCCCGCGGCGCCACCGTCTCGCGCCCCTGCTTCGTCGCCGACTCCCGCCGCCTGATCCTGCCCGCCCTCGGCGCTTATACCGGCGGGCTCGATGTCCACGCCCCGGCCATCGCCACCCTGTTCCCCCGCGGCGGCCGCGTCTTCCTGCTCGGCCAGCAGCGGCTGTACAGCTTCCCCTTCGCCGGCCGCGCCGCCGCCCGGTTGCCCACCTCCCAACCCGCCCTTATTCCATGACCTCGTCGGAGATCCGCCCCATGGCCGACTGGCTCGCCCCCGCCCTCGCCTACATCCCGCAATGGATCGCCTGGCAACAGCGCATCGCCACCATCCCCGGCATCGCCATCGCCGTGGCACAAGGCGGCAAGCCGGTGCTCAACCGCGCCTTCGGCACCGCCAACCTGGCCACCGCCGAGGCCCTGACCCCCACCCACCTGTTCCGTGTCGCCTCGCACTCCAAGACCTTCACCACCGCCGGCATCATGCGCCTGGTCGAAGCCGGCCGCCTGCGGCTGGACGACCAGGCCGGCCAGCACGTCGCCGGCCTGCACCCCGAAGTCGCCGCCGCCACCATCGCCCAGTTGCTCAGCCACACCGCCGGCCTCACCCGCGACGGCACCGACACCGGCCAGTGGCAGGACCGCCGCCCCTTCCTAAACGAAGCCGAACTCCGCGCCGCCCTCGCCGAACCCCCGGTGATCGCCGCCAACACCCGCATGAAATACAGCAATCACGGCTTCGGCCTCGCCGGGCTGATCATCGCCGCCGTCACCGGGGAGCCGTACACCACCTGGATCACCCGCGAGGTGATCAAGCCCGCCGCCCTCCCCAACACCGCGCCCGACGCCCCGGCCGGCCCGAAGGCCCGCACCAGCCGCGGCCATTCCTCCCCCTGGGCGCTGGGCGAACGCGTGGTCATCCCCGCCGACAACCCCACCCACGCGCTGGCCGCCGCCACCGGCTTCCTCTCCACCGCCGCCGACCTCGCCCGCTTCATCGCCAGCCTCGACCCCGCCGCACCCGACAGCATCCTCACGCCCGCCAGCCGCCGCGAGATGACCCGCCGGCAATGGCCGATCGCCGACACGCCCGGCGAGCGCGCCTACGGCCTCGGCATCATCCATTCCCAGGTTGGCGACTGGCCGATATACGGCCATTCCGGCGGCTTCCCCGGCGTCAAGACCCAGACCGCCACCATCCCCGCGCAAAAGCTGACCGTCTCGGTGCTGACCAACGCGGCCGACGGCAACCCCCAGATGCTGCTGGAAGGCGTGGTCCACATCCTGCGCGCCTTCGCCCAGCACGGCCCGCCGGACCAGTCCGTCGCCGACTGGACCGGCCGCTGGTGGTCGCTATGGGACGCCATCGACCTGGTGCCGATGGGCGGCCAGGTGATGGTGGCCCAGCCCGGCCAGGCCAACCCCTTCGCCGATGCCCCCCAACTCGCCGTCACCGGCCCCGACAGCGCCACCATCCGCCGCGCCGGCGGCTTCGCCAGCCACGGCGAGACGGTGCAGCGCCAGCGCAGCAGCGGCGGCAAAGTCAACGCCATCCTCTATGCCGGCGCCCGGCTGGTGGACGAAACCGCCATCAGGCGGGAGCTCCGCGCCCGTTACGTCACGGCGGAGGCGCGATAGAATAGAAAGTAAAGCACTTCTTTTTCTGAAGAAAAAGAAGCAAAAAGACTTCATTCGCACTCCATTTTGTGGCAACACTATCGCCACGAACTCCAGTGAATGAAGTTTTTTGGTTCTTTTTTTCAAAAAAGAACACCTTTCTTCCACCATCGCACCCCAAGCTTGGCGCCCTGCGCGATATTCCCCATATAGCTTCAATGCGTCTGCCAAGCCCCACCAACCCGCCATGACCGCCCCCGTGCTGCTCTGGCTGCGCCGCGACCTCCGGCTGGCCGATCAGCCCGCCCTGCTCGCTGCCCTCGCCACCGGCCGCCCGGTGCTGCCGGTCTTCGTGCTGGACACGCAATCGCCCGGCGCCTGGGCGCCTGGCGGCGCCAGTCGCTGGTGGCTCCACCACAGCCTCGCCGGGCTGGCCGCCGACCTTGCCGCCCGCGGCAGCCGCCTGGTGCTGCGAAGCGGCCGCTTCGAGGACGTGATCCCCCAGCTGGCCGCCGAGACCGGGGCGGCCGAAATCCATGCCGGCATCCCCACCGAACCCTGGGCCCGCGCCGCCTACCGCCGCGCGATCACCGCCCTGGGCCCCGTCAGGCTGCATGCCCACAACACCGCCCTGCTGCACCACCCCGACCACCTGCACAGCCAGGCCGGCACGCCCTACGGCGTCTTCACCCCCTTCGCCCGCGCCCTGCGCGCCCAGCTGGCCGTCGCCATGCCCACCCCCGCCCCGGCCCGCCTGCCGCCCGCCCCCGCGGTGGCTTCAGACCAATTGGCGGACTGGCACCTGCTGCCACATAAGCCCGACTGGTCCGGCGGCCTGCGCGCCGCCTGGACCCCCGGCGAGGCCGGCGCGCAGGCTCGGCTGGCCCGCTTCGTCGCCGACTCCCTCGACCAGTACCGCGCCCGCCGCGACCTGCCCGGCACCGACGCCACCTCCCGCCTCTCGCCCCACCTCGCCTGGGGCGAGCTCTCCCCCCGCCAGCTCTGGCATGCCGCCGCCGCATGCGAGAAGTTCCGCGACGAGGTGCTGTGGCGCGAATTCGCCGCCCACCTGCTCTGGCACCACCCCAGCTTGCCCGACGCCCCGCTGCGTCCCGGCTTCGCCGCCATGCCCTGGCGCGACGACCCCGCCGGCCTCGTCGCCTGGCAGCGCGGCCGGACCGGCATTCCCATCGTCGATGCCGGCATGCGCCAGCTCTGGCAAACCGGCTGGATGCACAACCGCGTGCGGATGATCGTCGCCAGCTTCCTGGTCAAGCACCTGCTCCTCCCCTGGCAGCACGGCGAGGCCTGGTTCTGGGACACGCTGGTCGATGCCGACCTCGCCCAGAACGCCGCCGCCTGGCAATGGGTCGCCGGCTGCGGCGCCGACGCCGCGCCCTATTTCCGCGTCTTCAATCCCGTCCTCCAGGGACGGAAATTCGACCCCGACGGCGCCTATGTCCGCCGCTTCGTCCCCGAACTCGCCGCCCTGCCCGACAGCGCCCTCGACGCTCCCTGGCTGGCCCCCGCCCCGGTCCTGGTCGCCGCGGGCGTGACCCTCGGTGGCACCTACCCCGCCCCGCTGATCGACCTGGCCGCCGGCCGCGCCCGTGCGCTCGCCGCCTTCGCCACCCTCCCCCGCGTCGCCGCCCGGCCGCGCGCCGCCTGATGCCGCAGGACAGCACCCCTCCCACCCGCCTGCCCACCACACTGCTGCCGGCGGCAACCCCGCTGCGCGTGGTCGGCGACGTCCACGGCGACGCCCGCGCCTTCGCCATGGCGGTGGCCACCGACCGCTTCATCGTCCAGCTCGGCGACATCGTCGATTACGGCCCCGACAGCGCCGCCACCCTGCGCATCGCGCTCGACATGCTCGCCACCGGGCGCGGCGTCTTCCTGCTCGGCAACCACGACCACAAGCTGCGCCGCGCCCTGGCCGGCCGCGACGTGCGCGTCGGCCCCGAACTCGCCGCCACCCTCGCCCAGCTCGACCCCGACCTGCGCCGGCGCGCCGCCGCGGCCATCGACCGCGCGCCGATCTGGCTGCGCCAGCGCACCGCCGACGGCGCCAGCCGCCTCTTCGTCCACGCCGCCTTCCACACCGACATGCTCGCCGAAGACCCGCCCGACATCCCGCCCGGCCGGGTCCACGGCGTGCTCGCCCGCGCCCTCTACGGCCAGACCACCGGCCGCCTGCAACCCGACGGCTACCCGGAGCGCGTGCTGCACTGGGTGGACCACATCCCGCCCGGCATGACCGTCTATGTCGGCCACGACCGGCGCAGCACCGATGGCCGCCCATACCTGCGCACCGGCCGCGCCGGCGGCCGCGCCGTGTTCCTCGACACCGGCGCCGGCAAGGGCGGCCATCTTTCCTGGATCGACCTGCCCGCCTGACGCCCACCTCCTTGCCGATGCTCCTTCGAGAGTGCGGGTAGAAAAGCGAGAAAGCTCTTGTTTTTGTGAACAAAAAGAAGCAAAAAAACTTCATCCAATAAGCAGGAAACCGTAGGTCGGATGAGCGAAGCGCCATCCGACTCCGCGCCACCCCCCCAAAAGCCGCGCCGGAAAAATTTCCTTGCAGCGGCATTTTCGGTCATCTATAGTGACGGGAATGTCAGTTTCACCACCCCTCCTGGCCGACCAGGTCGCGCGCATGCGTTCCGCCGTCGCGGCGGACCAGGCGCCCTTCTGGCTGCCCGATGCGCTGCATGCCCTGCTGATGGCCTGCCTCGGCCGCCTGTTCGCCCGCCTGGAAGACATCATCCGCCTCTGGCAGGCCGGCATCCTGCCCGCATCCCCGTCGCCCCAGGCTCCCCGCCCCGCCATCCACCCGCGCCGCCGCGCCCGCTTCACCCGGCGCCGGTCCCCCCGCCGCGCCCGCCATCCGTCCGAATCCGGCATCGGCATGGCTGCGCCGCGCGCCGCCGCGCGCGCCCTTGCGCGCCCACACCGGCACGAAGAAGCCATCCCGCCGTCCCGCCCCATTCCCACGCCGCCACGCCCCCATCCCGCCCGCGCCCCCCCTCCCGCGCGCCCCCGCCCGCATCCAGCCTGTCGCAGCGCCCGAAACGGCGTCGCTTCGGCATATCCAAATTGTTCCGATATCATTTCGTTCCGTATTTCACGGGTTACCGGCGCCTGTCGCAACTGTCACAATCCACCCTGCTGCCAAGACTCCGGGATCGCGCTACTCTGGCGCTCCGATCGCCACAGGAGGCCCTGATCACCGCCCTGCGCCAGTTGCTGCTGATGCGGCACGCCAAGTCGTCCTGGGACGACCCCACCCTGTCCGACCACGCCCGCCCGCTCAACCCGCGCGGCCGCGCCGCCGCGACCGCGATGCGCCGCATGATGCACGATGTCGGGCTGGCCCCCGACCTGGTCCTCGTCTCCTCCTCGCGCCGCACCCTGCAAACGCTGGAGGCGCTGGAGCCGTGGGACGACACCCCGCTGGTGGAACCGATGGACACGCTCTACCTCGCGCCGCCGGAACTGCTGTTCCAGGCTCTCCACGGCGTTGCGGAAACGGTTCGCAGCGTTCTGCTGTTGGGGCATAATCCCGGCCTGCACGACCTCGCCCTGCAGCTCGCCGGGCCGGGCGAAGGGCTGATGCGCCACCGCCTGGGCGAGGGCTTTCCCAGCGGCGCCCTGGCCGAATTCAACATCGCCGGCACCTGGGCCGGCCTCGCCGCGGGCGGCGGACGCCTGACCCGCTTCGTCGGACCGCGCGACCTGCCGCCCGCCGACGACGCGAACTGAACCGGCGCCGGGATGGACCCGATCCCGGCACCGCTCGAACTG
The DNA here is from genome assembly GCA_020848935.1 of Acetobacteraceae bacterium. Classification (GTDB taxonomy): domain Bacteria; phylum Pseudomonadota; class Alphaproteobacteria; order Acetobacterales; family Acetobacteraceae; genus CAMDGX01. Next base: position 16,370 of record JADLHF010000182.1, read on the forward strand.
GAACTCGCCCTCGCGCCATCTTCCCTGGCGGCGCTGCGCCGGCGCCTCGCCCTCGGCCGCGCGGGCCCGCTCGCGCTCGAATGGCATGACCGCGACGGCATCCTGGCCCGAAGCGGCATCGCGGTCGCCCAAACGCAGGAGCGCGGCGCCGCCGCCTGGCAGGCCCGCGCCCTGGCGCCCGCCGTGATTGCCGCCGCGCCGCCGCTGCTCGCCACCGCGCCCTCGCTGACCCTGCTCGATGCCCCCGGCCTGCCGGACGGCCTGGCCCCGGTGCAGCACTTCGCCGGCCGGCAGCGCACCGGCCGCGCCGGCCCGGTCGCGCTGCACCTGCTGGACGGCACCATCGGCGCGGAAGGCACCCCGGCGGCCCGCCTCACCCTGCGCGGCCCCACCGCCGAAACCGCCGCCCTGGCCCGCGCCCTGGTGGCCGAGGCCGGGCTGCACGTGCCCCATGCCAGCCTGGCACACACCGCCCTCGCCCTGGCCGGACTGGCCGTGCCGCCGCCCCCCGCCGGCCCCGCCGTGCTGGCCGCCGGGCTGTCGCCGGGCGACGCCTTCGCCCGGGCCGCCGGCCACCTCGCCGCCGTCCTGCTGCCCCTCGCCCCGCGCGCCGCCGCCGGCGAGACCGGGGAGCCGGTGCACCAGATGCGCGTTGCCCTGCGCCGGCTGCGCTCGCTGATCCCGCTCTTCGCCGACGCCGTCGCCTGCCCCGAACTCGCCGCCCTGCGCCCGGCGCTGAAGCAGCTTGCCACCGCCCTCGGCCCCGCCCGCGACTGGGACGTCTTCCTGTCCGACACCGGCCCCGCCGTCGCCGCCGCCTTCGCCCACGAGCCCGCGATGGCCACCCTGCTCGCCGCCGCCGAGGCCCACCGCAGCGCGGCCTATGCGGCACTCGCGCCCCTGCTCACCGGCCCGGTGCTGCATGGCCTGGTGCTGGACGTCGCCATCGCGGTGCAGACCCGCCCCTGGGCGCACGACATCCCCGGCGACCTCGCCGGCTTCACCGCCGCCCAGCTCGCCCGCCGCCTGCGCCCGGTGATCCGCCGCGCCGCGGCGCCGCACGGCAAGGACGACGCCGCACTGCATGCCCTGCGCCTGAAGACCAAGCGCCTGCGCTACGCCGCCGAGATCTACGCGCCCCTGCATCCCGGCCCGCCCGCCCGCCGCTTCCTCCGCCGCCTGGCCGCCCTGCAGGACGCGCTGGGCCTGCTGAACGACGGCGCCGTCGCCGCCGCGCTGATGCACGAACTGGCCGAGGCCGGCGGAAACGCGCTGGCCGGCGGCATGGTGCGCGGCTTCGTCGCCGCCCATGCCCAGGGCGCGCGCAAGGCGATCGGGCGGTCCTGGCGGCGCCTGCGCAAGGCCGCGCGGTCGCTGCCTGCGCCGCCGCCATGACCATTCGACTCGATAATGCCTGCGAGTCGATGCCGATTCGCATGATCGCGAATCCTGGGTTGCGAAGCCGGGTTCAGCGCGCTAGGTCGTGGCAGGCCCCGGACCAGCGCGGGGCAGCAAGCGGTGGCAACCCGTGAGGGATCGCAGCGTGGCCTTGCATCGGCGGCGACGGATATTCAATGGCGGCGGCCTCTCCGCCCGCTCCGGCGGCCGCGAGATGCGCCGTGGCCTGTTGGCCGGGCTGCTCGCCACCACCGTGGTCGGCGCCGCCCTGCTGCTGGTGCTGCCGGCCGACCTGTTCGGCCGCGCGCCCGCCCAGACCGGCACGGTCTCGGCCATCGCCAGACATGTGGCCGTGGTCGATGGCCAGACCCTGCGCCTGGGTGATGCCGTCATCCGGCTGCAAGGCGTCGCCGCCCCGCCGCGCGGCACCGCCTGCCTGAAGCCGGACAACAGCCGCTTCGATTGCGGCGCCGCGGCCAGCGAGGCGCTGGCCCGCCAGCTCGGCGGCATGGCGGTGACCTGCAAGCTGTACGGCCGCGACGGCGCCGGCTTCGCCCAGGGCCTGTGCGAGGCCGAGGGTCGCGACCTCAACCGCGGCATCGTCGCCGCCGGCTGGGCCCGCGCGCGCAGCGACACGCCGGGCTTCGCCGCCGCCAGCTTCGGCGACGAGGAGGATGCCGCCCGCAGCGCCCGTCGTGGCCTGTGGCAAGGCGGCGAGGCCTCGTTCTGATCCCTGCCGGTTGCGCTGCCGCGGCGGTGGCCGTAGCTTTCAACCCTTGCGCAAGGAACGGGCGGTAATGGCCATCCGGCCGGCGGGGAAGCGACCTGCCGCCGCCGCCTCGCCTTGCGGAACACAAGCGGATGAATCGGGGGCGCGATGCGCCGCCAAGCCAGGGGACCAGGCATGACTGCGACGGCAAACACGGGCGGCGGGTCGATCACGATCTCGCTGGACGGCACCAACAAGGCCACCACGATGAAGCTGCTGGTGGGCACGGTGGGCCCGTCGGTGTTCGACATCCGCAAGCTGTACGACCAGCTCGGCGTCTTCACCTACGACCCCGGCTACGGCAGCACCGCCTCGTGCGAGAGCAAGATCACCTATATCGACGGCGATGTCGGCGAGCTGCTGTACCGCGGCTACCCGATCGAGCAGCTGGCCGAGCAGTCCAACTTCCTGGAAGTGGCCCACCTGCTGCTGAACGGCGAGCTGGCCTCGGGCGACAAGCAGAAGGCGTTCGACGACGGCGTGATGCGCCATACCATGCTGCACGAGCAGATCCGCCGCTTCTTCGACGGCTTCCGCCGCGACGCCCATCCGATGGCGGTGATGTGCGGCGTGATCGGCGCGCTGTCGGCGTTCTACCACGACAGCCTGGACATCAACGACCCCGAGCATCGCCGCATCTCCGCCTTCCGGATGATCGCCAAGGTGCCGACCATCGCCGCCTGGGCGTACAAGTACTCGATCGGCCAGCCCTTCGTGTACCCGCGCAACGACCTCGGCTACGTCGACAATTTCCTCTATATGATGAACGCGGTGCCGACCGAGAGCTACACGGTGCCGCCGGTGCTGTCGCGCGCGATGGAGCGCTGGTTCATCCTGCATGCCGACCACGAGCAGAATGCGTCCTCGTCCACGGTGCGCCTGGCCGGCTCCTCGGGTGCCAACCCGTTCGCCTGCATCGCCGCGGGCGTTGCCAGCCTGTGGGGCCCCGCCCATGGCGGCGCCAACGAGGCGGTGCTGAAGATGCTGGCCGATATCGGCCACGTCGATAACATCCCGCAGTTCCTGTCCGAGGTGAAGGACAAGAACAACCACACGCGCCTGATGGGCTTCGGCCATCGCGTGTACAAGAACTACGATCCGCGCGCCAAGATCCTGCAGGAGAGCGCCCACGCGGTGCTGGCCGAGCTGGGCATCAAGGACGATCCGCTGCTGGACCTGGCGCTGGCGCTGGAGAAGATTGCGCTCAACGATCCGTATTTCGTCGAACGCAAGCTGTACCCGAACGTCGATTTCTACTCGGGCATCATCCTCAAGGCGATGGGCCTGCCGACCAGCATGTTCACCGTGCTGTTCGCCGTCGCCCGCACCACCGGCTGGATCAGCCAGTGGAAGGAGATGATCGAAGACCCGTCGCAGCGCATCGGCCGGCCGCGCCAGATCTACACCGGCCCCGCCCGCCGCGACTACGCGCCCGCCGGCAAGCGCTGAGGCCAGGGGGGCAGCAAGCTCCCAGCGGCCTGTTGTTGGTAACGCCGCCCGGCATCAGCCGGGCGGTTTTTTCATGTCCGCGCCGCAGACGTGTCATGTCACCGCGAGCATGGCAGATTATTCACGCCGTACTGCCGCGCAATCACGGCGTTTCACGGTGTGTGAACGGGCGTGGGCAGCTTGCCTGAATCTAAATCGTAATATCATCGTACAACTCCCTAGAATGATTCTTTTTCATTGAATCCGATTCGTGAATTCGCGGAATCGGTCAACAGTATTAACGAATAATTGATCCGTTCATACCCCGAAAATTTCGCTGTCCCCCAGCACAGATTACGCAATCATTGGAGCGGAAAAGCTTCTAGATGAGAGGCTTCCCGACATTTTCTTGTTGCAAGTCGGCAGCGACTAGGTTGAAATGCCATCACATCAGCATTCTCCGGAAGGAGATGGATCATCATGCGGGCGTTACAATCTCTCGATCACCTGGTGCGCCGTCGGCTGCAGCAATGGCCGCAGCGCCCACCCGGACTGGGCACCGCGCGCAGCGGCGATGCCTACTGGCTGCGCGGGCGCCCCGGCGACCCCAGCGCGGACCCGGTTCCGCCGGCGCAGCCCTTCCTGAAGTTTCCCGGCAGCAACCGGATGCGCACCCTGCCCGACGGGCTGTGGCTGAATTTCGGCGGCACCTGCCACGAGCCTTTCGTGGACATCTTCGCCATTGAAGCCTGCGGATCGCTGCAGAACCTGCTGGACAAGCGTTCGCGCTTCGCCCCCAGCACCCGATCCCTGCTGGCCGTCTGCCCGCTCACCTGGCTGATGGCCCCCATCACCCCCACCGACGAGACGCCCCGCTGGCGCGCCACCGGCGTGGTGGCCGCCGCGCCGGAAATGCCGCTGGTGCTGCCGGTGCGCGACATCCGGGTGATGTATGCCCTCAAGCAGCGCCAATACCGCGGCTTCGCGGAATGCCAACTGCCGCAGCCGCACGAATATTTCGTGCCGATGGAAGAACTGGTGGCCGAGCACGCCTATGAGAACCCGGCGATGCAGGAGTTGGTGTCGCGAGCCTCGGCGCGGAGCAATTTCTTTCCTGAAGGGTAGAAGCGGTTCTTTTTTGGAAAAAAGGACCAAAAAACTCTCATCCCTTGGCCTTGGGGGCACGGAGGGTGCCGCCCGAAGGACAACGGATGAAGTTTTTTTGCTTCTTTTTGTTCACAAAAAGAAGGCCTTGCTTCCCGATCTTCACCCTGTGCCGATCACCTGATTGAGCCGATCGGGATAATCGGTGCAGATCCCCTCCACCCCCCACCGCAACAGCCGCGCCATGTCCTGTGGCAGGTTTACCGTCCAGGGCATCACCGCGAGCCCCAGCGCCTGGGCCTCGCCGACCAGCGCGGCTGTCAGGTCACGCCAGGCCGGCGCCCAGATCGTGCCGGGCAGTTGCGAAGCCGCGGCGATGGTGGCCGACACCGAACCGCCGTGCCGCGCGGGATCGCACCCGCCCCACCACTCCGCCGCCGCCGCCACCGTGGCGGGGCTGGTCAGGTAGGCGCGGGGCACCGCCGGGGCCACGTGGCGGGCATGGTGCAGCGCCCGCCAGTCGAAGCTGCGCAGCACCACCCGGCCGGCCATGCCGGATACCGCGACGGCGGCCAGCACGGCATCGACCAGCCGCGCCGGGGCGGCGGTCAGCTCCGGCCGGTCGGGCATGGTCTTGACCTCGATATCCACCACCGCGCCGACGGGTCGCGCCAGGGCCAGCACATCGATCAGGGCGGGGATGCGTGCCCCGTCGCCTGGGGTCTGGCTGGCGAATTGCGCGGCGTAGGCACTGCCGGGCCGCAGCCGGCCGACATCGTAGCGGTGCAGCGCCGCACGGGTGATGTCGCGGACCCGTGTCCTGCCGGCGACCCAGCGCCCGTCCGGCCCGCGCACGATGTCGGGGTTCAGCACGGGATCGTGGATCACCACCGGCACGCCGTCGGCGGTCAGCGCCACGTCCAACTCCACCGAATCGACCCCGAGGGCAAAGGCCCGGGCGAAACCCTGGAGCGTGTTCTCGGGCGCGAGCCCGCGCGCGCCGCGATGGCCGCCGACATGGATGCGATTTGCCATGGCGCATGCTGTCGCGCCGGTTTGCCGTGGCGTCAAGATGCGGCACAATTGCGCCATGACAGACAGAATCCTCGGCGTCCTCGGCGGCATGGGCCCGCTGGCCAGCGCGCAGTTCATGCTGCGCCTCACCCTGTTGACCCCGGCCGCGCGCGACCAGGAGCATATCCCCACCGTGCTGTGGTCCGACCCGCGCGTGCCCGACCGCACGCGGGGCAAGCTGGAGGGTGGCGAGGACCCGGCGCCCTGGCTGGTGCGTGGCGTGCGCGGGCTGAAGGCGGCCGGGGCCGGGGCGATCGCGATTCCCTGCAACACCGCCCATGGCTGGCTGGACGACATGGCCGCGGAGGGCCTGCCGATCCTGCACATCGTCGATGCCGCCGCCGCCGAACTGCGCAAGGTGGCCCCGCCGCGTGACAAAGCGGGGGGCACCATAGGGCTGATGGGCACCGCGGCCACGCTGCGCATGCGGCTGTACCAGGATCGGCTGGAGGCGCAGGGCTGGACCTGCCTGACCCCGTCGGAGACCGAGATGACGACGCGGGTCACGCCGGGGATCGGCCTGGTGAAGGCCAACCGGGTGGTCGAAGCCTATGCCCCGCTGGCCGAAGTGGTGGGCGCGCTGGCAGCGCGGGGTGCGCGGGCGGTGGTGCTGGGCTGCACCGAAATCCCGCTGGGCATCCTGGCCGGGCCGCACCACACCCTGCCGGTGCCGACCATCGATACCATCGATGCGCTGGCGCTGGCGTCGATCGCCTGGGCGCGCAGCTAGATCGGCGTCACCGGCAGTCGCAGCCGGGCGTCGGCGCGGTGGAGACACGCACCGCATGGTGGTCGATCCATTCCGCCACCAGCCGCCGCGCCTCGTTCACCGACGCCTCCGGGTGATGGATGCGATAGAGCGTGATGCAGGCGCGAAATGCCGCGAGATCGGGGTTGCCCAGGGTGCGCAGGTCGCGATACGCGGTCACGACAGCGCGCTCGCAATTGCGCGCGATGTGGCTGAAATCATGACCCATGCCCGGCTCCCAATTGCGAGTCACTCGCAATACGGGAAGTATAAGGCCTGCCGCCCCCGGCTGGCAACAGGATCGCGGTTCAGCCGCCGCCGACCAGCTCGGCGATGGCCTTGCCCACTTCCACCGTGCCCGCCTGGCCGCCCATGTCGCGGGTGCGCGGGCCGCCCTCGCGCAGCAGCGTCTCGATCGCGGCCAGGATGGCATCGGCCGCCGGCTTCTCGCCCAGGTGTTCCAGCATCATGGCGCCGGACCAGATCTGGCCGATCGGGTTGCAGATCCAGCGCCCGGCGATGTCCGGTGCCGAGCCGTGCACCGGCTCGAACATCGAGGGGTGCGTGCGCTCGGGGTTGATGTTGGCCGAGGGGGCGATGCCGATGGAGCCGGCCACTGCCGGGCCGAGGTCGGAGAGGATGTCGCCGAACAGGTTGCTGCCCACCACCACGTCGAACCAGTCGGGGTGCTGGACGAAGTGAGCGCACAGGATATCAATGTGATACTGGTCGGTCTTCACATCGGGATAGTGCTTGGACATCAGCGCGAAACGCTCATCCCAGTACGGCATGGTGTGGATGATGCCGTTCGACTTGGTGGCCGAGGTCAGTTTGCGGCGCGGGCGCGTCATGGCGAGTTCGAAGGCGTATTTCAGGATGCGGTCGACCCCGGTGCGGCTCATGATGGTGAGCTGGCTGGCGAATTCGCGCTCGGTGCCCTCGAAATGGCGGCCGCCGGAGGAGGAGTATTCGCCCTCGGTATTCTCGCGCACCACGTAGAAATCGATGTCCTTCTCGGTGCGGCCGGCCAGCGGGGTGACGGCGCCGGGCATCAGCCGGCAGGGGCGCAGGTTCACGTACTGGTCGAACTGGCGGCGGAAGGGGATCAGCAGGCCCCACAGCGAGATATGGTCGGGCACGCCGGGCCAGCCGACGGCGCCGAGGAAGATCGAGTCGGCCTCGCGCACGCGGTCCAGCCCATCGGGCGGCATCATTGCGCCGGTCTGCTTGTAGGTCTCGCAGGACCAGTCGTAGTGGTCGAGCCTGAGATTGAAGCCGAAGCGCCGGGCGGCGGCGTCCAGCACCCGCAACCCCTCCGGCGTGGTCTCCTTGCCGATGCCGTCGCCGGGGATGACGGCGAGCCGGTAGGTCTTGGTCATGGCGCTTCCTCGTGGGTTTGGCGCCGGCCAGTATCGGGCAGAATCAGTCCAGTGCAAACCGGCGCCGGATCTCGTCGGCGACGCGCCCGGCCTCGTCCAGCGGCGGGCGCGGCCAGCGGCCCAGCGCGTTGCCGAGCGGGCGGGCGAGGCCGGCCTGGTACAGCGTTTCGGCGAAGCGGCGATGGCGCGGCCCGGCGAGTTCCGGGCAGGCGATGTACACCGCGGCGCTGCTGGCACAGGCCTCGGAGATCATCGAGATCGAGTCGGCGGTGACGACGATGGCATCGGCGCTGGCCAGGAAGCCGTGATACGGGTTCTGCTCCGGCTCGCCCCAGCGATAGATCAGGTGCAATGCCGGCGACAGCCCGGCCGACAGCGCCTCGGTCGCCTCCGCCCCGGTGCGGCGCGAAGTGGTGGCCAGCACCGCGCCGCCGCGCCCCGCCGCCAGCCGCGCCACCAGGCGGCCCAGCGAATTGGCCATCGCCGGCGGCATGTCGCTGCCGCGCACCGGCCCGCCGACCAGCAGCGCCACGCGCGGCTGCGGCAGGTGGGCCAGCCGCTCCTGCCAGGCCGCGCGCGCCTGGCTCAGCAGCAGGGGCGAGACTCGGTGCGGTGCGCCCAGCACCGGGAATACGTTGGGTGCGGGCGCCGGGCGGTCGTGCTGGGGGATCACCAGCAGGTCGAACAGCCCGTGCCGCCACAGCCCGCCCAGGCCGGGGCTCATGCAATGCACGATGCGGCAGCCGAATTGCGACTTCATCCACAGCGCCACCGCGCCCGAGCGGCGGCCGGCGGAGATCACCAGATCGGGCCGCAGCGACGGTCCCGCCGCCGCCATGCCGCCGTCGCGCTCCGATGCCGCGGGCAGCGAGATGCCGGCTGCGCCCCCGGCCAGGGCGGCGGCGATGCTGCGCGAGGGTTGGCGCAGCCCGGCCAGCGAGCCGCCCGGCACCAGCCCGGCGATATGCGCGGTCCAGCGGTTCCACGCCAGGGGAATGCGGCGGAACGGCACGCCCAGCCGCTCGGCGATGCCGATGGCCTGGTTGGCGGTGCCGACGCGGGGGTCGTCCAGCACCCAGACGCGGGCCTGCGGCGGCGGCGCGTGGCCGTCGGTGGCCGGACGACGGGCGCGTTCCAGCTCAGGCATCGCAGCCGCCCGATGGTCGTGACCCCAATGGACGGGAGCCCAATGGACGGGA
>JADLHF010000183.1 GCA_020848935.1 Acetobacteraceae bacterium
CTGCCCGCAACGCCGCCTTGCCCCCCCGCGTGTGGCGCGGCACTTGGGTGCCTGCTATACGCCGCCGTGCGCCGCCCATTGCGGCGCAGCATCGGGGGATTCACCTCCTGGGGAAGTCTGTCATGGCCCGCCGCCGCCAGCTCTACGAGGGCAAAGCGAAGATTCTGTTCGAAGGGCCGGAACCCGGCACCCTGGTGCAGTATTTCAAGGACGATGCCACCGCCTTCAACGCCCAGAAGAAGGGCATCATCACCGGCAAGGGCGTGCTGAACAACCGCATCAGCGAGTACCTGATGCTGCGGCTGCAGGATATCGGCATCCCCACCCATTTCGTGCGGCGTCTGAATATGCGCGAGCAACTCATTCGCGAGGTTGAGATTGTTCCGATCGAGATCGTGGTGCGCAACGTCGCCGCCGGCAGCCTGTCCACCCGGCTGGGCATCGCCGAGGGCACGCGCCTACCGCGCTCGATCATCGAGTACTACTACAAGAACGACACGCTTGGCGACCCGATGGTGTCCGAGGAGCACATCACCTGCTTCGGCTGGGCCAATACCCAGGACATGGACGACATCGTCGCATTGACGTTGCGGATCAACGACTTCCTGACCGGCCTGTTCCTCGGCGTCGGCATCACGCTGGTGGATTTCAAGCTGGAGTTCGGCCGGCTGTGGGAGAACGAGGAGATGCGCATCGTGCTGGCCGACGAGATCAGCCCCGACAATTGCCGGCTATGGGACAGCAAGACCTCGGAAAAGATGGACAAGGACCGCTTCCGCCGCGATCTCGGCAAGGTGGAGGAAGCCTACCAGGAGGTGGCGCGCCGGCTGGGAATCCTGCCGGAGGCGGGCGTGCGCGACCTGAAGGGACCGGAGGTCATGCAGTGATCATGGGTCAGAACGAACACGGAGCTGCCCGATGAAGGCCGTCGTTACCGTGATGCTGAAGGCCGGCGTGCTCGATCCGCAAGGCAAGGCCATCGGCCAAGCTCTTGCCGGGCTGGGATTTTCCGGCGTTGGCGAAGTGCGTGCCGGCAAGGTGATCGAGATTGAGTTGACCGGGACCGATCCGGAAGCGGCGAAGACGCAGGCCGAGGAGATGGCGCGCAAGCTGCTGGCCAACACGGTGATCGAGAGCTTTCGCGTCGAGGTGGCATAGCCATGAAAGCCGGCATCATCGTCTTCCCCGGCATCAACCGCGAGCGCGACATGGCGATCGCCCTGGAACGCAGCGCGGGGAAGAAACCGCGCATGGTCTGGCACCGCGAGACCGATCTGTCGGATCTGGACCTGGTCGTCATCCCCGGCGGCTTCAGCTACGGCGACTATCTGCGCTGCGGCGCGATGGCCGCGCAGTCGCCGATCATGGCGGCGATCCGCGGCCATGCCGCGCGCGGCGGCCATGTGCTCGGCGTGTGCAACGGCTTCCAGATCCTGACCGAGGCCGGGTTGCTGCCCGGGGCGCTGCTGCGCAACCAGGGGCTGCGCTTCCTGGCGATGGATTGCCATCTGCGGGTGGAGCGCGCCGATACCGACTTCACCCGCCACTACCAGCGCGGCGAAGTGTTCCGCGCGCCGATGGCCCATGGCGACGGCAACTACTTCGCCGACGACGCCACGCTGGACCTGCTGGAGGGCGAGGGCCGCGTGATCTTCCGCTACGCCACACCGTCCGGCGAGGTCACGCCGGCGGCCAACCGCAACGGCAGTGCGCGCAACATTGCCGGCATCGCCAGCGCCAATCTGCGCGTGCTCGGCCTGATGCCCCACCCCGAAGACCTCGTCGACCCGCTGATGGGCGGCGAGGACGGCAAGCCCCTGTTCGATTCGATCACCGCCGCGCTGGCGGCCTAGGAAGCCCGTCCGATGGCCCGAGACGTCAACCAGGCCCTCGCCCGCGAGTTCGGCCTTTCCGCCGGCGAATACCGAAATGTCCTCGAGATCATGGGCCGCACCCCGAGCCTGACCGAGCTGGGCGTGTTCAGCGTCATGTGGTCCGAGCACTGCTCCTACAAATCCTCCCGGGTCTGGCTGAAGCAGCTTCCCACCAAGGCGCCCTGGGTCATCCACGGCCCCGGCGAGAATGCCGGCGTGGTCGATATCGGCGAGGGCCTGGCGGCCATCTTCAAGATGGAATCCCACAACCACCCCAGCTTCATCGAACCGTACCAGGGTGCCGCCACCGGCGTCGGCGGCATTCTGCGCGACGTCTTCACCATGGGCGCCCGGCCGATCGCCAACCTCAACGCGCTGCGCTTCGGCGATCCGAAGCTGGCGCGCACCAGGCGCATTTTCGATGGCGTGGTGCGCGGCATCGGCGGCTATGGCAACTGCGTCGGCGTGCCCACGGTGGGTGGCGAGATCGATTTCCACCCCGCCTACAACGGCAATCCCCTCGTCAATGCCATGACCGTGGGCATTGCGGATAAAACAAAAATCTTCCTCTCCGCCGCTGCCGGCATCGGCAATCCGGTGGTCTATGTCGGCTCCAAGACCGGGCGCGACGGCATTCACGGCGCCACCATGGCCTCGGCCGAATTCGGCGCCGATTCCGAGGAGAAGCGGCCCACGGTGCAGGTCGGCGACCCCTTCGTGGAAAAACTGCTGATCGAGGCCTGCCTGGAGCTGATGGCCACCGACGCCATCGTCGCCATCCAGGACATGGGCGCGGCCGGCCTGACCTCCTCCTCGGTGGAGATGGCGGGCAAGGGCGGCGTCGGCATCGAACTGAACCTCGACCATGTGCCGCAGCGCGAAACCGACATGACGGCCTACGAGATGATGCTGTCGGAGTCCCAGGAACGCATGCTGATGGTGCTGCGCCCGGACCGGCAGGATATCGCCCGCGCGATCTTCGAGAAATGGGAGCTGGATTTCGCCGTCATCGGCCACCTGACCGATACCGGCCGCATCGTCATCACCCATAACGGCCAGGTCGAGGCCGATATTCCGCTTGCGCCCCTCGCCGACCAGGCGCCGCTGTACCACCGACCCACCGAGGAGACCCCGCCCCAGCCGCCGCTCGGCCCGGTCGCCGACCCGGTGGGCCTGGGCGCGGCCCTGCGCACGCTGATCGCCTGCCCCGATCTGTGCTCGCGGCGCTGGGTGTGGGAGCAGTACGACTACACCATCGGCGGCCAGACGGTCATGCGCCCGGGGGCCGCCGACGCCGCCATCGTCAAGCTGGACGGCCGCAGCCGCGCCCTTGCCCTCACCACCGACTGCACGCCGCGCTATGTGCAGGCCGACCCCGAGGCCGGCGGCGCCCAGGCGGTGGCCGAGGCCTGGCGCAACATCACCGCCACCGGCGCGCTGCCGCTGGCGATCACCGACAACATGAACTTCGCCAACCCCGAGAAGCCCCGCATCATGGGGCAGTTTGCCGCCGCCATCCGCGGCATGGCGGCGGCCTGCATCGCGCTCGACTTCCCGGTCGTGTCGGGCAACGTCTCCTTGTACAATGAAACCGAAGGAAAACCGATCCTGCCGACACCGGCGATCGGCGGCCTCGGCGTGCTGGAAGACGCCGCCCAGGCGGTGGGCTACGCGCTGGCGCCGGGGCTGGACCTGGTGTTGATTGGCACCACGCAGGGCTGGCTCGGCCAGTCGCTGTGGCTGCGCGAGGTCACCGGGCGCGAGGCGGGACCGCCGCCGCCGGTCGATCTCGCCGCCGAACGCCGCCACGGCGATTTCGTGCGCGGCGAAATCCTCGCCGGCCGCATCGCCGCCTGCCACGACCTCGCCGATGGCGGCGCGCTGATCGCTCTGGCCGAGATGGCGTTGGCCGGCGACACCGGCATCACCGTCGAACCGGGCGGCGACGCCGCCATCTGGTTCGGCGAGGACCAGGGCCGCTACATCCTCGCCACCGCCGATTCCGCCGGCCTGCTCGGCCGTGCCGCCGCTGCCGGGGTGCCCGCCCAGCGCATCGGTGCCAGCGGCGGGGCTTTGTTGACTTTGCCGGACGGGGACACCATTTCCCTGGCCGAACTGCGCCGCCTGCACGAGGCATTCCTGCCTGGCTGGATGGACGGCGCGAGCTAGGAGCGACACCGCATGGCGATGCCGGCCAACGAGATCGAGGCCCTGATCAAGGCGGCGCTGCCCGATGCGCAGGTGACGATCGAGGACCTGGCCGGTGACGGCGACCACTATGCGGCGACCGTGGTCAGTGCGATGTTTCGCGGCAAATCCCGCGTGCAGCAGCATCAGATCGTCTATGCCGCCCTGCGCGGCCGCATGGGGGGCGAACTGCACGCCCTCGCCCTTCAGACCTCCGCACCCGAGTAAGGAACCCACCTCATGGCCAACCCGGTTTTCGAGCGCATCCAGGCCGACATCACCGCCAACCCGGTGATGCTCTACATGAAAGGCACCGCGATGTTCCCGCAATGCGGGTTCTCGGCGCGCGTGGTGCAGATTCTCAGCCACATGGGCGTCCCGTTCAAGACCGCCAACGTGCTGGAAGACGCCGAGCTGCGCGACGGGATCAAGGAATTCAGCAGCTGGCCGACCGTCCCGCAGCTTTACGTCAAGGGCGAGTTCGTCGGCGGCTGCGACATCGTCACCGAGATGTTCCAGTCCGGCGAGCTGAAGGCGACGCTGGAGGAAAAAGGCGTGCCGGTCGCCGGCGAGTAGGCCAGCCTCACCGGCATACGGTTCCGACTGAAGTTCGCGGGTTGGTATCGCGCGCGGGGCTGGCCGGTGGCCGCGCGCAAAGCAAAGACTCATGCCAGTCCGCGCTGACCCATACTTCATGGGTCAACCTTCATGCGGGCTGGTATGGCAGGATGGCTGCTTTCCCGCGGCGGCGCTGCGTTGGCGGCTGCGCCCGCCGCGCCGCCATCACCCGAACCGTCGCGACATAGCGGCTCTCGCGCCCGAACATGGCATGGCGCAGGCCCTCGTGCAGATATCAGGCGGCTGGGTAGGCCACCTCCGGTCGGCGCCGGAATTTGCCGGCGGACCTGCCCGGCCTGGTGCCGCCCATCGCCTGCCGGGCGCGAAGCCCGACCGCCAGCGCCGCGTGCAGCCAGCCCGGCGCCCACCCCGGAACTTCCGCGTGTGGCAACAACCCGGGCACGACGTGCCGCATTGCTGACGAATCGCCGGCAGCGCGGCAAGGCAGCGCTGCTCCTTCCCCTGGCGTTGCCTACAATCGAAGCCCATCAGCCCCCGCATCAACGCGTGCATCGACGTCGAGGGCGACGTCGATGCATCACATTCCAGAAGGCGAAAGTTTTTTGGTTCTTTTTTTCAAAAAAGAACGCCCTTTCTTCTTCAGCTCCCCGGCCGGATCGGCGCACAATTGCGCCGCCCAGCCATCAGGCAGTCCTCGGTCTTGGCCACCTCGGCCAGATGGCGCGCCAGCACCCAGCCGCCGGCCACCAACCCAAGCAGGAGCAGCAGTACCACCAGCGCCTTGGCGCGGGAGGGCGGCGGTTCATCCTCCATCGGCGTGGCCGTGCGGTTGACACCGGGCGGGCCGGCCGGTCACTTCGCGCCATGAAACGCTGGCTGCCATTGCTTCTCCTGTTGCTGTGCTGGTCCGCCCCCGCCGGGGCGGTGGGCCAGGCACGCCATTTCACCACAAGCGACGGCGTGCGGCTGCATTACATCGAGGCCGGCGGCGGCGCGCGCACGCTGGTCTTCGTGCCTGGCTGGACCATGCCAGCCTGGATATTCGACCGCCAGATCGCCGACCTGTCGCGCCAGTTCCATGTGGTGGCGCTGGACCCGCGCAGCCAGGGGGAGAGCGCGATCGCGCCGTCGGGCCATGACCATGTGCGGCGCGGGCAAGACATCGCCGAACTGATCGCCCGCCTCGGCCCGCAGAAGGTGGTGCTGGTGGGCTGGTCGCTGGGGGTGCTGGATTCGCTGGCCTATCTGCGCGGCGCCGGGGACGCGCATCTGGCCGGGCTGGTGCTGATCGACAATTCCGTCGGCGAGGACCCGCCGCCACCGCCGCCGGTCCGTCCGATGCGCCCGGGGCCGAAACTGCCGCGCGAAGTGATGATGCGCAATTTCGTCCGTGGCATGTTCGCCACCCGGCAACCCGACGCCTGGCTCGACCGCCTGACCCGCGCCGCCCTGCGCACGCCGCAGAAGGTCGCCGCGGAACTGCTGGCCTATCCCGTGCCGCGCACCTGGTGGAAGGAGGCGCTGTATTCCACCACCCGGCCGACACTCTATCTGGTGCGGCCGAAATTCGCCGGCCAGGCGGCCAATGTCCGCGCCCACCATCCCAGCGCCGAGGTGGTTGTACTGACCAATGCGGTCGGCCATGCGCTGTTCGTCGATGACCCCGCCGGGTTCGATGCCCGGCTGCGCGACTTCCTGCGGCGGCGGGTTTGGCCGTGACGGGGCTGGCAAGGGAAGAGTCGTTCTTTTTTGGAAAAAAGAACCAAAAAACTTTTATTCACTTTGCTGGATGGCCGGCGCGGGAAACGAACAAAAAGTCTTTTTGCTTCTTTTTCTTCAGAAAAAGAAGATCTTTCCTTCTCCTTAAGAGACCTTGATGCCCCGTCTTTCCGTTGCGGGCCTCCTCCCGCTGTTTCTCGTCTCGGCCGCGCTGGTTGGCATCCAGATTGCTTTGACCCGGTATTTCGCCGTCGCGAAATGGTCGGAGTATGGCTATTGGGTGATCTCCATCGTGCTGGCCGGATTTGCCCTATCCGGCGTGGTGATGGCCCTGGCGCGCGACTGGTTCGCCGCCCGCGGGCGGGTGCTGCTGGACTGGCTGCCGGCCTTCCTGATCCTGGCCGCCGCGATCGGCTTTCACTTCGTGGCGGAGAATCCGTTCAACCCGCTGCAATTGCAAAACCCCGCGACGTTCCAGGGGCAGTTGTGGAATATTGCGGGCTATTATTTGGTTCTGCTGCCGTTTTTTTGCGGCGGTGGGGTCTATATCAGCCTGTATTTCATCCTCAACGACCGCGAGATCGGCCGCGTCTATGGCTATGACCTGACCGGCGCCGGTGCTGGCTCGCTGCTCGGCCTGGCGCTGATGTGGTGGCTGCACCCGTTCATGCTGCTGCCGGCCCTGCTGGTGCCGCTGGCGCTGGCGGCCCTGTTCACCACGCGGCGCTGGGTGCGGCCGGTCACCCTGGCGGCGCTGGCGGCGGGCGTGGCGCTGGGGGTGTTCGGCAGTGCCGCGCGGTTCAACGACTACAAGAGCATCTACGCGCCGCTGAACGTGCCGGACAGCCGGGTGCTGGCCGAACTGCGCCGGCCGCGCGGGCTGTACCACCTGCTGGAGAATTTCACCGAGCGGGTCGATACCGACCTGTCCAACAATGCCGGCATGCTGGGTGTGCCGGGGCCGCCGGGCACGCTGGGCCTATACCGGGATGGCAACCGGCTGGCCGCGGTGCCCAAGCCGGGCGGGCTGGATGCCGGCTACGCGCCCGCGACCCTGGCCGCTTTGCCATACCAAATGCTGGCCAGGCCCCGCGTGCTGCTGGCCGGCGCCTCCGGCGGATTTCGCATCGCCGAGGCGCTGGCGCTGGGGGCGGCGTCGCTGGTGGTGGTGGAGCCGGAGCCGGTGCTGCTGGGCATCCTGCGCCACGGGTTGGGCGAGGTGCCGGCCTTGCCCGCCGATCCCCGCATTCGCCTGCGCGGCGACAGCCCGATCGCGGCCGCGGCCGATGGTCCGTATGACCTGGTGGATATCTCGCTGGATTTCCTCGACACTGCCGAGGCCAACAGCACCGCCTTCGCCGCCGAGGCGCTGGCGACCTATCTGCAGGCACTGGCGCCGGGCGGCATCGTGTCGATTCCGGTGTCGATCCGGGAGTTTCCCGCCTATGCCGTGCGCATGCTGGCCACCGCGCGCCAGGGGTTGCTGGCGGCCGGGATCGCCGATGTGCCAGCGCATGTGCTGGTGGTGCGCAGCGCCTGGAACGTGCGCATCCTGCTGTCCAACCGGGCGTTTGATGCCGGGCGGGTGGCGACCGCGAAGGCATTCGCCGACGCGCGGTCGTTCGACCTGTCGTGGTTTCCCGGCATGGAGGCGGGGGGGCCGCGCGAAATATACAACGACCTGCCCTCGGTTTCGTTCGCCGACGGTGCGGTGACCTCGGGCGCCGGGGCGCACGACGCCATTGCCGATGAGGCGCTGGCGGTATTGCGGGGGGAAGCCAGCCTGGCGGTGGATGCCTTCGACCTCGCGCCCATCACCTATGACCGGCCGTTCTTCTATGCCGTGCTGCGGCTGGATCATCTGGGCACGATCATCCGCCGGCTGGAACTGCTGCCGCAGGCCGAGATCGGGCCGCTGGTGAACGTGGCGGTGCTGGGCCAGGCGATGGTGATCGCGCTGCTGGTGCTGGTGCTGCCGCTGCTGGGCGGGCGGCGGGTGCGCACTGGGGCGGGCTGGGGCGGCACGGCTCGGGCGGTGCTGTATTTCTCCTGCCTGGGCCTCGGCTTCCTGTTCATCGAGATGTTCCTGATCGAGCGGGCGAGCTTCTGGTTGAACGACCGCAGCGCCGGCTTCGCGCTGGTGCTGACCGGGATGCTGATCTGTTCCGGCCTGGGCAGCATGTTGAGCGGACGGTTCGCGCCGGTTGCCGCCAGTGCCAGCCTGGTATGCACGGCGATCATCGTGGTGTGGGCGGCCGTCGTGCTGGTGTTCCTGCAGGACCTGATGCTGGCCACGCTGGGCCTGCCGTGGCTGGTGCGTGCCGTGTTGGTGCTGGCGGTGGCCGCCCCGGTCAGCGTGGCGTTGGGATTGCCGTTCCCGCTGGGGCTGAGCCGGGTGGGATCGGGTGGGTTCCTGCCGTGGGCCTGGGGGCTGAACGGGGCGTTCTCGGTGGTTTCCACCCCGCTGGCCAACCTGACCGCGATCGGCTTCGGCTATGACCGGGTTCTGTTGTGCGCGCTGGTGCTGTATGTCACGGCGTGGCTGAGTTTTCCCCGCAGGCAATCCGGAGTGCCGACTTGACCCTTTCCCTCTCGCGTCGTGCCATGCTGGCGGCGCCATTCGTTTTGGCCAGCCGGCCGGGCCTTGCCGCCGTCAATGCCGGCAGCGGCTGGACCAGGGCGGCGTTCCAGGAGGCGATGGCGAAATCCGGCCGGCCGGTGGAACTGTCCGACGCCGCGTTCAACGCCATCCAGGCGCGGCGACCGGCGGCGCTGAGGCGCATCGAGAACTATCTGAAGGAGCGGCTGGGCAGCGCCGACCCCGAGGTGATGCGGGCGTTCGGCGAGGTGCCGCGCGAGTATTACCACTACCAGTACGACGCGAAGGCGCCAACGCCGTCCAACGCCTATGAGGCCGAGCCGAAGCCGTGGGGGCTGGGCTATGGCTCGGCGCTGTCGGACTATCTGGGCCAAGCCTACATGACCCAGGTGGCGCAGCCCAAGGCCGGCGACGTGACCTTGGAGATCGGCACCGGCAGCGGCTACCAGTCGAGCATCCTGTCGCGCATCTGCAGCCGGGCGTACTCGATCGAGATCATCGAGCCGCTGGGCAAGGCCGTCGGAAAAATCTTCGCGCCGCTGGGCTACGACAATATCGCCAGCCGGGTGGGCGACGGGTATTTCGGCTGGCCGGAGGTCGACGGCGGGTTCGACATCATCATCATCACCTGTGCCGCCCAGTACGCCCCGCCGGAGCTGTTCAAGCAGTTGAAGCCCGGTGGCCGGGCGCTGATCCCGATCGGCCAGCCGTTCAAGCGCGGCCAGTTCCTGTACGTCTACACCAAGGATGAAGAGGGAAAAATCCATTCGCGCAAGGATGTCGGCGTGTTCTTCATTCCGATGACCGGGACGATGATGAAGACCCCGGCGCCGAAAAGCTGATGGTCCGCCCGCGCGCCGGCATGGACGGCACGCTGTCCTTCGGGCCGGAGCGCCCCGAGGATATTCCGGCGATCCGTGCCCTGCACCAGGCGGCGTTCGGCGGCGACTACGAGGCGGACGTGATCGACGGGCTGCGCGCCGGCGGCTTTGCCTTCGCCTCGCTGGTGGCGCGGATCGGCGCCGAGATCGTCGGCCATGTGATGTTCAGCGACATGTCGGTGGTGGTGGACGGGCATAAGGTGCCGGCCGCGGCGCTGGCGCCGCTGGCGGTGGCCGAGGGGTTCCGCGGCGCGGGCATTGGCGGGCGGCTGGTGCAGATGGGGCTGGAGGCGGCGCGGGTGCATGGCGCCCATGCCGTGCTGGTGCTGGGCGATCCCGCCTATTACCGAGAATTCGGCTTCGATGCCGCGGTGCTGGCGCATCTGCGTTCGCCGTATCCGCCGGGCAAGCTGATGGCGCTGGAACTGGTGACCGGGGTGCTGGCCGGGCGGGGCGGGACGATCAGCTACCCGCCGCCGTTCACCCGCGCGCAACGGTAGCTTTTCGCCGAACACAGCTTGCCGCATCCTCCCGCTTCCAGGGAGGGACCGTTTCATGAAAATCGGCTTCATCGGCGTGGGCAACATGGGTGGGCCCATGTGCCGCAACATCATCAAGAACACCAACCACCAGGTGATGGTGCACGACCTCGACCCCGCGGCGGTGGCGCGCTGCACCGCGCTGGGGGCGGCATCGGTGGACAGCATCGCGGGGCTGGCGGGGTGCGAGGTGGTGTTCACCTCGCTGGCGGTGCCGGCGATCGTGGAGGCGGTGATCGCCGGGCCGGGCGGGCTGGCCGCGACCGGGAAGCCCGGCATGGTGGTGATCGACCTTTCGACCAATTCGCCGGAGACGGCGCAGGCGATGGCGGCGGCCCTGGCGGCCAAGGGGATCGCGATGCTGGAGGCGCCGGTCAGCGGGGGCGTGGCGCGGGCGGCCGACGGGACGATTGCGGTGATGGTGGGCGGGGATGCCGCGGTGTTCGCGGCGCAGGAGCCGCTGTTCGCGAGTTTTTCGTCCAAGGCGATCCATGTCGGGGATTTCGGCATGGGGTCGGTGGCCAAGCTGATCAACAACATGCTGGCGTTCTGCAACATGGCGGCGGCGGCCGAGGGGCTGATGATGGGGGCGGCGGCGGGGATCGACCTGGGCAAGCTGGCCGAGGTGGTGTCGATCAGTTCCGGGGCGTCGGGATCGTTCACGTCGCTGTCATCCAAGGCGTTCGCGGGAAATTTCGCCCCGGGCTTCGCGCTGGATCTGGCGCACAAGGATCTGCGGTTGGCGGTGCAGTTGGCCGACCTGACGGGGGTGCCGGGGATGGTGGCGCCGAACGTGCTGAACCTGTTGCGGGCGGCGCGGGGGATGGGGCTGGGGGGCGAGGATGTCGGGGCGATGATCAAGGTGTACGAGGGGCTCATGGGGCGGGCGGTTCGCGCGCCGTAGCGCGGGCCTGTTCGTCCTGGACCTCGGCGATGATGGTGTCGAGCAGCCGGGCGGCGAAATGGGGTGGGAGGGCTTCGCCGATCAGGACGATGCGGGTGGTGTGGTCCCCGGTCGGCCAGGCATCGAGGAAGGCGGGGGTGCTGAAGACGTGCTGGACGCCGTGGATCACGGCGGGGTGGCCGGGGGATTCGGCGAGATCGACGATGCCTTTCAGGCGCAGCAGGCGGGGGCCGCAATGTTCGGCAAGTGACTGGAGGAGGAGGGTGAGGGCCAGGGCCGGCACGGGTTCGGTGCGGCGGATGGTGGCGGTGGTGATGGCGGCGGTGTGCAGGGCGATCGGCGGGACATCGGCGGGCAGGGGGCCGGGTGGCGCGAGCAGCCATTGGGCGTCGCCCGGGCCGGGGGTGGCGGTGACGGCGGGGTTGAGGGCGGCGAGGCGGGCGCGCAGTTCGGCGGTGGCGGCCGTGCGGTCGGTCTTGGTGAGCAGGATGCGGTCGGCCATGGCGACCTGGCGGCGGGCTTCGGGGTGGCGGGAGAGGGTGGCCTGGCCGAGTTCGGCATCGACCAGGGTGGCGATGGCGGCGATGGCGAAGCGGCCGGCCAGGGCCGGGTCGGTCATCAGGGCGGCGAGGATCGGGGCGGGGTCGGCCAGGCCCGAGGTTTCGACCAGGACGCGGGCGAAGCGGATTTCGCCGCGGCGCTGACGGGCGTCGAGATCGAGCAGGGTTTGCACCAGGTCGGTGCGGATGGCGCAGCACAGGCAGCCGGTGGTCAGGGTCAGCAGGGTTTCGGTGGCGCTGCTGATCAGATCGTGGTCGAGGCCGATCTCGCCGAACTCGTTGACGATCACCGCGGTGTCGGACAGGCTCGGGTCGGACAAGAGGCGGCGGATCAGCGTGGTCTTGCCGCTGCCCAGAAACCCCGTGACGACGGATACCGGTATCATGGACAATCCCGACCACATCATTCGCGACGTCGCAAGCCTGCGGGCGATCTATGGCGAGCCCGCCGGGGCGGCGGTGAGCAAGGAGGTGGACCATCTGCACCCGCATTACCAGGCGCTGATCCGGGCCTCGCCGTTTTGCGTGCTGGCCAGCGTGGGCGAGACCGTGGAGATCACGCCGCGCGGCGATGCGCCGGGATTCGTGGAAATCGCCGATGCCCATACGCTGCTGCTGCCGGACCGGCGGGGCAACAACCGGATCGACAACCTGCGCAACATCATCCGCGACCCGCGGGTGACGCTGCTGTTCCTGATCCCGGGGGTGGGGGAGACGCTGCGGGTGATCGGGCGGGCGGAAATCTCGGTGGACCCGGCGCTGCTGGCGCGGTTCGTGGTGAACAACCAGCTGCCGCGCAGCGTGCTGGTGGTGCATGTGGATACCTGCTTCTTCCAGTGCGCCAAGTCGGTGATGCGCAGCAAGCTGTGGGACCCCGCGATGCAGATCGCGCGGACGTCGCTGCCGAGCAACGGGCGCATCCTGGAGGACATCACCAAGGGCGAGTTCGACGGGGCGGCGTATGACAAGATCGCGCCGCAGCGGCTGAGGGACACGATGTATTGATGGTTTTCGGAATATTCGAATAACGTAACAAATAGCGCGTGCGGTGGCACTTCAGGGTCAATCGGAATTTTTGCGCCAGGCCCGCACGGCGGCGCGGACATAGGCCGGCAGCGGGCGATCCGGTGTGCCGGGGGGCACCGGTGCCGGGGCGGGAAGGCGGGATTTGCGCTTGCGCGGAAGCCGGGTGCGCGGCGGGCGCGGCGGCAGGCGCAGCCAGGGCGGCGCGGGGAAGCCGAGGGCGCGGCAGAGCGGGCGCAGCAGGCGGCCGGCCTGGGGGGCGGCGGCGAGCAGGGCGCGGGTGTCGGGATCGGCCAGGAAGACCTCGATCTGGCCGGCGAACTGGGCGGTGGGCTGCACCAGGCGAATCAGCCATGCGTCGCGCGTGGGCAGGCGCGGCGGCTTCGGCGGCGCGTCCGCCGGCGGCGGCTTGGCCGGGGTGGTGGCGCGGGTGGGGCGGGTGCGGGGCGGCGACAGCTTGCCGGCCTGCCAACGCAGGGCGAGGCGGTCGAGCCGGGTGGCGGTGCGCCACAGATACCAGTGGATGCGGCCCAGCAGCGCATGGATCGGGCTGCGCACGGCGTGATGGCCGATCATGGCGCAGATCCCGGTGAGGATGCTGGCGAGGACCTGGCCCGGGCGGGATGTGGCGGGGATGACTAACATTTCCGCCACTATACATAACTGACGATATCGCTGCAACGGAAAAAATGCCTGGCGATCAGGGGAACGGGCCGGCGCCGTGGGCCTGGATCACCGCGCCCTCGGGCCCGGTCCAGGCGAAATGCAGGGTGCGGGCGGGCAGGTGGAAGAACGCGCCGGCGGGCAGGACGCGGCCCTTCGCCTTGTCGAAGACCGGGCCGAGGCCGAAGCCGATCCAGCCCGAGATGACGGTGATGTTCTCGGCCAGCGGATGGGTGTGGGGCTGGGTGACGTTGTCCGGCGGCACATTGAGGCGGACGACATAGGGGCCGCGCCGCGCAGGGTCGCCGTACAACACGATGGCGGTGCCGAGGCGGGGGACCTGGGTCCACTGCATCTCGTCCGGGACGACGCCGATCGTGCGGTCCTCGGCGGCGGCGGGCGGGGTGAGGGCCAATGGGAGAAGAACGGCGAAGGGCAGGGCGGTGAGCCGCAGTTTCATGGCAAGCCTCCGGGCGGGTGATGCGCGATGGGCGGGGTGGCGGACGGCGCCAGGATGCCACGGTTTCATGCCAGCCCGCATTGACCCATGAAGTATGGGTCAACGCGGGCTGGCATGAGTCCTTGCCTTGCGCGCGGCCACCGGCCAGCCCCGCGCGCGATACCAGCCCGCGAAACGGCCGGAGGAGTCGGCCATTGCGCGGGCCGGTATCATTGCCGCTGCCGACGGTGATGACGTAATGATGATCGCTCGCGGTAGGACGTCGGGACATGGCGGATGCAGGCACCCTCACGTCGCTGGGCGCGGCCGTCGTGTCGGCCGGGGGGGCGCTTTGGGCATTCTGGAGCGCGCGCCGGCTGGAACGCGACAAGGCCGAAGGCGCGGAACGGCTGAAGCGCCTGGAGGCGCAGCTGGGCGCGGAGGGCCGGTTGCAGGATTCGCGGACGCGCTACGAGTGGGACGCGCGCAGGCGGCTGTTCGAGGAGGTGGAGCCGGTGATGTTCCTCACCGGCGAGGTGATGGAGATGACCTTCGCCCGGGTCGCCAACATGGCGCAGGCGGCGGCGGGCGGGCGGCTGGGGCCGGGCGATGGCTCCTGGCTGCGCGGGCCGGACAACTACTACCTGTTGACCAGCGTGTTTCGCGTACTGCGGCCGCTCGCCTGCCTGCGGATGATGACGGAGAAGCTGACGCGGCTGGACTTCTCGCTGGATGCGCGGGTGCAGGCGGCGTACGTGCTGGGCAAGATGTACCGCGACGTGCTGTCGGGACCGTTCGACCTGGCCGCGCAGGCGCCGGTCCGGCGGTATGCCTATGTCGCGCCCGATCCGTCGCGCCCCTACGTGGTGAAGGACGAGGCGGTGCAGCACATGCAGCACCTGTACACCGACGAGCTGGAGGCGGTCGTCGATACGTTGCTGGTGCGCGATGCGGAGGGGCGGCTGTCGCTGAAGCGCTATGGCATGTTCCGCGCCGAGCTGCTGGACCCCGCCCACGAGACGGCGCGGTTGATGGCGCCGGCGCTGCTGCTGTTCCGGCGGGCGGGCCCCGCGAACCGGCCGGTGCTGTGGCGTGCGCTGCTGGCCTGTGGGCTGATCGCGAAGATCTCGCTGGATGTGCTGACCGAGCGCAGCGGCGCGCCGGGGGCGGGGCGCACGCTGGGCGGGCGGCTGGAGGCGGCGCTGCGCGAGCCATGGCTGGCGGAATTGCGCGCCGGCGCGACGGACGCGGCGCTGGATGCGGAGCTTGAGGCCTGCGTGCGCGGGCTGCGCGAGCGGCTGGAGGGAAACCGGGTGGTGCATCTGCGGCTGGCCTGACGGCGAGGCGGTGCGCCGGGGTGCCGGCGACGCGGTGCGCCGGGGTGCCGGCGACGCTCAGGCGGCACCGGGACCGATGCGGGCGGTGCCGCCGCGGGGCACGCCGAGGGCGGCGCGCAGCGCGGTGAGCAGGGCGGTGATGGAGGGGGCGGGACGCGGGGGGCGGCCGGCGGCCTCGCGCGCGGGCGTTTGCAGCAGCCAGCGGGCGGCGTCCTGGCCGGAGGCGGAGACGCGGTAGGCGCCGTCCGGGCGGGCGATGACGACGTGGTTGCCCTCGATCGTCACGCGGCCCTGGATGCCCCACATTGCCAGGGCGTCGCGCAGCACGCTGCGCAGATGGGCGGGGTGGTTCATGGCCGGGCCTGCTGGAGTTCGGCACGCGCGGCGCGGAGCAGGGCGATGGCGGTCCAGCGCAGCGTGGCCAGGGCCTCGGCATCGTCCAGGCGGCAGACGTCCTTCATCACGATCAGGGCCTCCGATCCAAGGGTGAGCGACAGGGCGGCGCGCAGGCGGCGCCAGGCGGGGGCGGGCAGCTCGCGGCGCACCGGGGCCAGCACCTCGTCGAGCCATCGGGTGCGGCGGCCCTCGCGCACCTCCGGGTTGTCGTCGCCGGCGCGGCGGGCGGCGAACCAGGTGTCGAGATAGACGCGCAGCGCGGTGCGCATCGGCGCCTGGTTGGCGAACAGGATCGGGTTGAACGCATCGAGCAGCATCGTCAGCCGGTCTTCGGCGTTCTCCGTCCTGGCCAGGGCGGGGAAGGTTTTTTCGACATTGGCGACCGTGGGGGAGAGTTCGGAGACCTCCACCAGCAGCGATTCCTGGGTGGGGAAATAGCGGTAGGCGGTGGCGCGGGAGACGCGCGCGGCCTCGGCGGCCTCGGCGACACTGGGCTGGGTGCCGCGGCGCAGCAACTCGCTGGCGGCGGCGACCAGGGCGGCGCGGGTGCGGCGCTTCTGGTTGGCGCGGGGATCGGCCTCGGCCGCAGAATCGGCTTGACGAGAGATTTTCATGTCATCATAAGACGCATGTCTC
>JADLHF010000184.1 GCA_020848935.1 Acetobacteraceae bacterium
AAAAAATGGTGACGCCCGGCGCACGGCGCGAGGCCGTGGCATATCTGCGTGCCGGGCACGCGGTGAGCCAGCGTCGGGCGTGTTTGGTTGTGGGGGCTGATCGGGCGTCGATGCGCTACCGCCCTCTGCGATGTGATGACGCCGATGTTCGCGCGCGGCTGCGGGCGCTGTCGGGCGAGCGGCGGCGGTTCGGGTATCGGCGACTGCATGTGATGCTGCATCGGGAAGGCAAGCAGGTGGCGCGGGAGTTGGATGCGCTGATCGCGCGTCGCGGCAGGCCGCTGACGGTGGTGAGCGACAACGGCACGGAGCTGACGAGCATGGCGACCTTGACCAGGTTGCAGGACCAGCAGGTGGCGTGGCACTACATCGCGCCAGGCAAACCGCAGCAGAACGCGTTCGTGGAAAGCTCCAACGGGCGGCTGTGCGACGAATGCCTGGACGAGACGCTGTTCACCTCGTTGGCCTGCGCGCGCGGTGCTCGCCGCCTGGCAGCGCGACTACAACGGGGTGCGACCGCATTCGGCGCTGGGCGGGCAAACCCCGGCCTCGATCATGCTGCCGCCGTGCTCGCCCGCGTCACGGCCGCTGCGCGTCGCCTCCGGCGATGGCCTTCGGCCAGTCTTGACCCAGGCTGCGCGCGGCGGCCGAGACGAGGGAGGCCGGGACAGAGAAACGGCGCTCGACCGAACAGAGAAACACAGTCACGATCGGTGCGGCGAAACCCCGGGACTCTACTTCTGAATGGAGGGAAGTTGGGGCTCAGGTCATGAGCGATTTCAGTCCAACGGATCAGTGACTCCGCCGATCCTTGCAAACCTGCGGAATCACAACTCGCTGAAATTACCCAATCCCTGCTCCGGTTGGGTTTCAACCAAGTCAGCAAAAAGCTACGATAGCCGAATGGAGCAATGAGCGAGAACCAGAGGGTCTTATTCTTTTCCGAAGAAAATTACTGTCATACAGTGGCCTTCTTCAACAATTTCTGCGTCACCATGGTCTCGGCGATCTGGATGGCGTTCAGGGCAGCGCCTTTGCGCAGGTTGTCTGCCACGCACCAGAACGCCAGCCCGTGCTCCACCGTGGGGTCGATGCGGATGCGGCTGACATAGGTTTCGTCCTCGCCGGCGCATTCCAGCGGGGTCATGTAGCCGCCGTCCTCGCGGGTATCCATCACCCGCACCCCGGCAGCCTGGCGAAGCGCGGCGCGCGCGCCTTCGACGGTGACGGGATTTTCGAACTCGACGTTGATCGCTTCTGCATGACCGATGAACACCGGCACGCGAACGCAGGTGGCGAAGACCTTGATGTCGGGATCAAGGATCTTCCGGGTCTCGGCGACCATTTTCCACTCCTCCTTGGTCGAGCCGTCATCCATGAAGCGATCGATATGGGGAATCACGTTGAATGCAATCGGCTTGGTGAAGTTCTCTGGCACGATCGGATCGTGCACCAACGAGCGGCGGGATTGCAGCAGCAACTCGTCCATCCCCTCCTTGCCGGCACCGGAGACGGATTGGTAGGTGGCGACAACCACGCGCTTGACGCGGTACTTGTCGTGCAGCGGCTTCAGCGCCACCACCATCTGGATGGTAGAGCAGTTCGGGTTGGCGATGATGCCGCGCTTGATCTTCAGCAGGGCCTGCGGGTTCACCTCCGGCACCACCAGCGGCACGTCGGGCTCCATGCGGAACTGGCTGGTGTTGTCGATCACCAGGCAGCCGGCGGCGGCGGCGCGCGGGGCGTGCACCGCGGAGATCGCGGCCCCGGGGCTGAACAGCGCGATATCCCAGCCGGCGAAATCGTGGGTCTCCAGGTTCCTGACCTTCAGAACCGCCTTGTCGCCGAATGACGTCTCCTGCCCGACCGAGCGGGCAGAGGCCAGGGCCACAACCTCGCTTACCGGAAAACGCCGTTCGGCCAGCGTTTTCAGCATCTCCCGCCCCACCGCGCCGGTGGCACCCACAACCGCGACCCTGTAGGCCATGTCCCGCTCCGCTGCTGTCTGCAAAAGATCCTGTCGGCGCGGAGGGTTAGCCGCCACATGGCGACGCTGCAAGCGCTGATCATGGTCGGCAGCCGTGCCGGGATCGCACGTTCGATGCCGATGGCCGGAAGCGTGGTTACGCAATGACGAGACGCCTAATATTCGTTGTGTATAGAACGTTGGCACATCACCAAAGTGGCTTTCTTTTTTATCTTTATTTCATAAGATATCGACGGATGAGAGAATTTTCAGCGTTTGGAGTGACCGGCTTGATGGGCGGCGAGGGATTGGTGAGCCCACCCAGAAAGACGTTGAGTCGCTAGAACCGGGCATGATTATCACTGCTGGGTGACGATTCGTGGAGGGGCAATTGGCCCGGACGACAACCCATCGGGAGCGGCAGGCCGTCGTGATCTTCGCTACCTGAACGGCAAGGTGGATGCTGAATGCGCATTCATTGCGCTGCGGATCTGCACGGCCAAGCGCGGCGCCACGGAAGGTGCGCTGCGAGCGATCTGCGATCTCCACCTGGCAGACCCTCAGGGTGTCGATCCGCCGCACGGCTTCTACAGTGGCAGAGTCTCACCGGCCGGCGCCTGCCAGCCCGGACCATTGGAGACGTCTCGCCAGATCACCCGGATGGAATGCCAACGCAGGTTTCGGCGAAGGGGTTGAATTAGTACGAGAAAGAAGGAGGAAATTGGGAAGCGGATTGATACCAGCCCGCGAAATGGCCGACTCTTCCGGCCGTTTCGCGGGTTGGTATCGCGCGCGGGGCTGGCCGGTGGCCGCGCGCAAAGCAAAGACTCATGCCAGCCCGCGTTGACCCATGCTTTATACCAATCCTCGAGAGCAACGACTCATGAATCCAGGCAAGAGCAGGGCTTTGCCCTGCACCCACCAAAGGCCGAGGGCCTTTGGAATCTCATTACTTTTCAAATAGATGAGGTCCAGGGGCTCGGCCCGTCGCGCGAAGGCGCGCGCCGGACCAGGCGGGTCTGGGCAGAGCCCAGGCTTTCCTGACCTTTTCGGCCGCTCATTTCGAGGATTGGTATTATGGGTCAACCTTTATGCGGGCTGGTATGACTGGGTCCGCAGCCCACGCCCCTGCGGCGCAGGCAATGGGGTCAGTTGCGGCGGCGTGTGGGGACAACGCGGGCACACAATGGAATTGCCACGCTGGGTGTACCAACGGGCGAAATATCTTGCCTGCTAGCGAGAAGTCTGGCGCACCCGGAAGGACTCGAACCTCCAACCCCCAGATTCGTAGTCTGGTGCTCTATCCAATTGAGCTACGGGTGCAGCAGAGGCGCGCGGTATAGCCGCCCTGCGCCGCGGCGGCAAGCGGCTAAATGCAGGTCAGCCGGTCATCCGCCAAGCTTATCCAGTTCGCGTACGACCGCCTCGCCCATCACGCTGGTGGAAACCTTGGCACAGCCTGGCGCCATCACGTCGGCGGTGCGCAGGCCGCTGGCCAGGACGTTGGTGCAGGCCTGCTCGATGAGGGCGGCGTCCTCCTCCATGCCGAAGGAGTAGCGCAGCAGCATCGCGAAGCTGAGCATCTGCGCCATCGGGTTGGCGATGCCGCGGCCGGCGATATCCGGTGCGCTGCCGTGGATCGGTTCGTACAGCGCGTGGCGGCGGCCCGAGGCATCCACTGCCCCCAGGGTGGCCGATGGCAGCATGCCCAGCGAGCCCGTCAGCATCGAGGCGAGGTCGGAGAGGATATCGCCGAACAGGTTGCCGGTGACGATCACGTCGAACTGGCGCGGGTTGCGCACCAGCTGCATGGCGCAGTTGTCGGCATACATGTGGGAGAGCTCGATATCCGGATACTCGGCGGCCCCCAGAGCGGTGACGGTCTGGCGCCACAGCAGGCCGCTCTCCATCACGTTGGCCTTCTCCACCGAGCACAGCCGGCGCTGCCGCTTGCGCGCCAGCTCGAAGCCGACGCGGGCCACTCGCACGATCTCCGGCGTGGTGTAGACCTCGGTGTTGATGCCGCGCTTGGTGCCGTCGGCTAGGGTTTCCACCCCGCGCGGCTCGCCGAAATAGATGCCGCCGGTGCTCTCGCGCACGATCATCAGGTCCAGACCGCGGATCACCTCGGCCTTCAGCGTGGAGGCATCCACCAGCGGCTCCAGCACCAGCGCCGGGCGCAGGTTTGCGAACAGGCCGAGTTCCTTGCGCAGGGTCAGGATCGACAGCTCCGGCCGGTTGTCGAAGCCCAGCGTGTCCCATTTCGGCCCGCCGACCGAGCCGAACAGTACCGCATCGGCCTCGCGCGCACGGGCCACCGTCTCGGGGCGGATGGCGACGCCGTGGGCATCGATGCAGGCGCCGCCCACCACATCCTCGGCAATGTCGAACACCGCGCGGCGGCGGCGTGCCATCCAGTCGATGACATGGCCGACTTCGCGCATGACCTCGGGGCCGATGCCGTCGCCGGGGAGGACGAGGAGTTTCTTGTTCGAGGCCATGGACGGGGGCTTTCAGGATTTTAGGAGAAGCACTTCTTTTTCTGTAGAAAAAGAAGCAAAAAGACTTTCATTCATTTGCCGTTACGGTTGCCGTGGGACAAATGGATGAAAGTTTCTTGGTTCCTTTTTTCAAAAAAAGAACGACTTTCTTGATGGGCTGCGAGCGTTCAAACGGCGATGCCGGGCATCCAGGATTTCTCGTCCTTCTGCTTCGCCTCGTAGGTATCGATGGACGCCGCGTGCTGCAGGGTCTGGCCGATATCATCCAGCCCGTTCAGCAACAGGTGTTTTCGAAACGGGTCGATCTCGAAGGGGATTTTCTCGCCGTTCGGCCGCACCACCACCTGTTCTTCCAGGTCGATGGTGATGCGGGCGTTGTCGCCCTGGCGGGCATCCTCCATCAACTGGTCGCAGATGGCGCGGGGCAGGCGGATCGGCAGGATGCCGTTCTTGAACGTGTTGTTGTGGAAGATGTCGGCGAAGTCCGGCGCGATCACGCAGCGTATGCCGAAATCCAGCAGCGCCCAGGGGGCGTGCTCACGCGAGGAGCCGCAGCCGAAATTCTCGTGGGCGATCAGGATCTCGGCTTTTCGATAAGGCCCCTGGTTCAGCACGAATTCGGGGCGCTCGTTCCCGTCGGCATCGAAACGCAGGGTGTCGAACAGGTGCACGCCAAGGCCGGTGCGCTTGATGGTCTTGAGGAAGCGGGCGGGGATGATCTTGTCGGTATCGACATTGGCCATCGGCAGGGGGGCGGCGACGCCGGTCAGTTTGGTGAACTTGTTCATCAGCCGAGCTCCCTCACATCGGCCAGCCGCCCGGTGACCGCGGCGGCGGCGGCCATGGCGGGGGAGAGCAGGTGGGTGCGCCCGCCCGGGCCCTGGCGGCCCTCGAAATTGCGGTTGGAGGTGCTGGCGCAGCGCTGGCCGGGCGTCAGCTTGTCCGGGTTCATGCCCAGGCACATGGAGCAGCCGGGCTCACGCCATTCGAAGCCGGCGTCGAGCAGGATGCGATCCAGGCCCTCGGCCTCGGCCTGGTCGCGGACGATGCCGCTGCCGGGCACCACCATGGCGCGCACGCCGGGGGCTACCTTGCGGCCCTTGGCGATCGCCGCGGCGGCGCGGATGTCCTCGATGCGGCCATTGGTGCAGGAGCCGATGAAGACCACGTCGATCTTGAGGTCGGTCATCTTCTGGCCGGGGGTCAGGCCCATGTATTCCACCATGCGGGCGAGCTGGGTGCGCTTGGCCTCGTCGGGCTCGTCAGCGGGGTTGGGCACGGTGGCGGTGACGGGGACGACGGCCTCGGGATTGGTGCCCCAGGTGACCATGGGCGCGATCGTGGCCGCGTCGATCTCCACCACCGTGTCGTACTGGGCGCCGGGGTCGGTGGGCAGGGTCCGCCACCAGGCGATGGCGCGGTCCAGCGCCTCGCCCTTGGGCGCGTAGGGCTTGCCGCGCACGTATGCGAAGGTGGTCTCGTCCGGCGCGATCATGCCGGCGCGGGCACCAGCCTCGATCGACATGTTGCACACGGTCATGCGCCCGGCCATGTCCAGCGCGCGGATCGCCTCGCCGGCGAACTCGATCACGTGGCCGGTGCCGCCGGCGGTGCCGATGCGCCCGATGATCGCCAGCACGATATCCTTGGCGGTGCAGCCGGGGGGCAGGGTGCCGTCCACCCGGACCAGCATGTTCTTCGCGCGGTTCTGCAGCAGCGTCTGGGTGGCGAGCACGTGCTCGACCTCCGAGGTGCCGATGCCGAAGGCCAGCGAGCCCATGGCGCCATGGGTCGAGGTATGGCTGTCGCCGCACACGATCGTCATGCCGGGCAGCGAGATGCCTTGCTCCGGCCCGATGATGTGCACGATGCCCTGCTGCGGCGACAGGATCGGGAAATACGGCACCCCGAACTCGACGACATTACGCTCCAGGGTTTCCACCTGGATGCGGCTGTCCTCTTCCTGGATGCCCTGGGCGCGGCCCATGGTGGGGATGTTGTGGTCGGCGACGGCAATGGTCGCATCCGGCCGGCGCACCTTCCGCCCGGCCAGGCGCAGACCCTCGAACGCCTGCGGACTGGTCACCTCATGCACCAGGTGCCGGTCGATGTAGAGCAGGCAGGTGCCGTCCGGCTG
>JADLHF010000185.1 GCA_020848935.1 Acetobacteraceae bacterium
CTAGCTACGCCGCACCATCGCGAGCCCCAACCCCGCGCCGACCAGCAAGCCGCCGGTGATACGGTTGCGCCATTGGCCGTGCAGGGCGAGCAGGCGGCGGACACGGCCGGCGAGCAGCGCCCAAAGGCTGTCGATGGTGACGCCAACCACCACGAAGGTGACGCAGAGCACGGCGAGTTGCGGGCCCGGCGGCAGGGTCGGGGTGATGAATTGGGGGAAGAAGGCGCCGTAGAAGGCCAGGGTTTTTGGATTGGCAAGCGCCACGAGGAAGCCGCGAAAGGCGATTTCGCGGGGGGATTTCGGCTGGGCGCGGACGCGGGTGAGGTCCACCGCCGGGGCGCGCCAGGCCCGAATGCCGAGCCAGACCAGGTAGGCGACGCCGAGCCAGCGCAGCACCTCGAACCAGTGTCCCAGCGCGCCGAGGGCGGCGGTCATGCCGAAGGCGATGACGACCATGTGGAGCAGCATGGCCGAGGTGGAACCCGCGACGGTCAGCAGGCCGTAGCCTGTGCCGTAGGCGACGGAGTTGGACACCACCAGGGCGACGATCGGGCCGGGCATCAGGATGAGGACCGCGGTGGCCAGCGCAAAGGCGCTGTAGAGCTGGAGGTCGATCATGGGGGGCGTCCGGACAGGGAGGATGGGACACGGGGGGGGGGCGGGGGCGTTATAGCATGTCGTGTGGCCTTGAACCCGGGGTCAACGCCGGCCTGGGATTATTATTACGATATCGTAATTTTTACGACACAGGTGCGCGGCCCCCAAGGGAGGGGGTTTTGCCGGCTTGGGGTGCATGGAAGGGGTGGGGCGCGGGCGATGCGCGGATGCGCAGCGGGGGTTGCGCGCGGGCGCGGGGACAGGCCCTGGTTGGGGCCGGGGCCGATGGCGTAGAGGATCGGGCAGTCGAGGCCCATGTGGGTGCCGGTGGCGGGCGGGAGCCCGATCGGGGACGGGAACTCGGCGGCGGGGAGGGCCTCGGCCGGATGGGCGACGAAACCCGGGTGCCACATGGGCGCGAGGGCGCGGCGGCCGAAAAGGGCGGCGAGGACGGCGAGGAGCAGCGTCTCCAGCAGGCCCGGAATTCGGGCGCGCGTTTCCCCGGCGCGCGGGCACGAGCTTTCCAGGGGGTGCGGGGTGGAGGGCATGGGAGGAATATAGGAATATTCACCGCCGCGTTCAAGGCTTTTTTTCCGAATTTCGACATGGGTGGATTGCCGGGCGCCCGCCGATGGCTCGCGGGAAGGCGCTGGTGCGACCCGGGCGAGGAAGGTAGCAAGCAAGAAACGGGACACAGAGGCACAGAGACACCGAGGAGCAAGGCAAGGGAGAAGGCAGGGGTTCTTCTCGTCTTGTCGTACTTCTCTGTGCCTCTGTGCCCCCTTTCTTGCTTGCTTTCTCAGGCTTGCCGGATACCGCGCAATGTTGGGGCCGAAAGCCTGGGTCCTTCGTTTCGCTCAGGATGACGGTGGGGCGGTAGTTAGAGAAGGTTGCGTCGGGCCAGGTTGCGCATCAGGGCGCCGGCGCCGAAATCCCAGGGCGGGCATTGGTCGGTCGGTTTGATGCGGTTGACCAGGCGGCCGAGCTTGGGGGTGGCGATGGTGACGATGTCGCCGGTCTTGTGGGTGAAGCCCTTGCCCGGCGCGTCGCGGTCGTCGATCGGGGCGAACATGGTGCCGCAGTAGAGCACGGCGCCGTCGGGGAAGCGGTGGTGGGCGTTGACCATCTGGCCGGCGAGGTCGGTGATGTCGCGGGCGATCCGGGTCATCGACGACGAACCCTCCAGGCGGAAATTGTCGGTGCCGGCGACGGTGAGCGAGACGGTGGTCTGGCGCAGATCGTCGAGGTTGAAGCCGGCATCGAGGAAGCGGATGAAGGGGCCGATGGCGGCCGAGGCGTTGTTGTCCTTGGCCTTGGACAGCAGCAGGGCGGAGCGGCCCTCGACATCGCGCAGGTTGACGTCGTTGCCCAGGGTGGCGCCGACGATGCGGCCGTCGCTGGCCACCACCAGCACCACCTCGGGCTCCGGGTTGTTCCAGGTGCTGACCGGGTTCACGCCGGCATCCATGCCGGTGCCGATGGCGGCCATCGGCTGGGCCTTGGTGAAGATCTCGGCGTCCGGGCCGATGCCGACTTCCAGGTACTGGCTCCAGGCGCCGCGGGCGATCAGCATTTCCTTCAGCTTCGCCGCCTCGGGCGAGCCGGGCTTGAGGCGGGTGAGGTCGTCGCCGATCAGGGCGGTGACTTCGGCGCGCAGGCCGGCGGCGGCGGCGAGGTCGCCCCTGGCGCGCTCCTCGATCACCCGTTCCAGCATCGAGATCGGGAAGGTGACGCCGGCGGCCTTCACCGCTTGCAGGTCGATCGGCGCCAGCAGCCAGGGCCGCGCCGGGTCGCGCCCGTCCGCGGGGGTGTTGGCGAGGATGTCGGCGACGGCGCCGAGGCTGGTGCCCGGCGCGGCGCGCAGGGCGGCGGCGGGGTCGGGCTGTTCGCACAAATCGCGCATGGTGGCGAAGACCGCGGTCACGTCGATGGCCGCTCCGTTGCGGATGGCAACCACGCTGGGGCCGTCCACGTCAGGGCGCCAGACCCGGCCGGCCAGGGTGGCGGTGGCGTGGTCGTCCGGGAGGGCGGCGAGTACGGCGGTGTGGAAGGCGGTCATTGGATTTCTCCTGGGGGTCGGCGTAGATCAAGGGAAGAAAGATTCTTCTTTTTCTGAAGAAAAAGAAGCAAAAAGACTTTTATTCATGTCCTTCGGGGGGGCACCGTCCTGCCCCACCGCTCCAATGAACGAAAGTTTTTTGGTTCTTTTTTTCAAAAAAGAACACCTTGCTTTACCTCCCAAGCACATCCCCCACTCCGGTCCGCTCAACGATCATGCCGTAATGTTCCGTACGGCGATGGCGGGCGAAGTTGAAGATCGAGGATTTATAGCTGGTGCAGAGGTCGAGATCGCAGCGGGCGACTTGCAGTTCGTCGCCGAGGGTGACGCAGCGGGTGAGCAGTTCGCCGGAGGGGGCGAGGATGCAGGACTGGCCGATCTGATCGACGCCTTCCTCCACCCCGGCCTTGGCGACGCCGGCGACGAAGGTGCCGTTCTGGTAGGCGCCGGCGGCCATCACCAGCTGGTTGTGGAAATTGCCGAGGTCGTCGGTTTCGGGCATCGCGGGGTTGTGGACCGGGGTGTTGTAGCCCAGCACGATGAGTTCCACGCCTTGCAGGCCCATGACGCGGTAGGCTTCGGGCCAGCGGCGGTCGTTGCAGATCATCATGCCGATGCGCCCGCCGAAGGCGTGCCAGACCGGCCAGCCGAGGTCGCCGACTTCGAAGTAGCGCTTTTCCAGGTTCTGGAACGGGTGGCCGGGGATGAAGTCATGGCCGCCGGGGAGGTGGATCTTGCGGTACTTGCCGATGATCTCGCCGTCCTGGCCCACGAGGATCGCGGTGTTGAAGCGGCGTTTCTGGCCGGTGGAAAAATCGAGTTCGCAGTAGCCGAGGTGGAAGCCGACGCGCAGGCGCCTCGCGGCGTCGAACAGCGGCTGGACGTCGGGGTTGGGCATGGCGGCTTCGAAGTAGGAGTCCAGCTCCTGTTCGCCTTCGACCAGCCAGTGGGGGAAGAAGGCGGTCAGCGCGGCCTCGGGATAGACGACGAGGTCGCAGCCCATGCGCGCGGCGTCTTCCATCAGGGCGAGCAGGCGCAGCACCACGTCTTGCCGCGACTGGCTGCGCGGGATGGGCCCGAGCTGGGCGATGCCGACGGTGACGATGCGGGCCATGCGGATGCTCCCCCGAGTGGGATGCCAGGGTGGCATAGCGGCGGGGTGGGAGCAAAGATGGACGTGTGAGCGAGATGCAACAGGAAGGTTGTTCTTTTTTGAAAAAAAGAACCAAAAAACTTTCGTTCCTTGGAGTATGCGGCACGCTGGTGCCGCAACAGGAAAATGAATGAAGTTTTTTTGCTTCTTTTTGTTCACAAAAAGAAGATTCTTGCTTCAATCTACACCCTATCCGAACGCCCCGACCTCATGGGTAATGGCGGTGCCGATCTCGCGCACCAGGTCGAAGCAGCGGGCGATCGGCTGGAAGATTTCGGCGTGTTCGCGCCCGTAGGCGGCCGAGGCGTGCGGGGCGCGCGGTTCGGCGAAATCCAGCGTGCCGGTGGCATCGGCGGCGAGGGGGAAGGCCTCGGCGAGAAAGCGCAGCGCCGGGGCGATTTCCAGGCGCAGGATGCCCTCTGCCAGGGTGTCGCGGGTGATGCCATGGCGCGGCGAGAAGTCCGGGATGCGGGCGGCGAGCAGCCAGATGCGGTGGATCAGGGCCAGGCGCAGCGCATGCAGCAGCATGGCGCGGGCGGACATGCAGGGCGCATCCGGCCAGGCGGCGCGCAGGGCGACGTGGTCGGCCTGGATGCGGCGGAACATGCCCTGGGCCGGGGCCCAGAGGTTGAGGCGTTCCAGGGCGCGGGCGACGGTGACCAGTGCCTCGCGCCGGCCGGGGATGGTGGCGTTGGCGGCGCGGTCCAGCCAGGTGCCGGGGTCCAGCGTGGCGACCACCGCGCGCAGCACGTTCAGGTCGGAATAGGCCAGCGCATGGGCCGGCAGGGCGAGGGCGCCGCCGAAACGCGGGCTGGTCTGCTGCAATTCGGCGAAGGCTTCCGGATGCCGCGCGGCGGCCGCGCCCAGGCCCTGGAGCGTGTTGGCCATCCAGCCGAGCTGCTGGAGGATGGCGTTGTTGGGGATGGCGCGCAGTTCGCGCGGGTGGCGGATGGTGGTGGTGCCCGCCAACCCGTCGCTCTGCCGGGCGGCGGGGCGCGAGCCGGTGGGGTCCAGCAGGGCGGGACCGAAGGCGCCGAGCAGGGCGGCGTAACCGGGGTCGGCGACCAGGGCCTCCATCTCGCCGCGCACCGCGCCGAAGAAGTCCGGCGAGAAATCCGGGTCGGCGTAGGCGGGGTCGGCGGGGTCTGCGGGAGGCTCGGTGAAGCTGTGCTCGGCAACCCGCGCGATGGTGGCGAGCGCCAGCGCCGGGGTGCCGAACAGCAGGTAGCCGTCGCCGCCCTGAAAGGAACTTTCCTCGCGCACCGCCACCCCCGCGGCACGCAGGGCGGCGCGGCTGGTCGGCGGCGAGAGGTAGTCCAGCCGTGCAGCGAGGCCCGCGGGATGGGCACCGCGGCCAACGCTTTCGCCATGGGTGTCGAACAGCACGACTTCCACGCCGCCGAGCCCGTGGCGGGCCAGGGCGTCGGCGAGCTTCAGGCGCAGGCGCTCGATCAGGTAGCTGGCGGCGAGCTGGCCGACATAGCGGCCGGAATCCGAGTAGCCGAATTGCAGGCACAGCCGGCCGGTGGCTTGCAGATAGGCGCGAAAGTGCGGGCTGCGCAGGGCTTCCTCGACAATGCGCGCGCCGTTTTCCAGCGCCTCGGCGGTCTCGAACAGCGGGCTGATCTCGACCTGCCTCTCCACGCCGAACAGCCTTGCGAGCCACAAGGCGGCCAGCAGGGTGTAGCCGGTTTCGGTCTCGGCGATCAGGAAGCGCACCGGCGTCGCGGCGTCGATATGCTTGGCGATCTGGGCGACGGTCATCATCAGCCGCGCGGCGGAGGCCTGTTCGGCCAGCAGGGCGCCATAATCCACCGGTTCGGCCGTCACCTCGTCCAGCGCGGTGTTGATCCCCGAGAGCAGGGCACGGCGGCGGGCGGGATCGTCGGGCGGATCGGCCAGGCGCGGGTCGCCCGCGGCCAGGCGCTGGCGCACCACGTTGTGGATCTGGGCGGCGTTGAGGCGGACATGGGTGTGGGCGAGGCTGAGGCCGTGGGCGGCGAGACCGGCGCGGGCGACGGCGATGGACAGTTTCGCGGGCGCATCGGCAGCGGCCAGGGCCGCGTCGAACATCGGGTCGAGCGCGGCGGGATCGACCAGGGCGGCATCGCGCCCGGCGACCATGGCGCGGGCGAAGGCGGCGGCGGCCTCGGGCGCCGCGTCTTTCGGGCAGGCCGCGATCTGGGTGTCCACCTCGGCCAATGCCGTCGCGAGGCGGGCGGCGACGCCCGGCGCCGGGCCGCGCAGCTGGTCGTGCAGCCGCTGCAATTGCAGCCGCTTCATGCGCAGGCGCAGGCGCAGCGTATCGCGCCAGCCGATATCGGTGCGCCCGTCGGTGTCGTAGCCCACCCAGCTGGCCAGGATCAGCGGGCGCGGCACGATCGCGGCCCAGCGGTCGGGCCAGGCGGTGCGGGCGGCATCCAGGATCGCGGCGGTCAGCTCGTCCAGCGCGTCACGGCCACGTGTGATGGCGGCCACCGCCTGGTCGAACTCCTCGGCCAGGGTGATGCCCTGGGGGCGGTGGCTGACGAAGCAGGTGGCGTCCACCGCCTCGCCGCTGGCCAGGCGGGCCAGCGTGTCGGCCACAGGCAGCGGCAGGCAGAAGGTGGGGTGGGCGGTGAAGACGCAGGCCAGGCGCGGGCGTTCGACGGCGTCGCGAAACGCGGCCAGCGGCACCGGGCTGTCGGCGGGGTCCGGGCGGACCAGCCGGGCGGCCAGGGTGGACAGGGCCTCGCGGTTGGCGCCGGCGTCGGTGCCGCCAACGTAGCGGGCGAGGCGCCCGGCGCGCTCGGCAAAGGCGGCATCGCGCAGCACGGCAACCAGCCCGGCAAACGCGCCGAGGTCCAGCGCGCCGCGGTCGATCCGGCGGGAAATCTCCAGCGCGGCGTACAGGACCGGATTGCCGAACGGGTCGCGGGCGAGGTCCTGGCGCAAACCCTCGGTGAGGGCGAGAAGCTCGTCGGCAAGGGCAGCGGGGGTGGGCGACATGGCCGCAGAGTGCGCGCGGGGGGGAGGGAAGGGCAATAGGAAAGGGTGGGAAGGATTTCTTTTTGTGAACAAAAAGAAACAAAAAAACTTCATGAATTGGAGTTTGGGGCGGGAGTGGTGCGTGGGGTTATGCTGCCGCGTGGTGGCGCGTGAGTGAAGTTTTTTTGCTTCTTTTTGTTCACAAAAAGAAGAGTCTTTTTTCTTATAGTTGCTTTATCGCAACGCAGACCTGATCGACCTGTTCGTCGCTGAGTTCAGGAAACATCGGCAGGCTGAACACTTCCGCGCTGGCGGCTTCGCTGGCGCGGCAGGCCTTGGGGCCGAGGGCGACGCGGTTGAGGTAGGCGGGTTGGGTGTGCACGGGCATCGGGTAGTGGATGCCGGTGGCGATGCCGGCGGCGCGCAGCCTGGCCTGGATGGCGGCGCGATCGGGGCTGCGCAGGACGTATTGGTGGAAGACGTGGCTGGCGCCGGCACGGCGGGCGGGGGCGGCGAGGCCGGCGGGCAGGGCGGCGTCGTAGGCGGCGGCGATCTGCTGGCGGCGGGCGTTGTTGGCGTCCAGCCGGGTGAGCTTGGCGCGCAGGATGGCGGCCTGGATCTCGTCCAGGCGCGAGTTCACGCCGCATTCGTCGGAGATGTAGTGGGTGTGCCAGCCGTATTGGCGCAGCGCGGCGATCCGGGTGGCCAGGGCTTCGTCGTTGGTGGCCAGTACGCCACCGTCGCCCAGCGCGCCGAGGTTCTTGGTGGGGTAGAGGCTGAAGGTGGACACCTCGGTGAAGGTGCCGAGTTTCTGGTTGCCGAGGGTGGCGCCGTGGGCCTGGCTGCAATCCTCGATGACGGCGGCGCCGTGCTTGGCAGCGGCGGCGATGATGGCGGGGAGGTCGGCGGCCTGGCCGTAGAGATGGACGGGGATCACGGCCTTGATCGGCGGCAGGCCAGGGGGCGGGTGGGCCAGCACGGCGGCGAGTTCGGCGGGGTCCATGGTGTAGTGGGCGGGGTCGATGTCGATCAGGATCGGGGTGGCGCCGACCATTTCGATGGCCGCGACGGTGGCGACGGCGGTGTGGGCGACGGTGGCCACCGCACAGCCCGGCCCGATGCCGAGGCCCCGCAGGGCCAGCGCAAGGGCGTCGGTGCCGTTGGCGCAACCCACCGCCTTCGCCGCGCCGAGCCAGGCGGCGTATTCGGCCTCGAACGCACGGCCTTCGGCGCCGAGGATGTACCAGCCGGAAGTCAGCGCGCGGGCGACGGCGGCGTCGATCTCGGCCTGCTGCGCGCGGTAGCCGGCGCCGGGATTGGCCTGGGGGACGGTGATCGGGGCGTTCATGGCGGGGCCTTGGTGGAGCGGGTTGCGTGAAGGAAGGAAGACTCTTCTTTTTCTGAAGAAAAAGAAGCAAAAAGACTTCTATCCATTGTTACCGTACCACGATGCGCAGCAAAGAAGTGGAATGAAAGTTTTTTGGTTCTTTTTTCCAAAAAAGAACATTCTTCCTTACGCTAGAGATAGTCGGCAAGCCGTGAACGATACCAGTCGAGCGACATCCTGATGCCATCCTCCAGCGAAGTATGCGGCGCCCAGCCGGTGGCGGCGCGGAAGGCTGCGTCATCGGCGTGGTAGCTGCCGATATCGATGGTCTTGCGGTCGGCGGGGAATTCGCGCGTGGTGAACTGCACCGCGGGCCCGCCGATCTTGCGCATCAGCTCGGCGATGTCCAGCAGCGAGGCCGGCGGCGGGCCGCCGATGTTGTAGACCTCGCCGTGGCAGGCCGGCGTGGCCGCGGCGCGCAGGAAGGCATCGGTCACGTCATCGACATAGGTCATGTCGCGCAGTTGCTCGCCGCCCCAGACCTCGAAGGGCTTGCCCTCCAGCACGCAGCGGATCCAGATGCCGAGGAAGGTCTGCCGCGCGTCGCGGATGCGCAGGCGGGGGCCGTAGCAGTTGGTCAGGCGCAGGGAGACCACCGGGCGGCCGGCGGTGCGGTGCTCGATCATCCAGTACTGCTCGCCGGCGAACTTGGACACGCCGTTGGCGTCGGGCGGCGACACCGGGTGTTTTTCGTCCACCGGCAGGTAGGCGGGCCGGCCGTAGAACTGGCGGGTGGAGGCATGGACCACCACCGCGTCGGGTGCTGCCTCGCGGGCGGCCTGGATCAGGCGGACCTGGGCGACGGCGTTGACCGCGATATCGGCCAGCGGGTCGCGCTGGCCGCCCATGTGGCTGGTCTGGGCGGCGAGGTTGAAGATGACGCTGGCGCCCTCGCACAGCGGGCGCAGATCGGTCTCGCGGATGTCGGCGCGGACCAGTTCCACCGCGGCGCCGTCCAGGTTGGCGGGGTTGGCGCCGCCGCCGAACAGGAAGCCGTCCAGCGCGGTGACGCGGGCGCCGCGGGCGGCCAGGGCGTGGCAGAGATTGGCGCCGAGGAACCCTGCCCCGCCGGTGACCAGCACCTTCTGTCCGTTGAACGCCATCATGATCTCCTCACCGCGGGCAGTATCGGCCGGCATCGTGGCGGAACTTGGTCGCCGCGATGGTCAATCCGGTCGGCGGGCCGATCATGGGATTGCCGCAATCCCGGTGACCTCGATGCGCCAGGCGGGATCGACGAGCCGGGCCTGCACCGTGGCGCGCGCCGGCAGATGGGCAGGATCGATCCAGGCGTCCCAGGCGCGGTTCATGCCGGCGAGGTCGGCGAAATCCTGGATGAAGATCTGCGCCGTCAGCAAATGGCGCTTGTCGGTGCCGGCCTCGGCCAGCAGGGCGTCGATCTGGGCCAGGATGTCCTTCATCTGGCCCTCGGCGTCCAGCGTGGTGTCGTCGGCAACCTGGCCGGCGAGATAGACGATGTTGCCGTGGATGGTGGCGCCGGTAAGGCGGGTCTCGGGGGCAAGGCGGCGGATGGGCATCGCGGGGGCTCCGGGCTGGTCTGGCGGCACAGTGCCGGGGCGGGGCGCTGCTGTCACGTCAGGAAGCGGGCCCGCAGGCTGGCATGCCGGCCCAGCAGCAGGCCGGCGGCCCATTGCGCGCCGGCGGCCAGCACGATGGCGGGGCCGGCGGCGATGTCGGCGTGGAAGGACAGCAGCAGCCCCGCGATACTGGCCAGCACGGCGATCACCACCGCGGCGCCGACCTGCCCGGCCAGCCGGGCGGAGAAGTGGCGCGCGGCCACCGCCGGCAGCATCATCAGCCCCACCGACATCAGCGTGCCGAGCGCGGTGAATCCGGCGACGACGCACAGCACCACCAGCGCCATGAACGCCAGGTGCCACACGCTGCCGCGCCCGCCCATCGCGCGCAACAGGTCGGGGTCGAAGCTCTCCACCACCAGCGGGCGCCAGATCACCGCCAGGCCCAGCACCGCCAGGCTGGCGGCCCCGGCCATCAGCAGCAGCCCCGGCGCATCCACCGCCAGCACGCTGCCGAACAGCAGGTGCACCAGGTCGATGCCGCGGGTGGCAGAGATGATCGCCACCCCGGCGGCCAGCGCCAGCAGATACAGCCCGGCGAGCTGGCTATCCTCCCGCCCACCGGTCGCCCGCGCCAGCACGCCGGCCAGCAGCACCACGGCCAGTCCGGCCGCGAAGCCGCCCGCCGCCATCGCCCACAGCGACGGCCCGCCCAGCGCGGCCCCGCCACCCAGCAGCGCGCCGATGGCGATGCCGGGCAGGATGCCGTGCTGCAACACCTCGCTGGTCAGGCTCATCCGCCGCAGCACCAGCAACACGCCCAGCGGCGGGCCGGCGAGCGACAGCGCGATGCACCCGGCCAGCGCGCGGCGCATGAAGCCCATGGCGAACGGCGCGAAAAACAGGTCGTGGATCACGCGGCGCGGCGCTGCGGCGCGCCGTGGGCCTCGGCCAGCAGGCGGGCGCGCAGGCGGTTCCCGGCGGTCAGCACCTGTTCGGTCGGCCCCCAGGCCACCGCCTCGCCGGCCAGCAGCAGGGTGTCGGGGCACAGCGCGCGCACCAGGTCGAGGTCATGCAGCACCACGATGATGGTGCGGCCCTCGGCGTGCCAGGCGCGGATCAGCGCCACCAGGTCGGCCTCGGTGCGGGCATCCACGGCGGCGGTGGGCTCGTCCAGCAGCAGCACCGGCGCGTCCTGAAGAATCAGGCGGGCGAACATCACGCGCTGGAACTGGCCGGCCGACAGCGCGCCGATGCCGCGCCCGG
The DNA here is from genome assembly GCA_020848935.1 of Acetobacteraceae bacterium. Taxonomy (GTDB): domain Bacteria; phylum Pseudomonadota; class Alphaproteobacteria; order Acetobacterales; family Acetobacteraceae; genus CAMDGX01. The sequence continues at coordinate 10,968 of JADLHF010000185.1, forward strand.
CAAATCCGGCCAGGCCGACCTGCGCCAGCGCCGCCTCCACCCGCCCGGCCAGCCCGGCGGGGGCGGCGGCGAAGACGCCCATCTCGCCCCAGCCGCCCAGCGCCACCACCTCGCCCGCGGTCACCGGAAAGCTGCGGTCCAGCGTGCTGGCCTGCGGCAACAGGGCGATGCGCCGCGCCGCCAGCCCGCCACGGTCGATATGCCCGGCATGGCCGGGATGCAGCCCGGCGAGGCTGCGCAGCAGCGTGGTCTTGCCCGCCCCGTTCGGCCCGACCACAGCGGTCAGGCTGCCGGGCGCAAACCTGCCGGTCAGCCCTTCGACGGCTCGGGCGGTGCCGAACCGGCAGGACAGGCCGGCGACGCAAATGGCCGGCGGCGGCGTCATGGCATGCCGCCCAGCGCCCAGGCGGCGACCAGCCAGATGGCCGCCACCGCCCAACCGGCGGCCGCCAGGCGGACCGACAGGCCGGTGGTCAGCGCCAGGGGGTCGCGCCAGGGCTGGTGGGACATTTGCATCGTTATACTATTACATCCCCACCCCCTTGGCGGCAAACCCGCGCGGCATGGTATCAGCCCTGCATGAACGCCCCCGACCCCGATGCCGCCGCCCGCGCCTCGCTGCGCCGCCACAAGACGGTGGCAACCGGGCTGGTGGCGGGGATGGCGGGGCTGACCGTCGGCGCCTACTGGATGCCGGCGGGGCTCGCCACCGAGGTGTTGCAGGCCGCGGCCAAGGCCGGGTTCGTCGGCGGAATCGCGGACTGGTTCGCGGTCACCGCGCTGTTCCGCCATCCCCTCGGCCTGCCGATCCCGCACACCGCGATCATCCCGGCGCAGAAGGCCCGGCTGGGCCGGGCGCTGGGGCGGTTCGTCGCCAACCACGTGTTCACCGGCGACGAGGTGGCGCGCACGCTGGACAAGCTCGACCTCGCCGGCATCATCGCGCGCAGCCTGGCCGACCCCGCCACCGCCCGCCCGGCGGCCCAGGCGCTGGCGGCGACGCTGCCGAAGCTGCTGGGCACGGTGGAGGACGGCCGCGCCCGCCGCGTCATCACCCGCATCCTGCCGCGCATGCTGGGCGGGCCGGAGGCCGGGCGGGTGATCGCCCGCGCGCTGCGCCAACTGGTGGAGGGCGGCCGGCACCAGGAGGTGTTCGGCTACGTGCTGGCCCAGGTACGCACGATGCTGGCCGGCCGCGAGGAGGCAATCCGCCACGCCATCCAGGACCGGGTGCGCGAACAGGGCGGAAGGCTGGTGGGCTGGGTGCTGGGCGCCACGGTGGCCAGCCGGGTGATCGGGGTGATCGGCGCCGAGCTGGACAAGATGGCGGCCGACCAGTCCGAACTGCGCGACGCCTTCGACGAATGGGTGCGCCGTGAAATCGCCCGCATCGAGGACGATCCGGCGCGTGCGGCCGAGCTGGGCGCAACGCTTCGCCGGGTGGTGGCGCACGAGTCGGTGCAGGTGTGGTTCTGGGACGTCTGGTCGCGCATGCGCCTGGCGTTCGAGGCGGATGCCAGCAAGCCGACCGGGCGGACGGTGGCGTTCCTGGAACAGGCGCTGGCAAACCTCGGCACCATGCTCGCCACCGATCCCGGCGCGCATGCACGGCTGCAAGCCACGGTCCAGGGGATGGTGGGCGGCATGATCCCGGCCGGGCAGGTGAAGATCGCGGATTTCGTCGCCGATGTGGTGGGCGGCTGGGATTCGCGCACCATCACCGAGCGGCTGGAACTGCGCATCGGGCCGGACCTGCAATACGTGCGCATCAACGGCACGCTGGTCGGCTTCGTGGTCGGCGGGCTTGCCTATGCCGTGCTGCGTGCGACATTCGGCCATGTCAGCTTCTGACGGGAGTCCCCGAAATGCGCCTTTCCGTGCTGGACCAATCGACGGTGGTGACCGGGCGCTCGCCGGATGCCTCGATCCGCGAGAGCCTCGCCCTGGTGAAGCACTGCGAGGCGCTGGGCTACCACCGCTACTGGGTGGCCGAGCACCACAATTCCGCCTCCATCGCCGGCAGCGCGCCGGAGGTGCTGATGGCCGCCCTGGCCGCCACCACCAGCCGGATTCGCATCGGCAGCGCCGGCGTGATGCTGCCGCACTACTCCGCGCTGAAGGTGGCCGAGCAGTTCCGGGTGCTGGAGGCGATCGCGCCGGGGCGGATCGACCTGGGCCTGGGCCGGGCGCCGGGCTCGGACGGCATGACGGCGCATGCGCTCAACCCCAACGCGGCGACGGCGTCGGATCATTTCCCCGCCGATGTCCGCGACCTGATGGCCTGGCTGGCCGGCGAGAAGCTGGTCGAACGCCACCCGTTCCGCGACATCACCGCCCAGCCGCAGGGCCCGACGGTGCCGGAGATGTGGATTCTCGGCAGTTCCAGCTACGGCGCGCAGGTGGCGGCCCATTTCGGCCTGCCGTACTGCTTCGCCTGGTTCATCTCCGACGGCCATGGCGCGGCCCAGGCGCTGGACCTCTACCGCACCGGCTACCGGCCGAGCTCCCGCCACCCCACCCCGCTCGGCGCCGTCTGCGTCTGGGCGATCACCGCGGAGACCGCCGCGGAGGCCGAGCGCCTGTTCAGCAGCCGCGCCCTGGCCCGCATCTGGCGCGACCGCGGCATCTTCGCCCCCCTGCCCTCGCCCGACGAGGCCGCCGCCTATGACTATTCCAACGCCGAGAAGCTGAAGCTGGAACGGCTGCGCGAGGAGAGCTTCTGGGGCACGCCGGACGTGGTCGCCGGCAAGCTGCGGGCGCTGGCGGCCGAATTGCAGGTGGAGGAGATGGTGGTGCTGTCCGCCGCCCACGACCCGGCGGCAAGGCGGCGCAGCTACACCCTGCTGGCCCAGGAATGCGGCATGGCGCCCGGAGCCCTGGCCGCGGAGTAGCCCCACACCCCAATGAACGAAAGTTTTTGCTTCTTCTTTCAAAAAGAAGCGCTTGTTCTCTCTTGAGAACCCCGCCGGTCCCTCAGCGCGGGCGTTGAGCCTGCCAAAGGCGCCAGCGGTAGACGGCATAGGCGATCAACGCGGCACCGATCGCCACCGGGATCAGCATCAACGCGAACCACAGCGCCAGCGCCGCCAGGGCGAGCCCGGCGGTCAGTACGGCGAGCACCACGGCATACCGCAAGATACGCGCCGACCATGGCATGGGTGGCGGGGTGCGGAATTCGCCGTCCGGCGTCATGTCCAGGGTCCGGCCGTCGTCGTCCGAGTTGACCATGCGATTGATGATGATCTTCATGGCCGGGACGTGGCCTCTCAGCGACGAGGGGTCAAGAGGTACCGCCTTAAGCTTTGGTTACCTACCCGCCCCGTCCGGTGTGGCCCATCGCCGCGCCCTTAAGTGGGTGACGTTTTCTTGCTTCTTTCTGTTCACAAAAACAAGATCTAGCTTTCCGGCAAGCGCCCTCCCCGATCGGGGAGGGGCGCCCGCGCCAGGGCATCGGTCAGTTCCTGTAGAACCACGTCTCCGGATGCGCCCCGCCCGGCGTCCGGCAATGCTGGGCGATGCAGTTGCGGTCCGGCACGTTGCCCAGCCGGTTGCTCACCAGCCGCACCCCCATCAGCGCCGGGGACTGGCCGACGGTGCCGATGGCGTATTGCTGGTCGATCAGGATCTTCCAGATTTCCTGGGCGGTCCTGATCCGCTCCTCGGATTTCTGCCCGGCGGCGGCCCGGTACAGATCCATGATGCGCAGGATATTGGGGTCCTCGGGCTTCACCCCCTGGGCGCCATTGCTGGCGTACCACAGCGCATGCAGCGGCCCCATGAACGCCTCGGTCGGGTCCACCGGGATGGCGTGGCGGGGGAACAGGTACAGCAGCTCGGTCCCGCCGTTGTTCCACACCATGATGTGGTGCTCGTTGTTCTTGGTGCGCGTCATCGCGAGATTGCGCTCGATGTCCTTCACATCGGCCTGGATGCCCACCTTGGCCCACTGGTCCGCGACCATTTCGCTGATCTTCGGCCAGGGCAGGAAGGCCTGCACCGCCTGCACCTGGATGCGCAGGCGCTGGCCGTTATCGGTGCGCAGGCGGAAGCCCTGGCTGTCCTTCCTCGTCAGCCCGATCTTGTCCAACAGGGCGTTGGCCTGCTTGACGTCATGGGTGGACCATTTCTCGCGCCAGCCGGGGCCGGGGAAATACGGCAGCGACTCGCCCGGCGCGGTGGAGCCGGGGGTGGCCACCCCCAGCCAGAACGTCTCGTTGAGCTGCTTGCGGTCGATCGCCAGCGACAGCGCGCGGCGGAAATCCGCATTGCGCAGCCACTTGGCGATCTCGGCGTCGCCGTCGAAGCTCTGGTTGAAGTGGTAGATGGCGTCGGCCCCGTTCAGCGCGAGGTCGAGGTGAACCTTGTAGTTGCCGCGCGCCTGGTTCTCCAGCAGCACCGGCAGCTTGCCGATGTCGATATGGCGCTCCTGCAGGTCGTACTCGCCGCCCATGGCGCGCAGGTTCAGCACCTCCAGGTTCTCGGCCAGGGTCATCACCACCCGGTCCAGATAGGGCAGCTGGTTGCCGGCGGTATCGACCGCCCAGTAGTACGGATTGCGCTCCATCACCCAGGTGGATTTGTTGATCGGCTCCACCGTGCGCCACGGGCCCAGCACCGGCACCTCGGGGTTGCGCGTCCAGTCCTTCTTGAAATGCAGGCGCGACAGCCAGTTGTCGAAGCCTTCCGCCTTCGCCGAGGCATTCGCCGCCTCCACCCCGCCGGCGAATTTCGGCAGCAGCGGCTTGAGGTAGTGCGCCGGGGCATAGGCGCCGTGGCTGCGCCCGTTGGACTGGCGCACCGCCTGCCCGCCCCCGATCAGCGTATCCCCGCTCATCAGTTCCTCGAACAGGAAGAACGGCACGTCGAACTCCCAGCGCACCGTGTAGTCGTCCACCTTCACCATCCGCCCGGGCTTGCCCTGGGGCGACATGTCGGGGATCGGCGTCGGCGTGATGTCCTTGTTGCCGTAGATCTCGTCGAACCAGAACATGAAGTCGTCGGCCGTCATCGGCGCCCCGTCGGACCAGCGCAGGCCGCGGCGCAGGAACAGGGTGTAGGACTTGCCATCCGCACTCTGCTCCCACCCCTTGGCCAGCGACGGCATCGCCTTGGTGCCGGTGTGGTCCACCAGCAGCGGCCGGTCCGAGGCGTTCAGCCGGTTGCCGTTCTCGTCATCGCCCGGGCCGGTGAAGCCGCGCCGCCAGATGCCGCCGTATCTGCCGATCTCGCGCACCGGCTGGATCACCATCAGGTCCTGCGGCAGCCGGTCCTTCACCGCCGGCAGCTTGCCCTCGCGGACCAGGGCGGCCAGCGACGGCGCCTCGTGGAAGGTGGTGGGCCATTTCGCCGGGTCGGTGACGATGGTGATGCCTTCAGGCGTGCCCACCAGGCCGGACTGGCCGAGTTGCGCCCGTGCCGCGGGCGCCACGGCCAGCAGCAACGCCGCCACGAACAGTGTCGCGAGCATCCGCATGGTGCGCATGTCCCCTCCCTTCCCGGCCTGGTGGCCGGTGCATCATTTCATTGGGATAACTGAACGCCGTTTCGCCCCGCCCGGTCAAGCAATCCGCGTCGGCGCGGCCAGGTCAGAGCGGCCCGATCACCAGCGTGGTGCCATCCACGTCCACCACGCGCAGCACCGCGTGCGGCTCCGGCGCCTTCACCCCGCTGGCAAGCCGCGCGCTCCAGTCGCTGTCGCCCACCCGGACACGGCCGCTGCGGCCCTGGAATTCCAGCACCATCGCCTCGCGCCCGACCAGGCCCGAGCCCGGCGTGTTGACCAGCCGGCTCGGCCGCGCCGGGCGGAAGCGCAGCCCGATCGTGATGGTCACCGCGGCGAGGGCGCCGAACAGCACCACCTGGAAGGCGAAGCCGAGCGGCAGCACCATCAGCACCAGCCCGGTGCCCAGCGCCGCCAGCCCCAGCCAGACCAGGAACACGCCCGGCACCGCCATCTCCAGCAGCATCAGCGCAAGGCCCACCAGCAGCCACAGCACTTCGTGGTCCAGATCGAACGGCATGTCAGGCGCCGGCGCGGGGCACGGAACTCCCGGCGGCGGCGGCCGGCGGCGCGCGCAGCAGCTCCATCGCCTGGGTGATGCCGCCGGCCATGGCGGTGGCCTCCATCGGCACCAGCACCAGCCGGCTGCCGGGGCTGTCCACCACCTTGGCGAAGGCGGCGACGTAGCGGTCGGCGATGAAGTAGCGCAGCGCCGCCTCGCCCCCGTCGCGCGCCGCCGCCGCCACCACCTTGGTGGCCTCCGCCTCGGCCTCGGCCAGGCGTTCGCGCGCCTCGGCATCGCGGTTGGCGGCCTGCTGGCGGCCTTCGGCGGCCAGGATGAGGCTCTGCTTCTCGCCCTCCGCCCGCATCACCGCGGCCTGCCGGTCGCCGTCGGCGGCGGCCACGGTGGCGCGGCGCTGGCGCTCGGCGGTCATCTGCATGTTCATCGCGCGGATCAGGTTCTCCGGCGGTTCGATGCGGCGGATCTCCACCCGGCTGACCTTCACGCCCCAGGCCTCGGTGGCGCCGTCCAGGATGGTGAGCAGCTGGGTGTTGATGCGCTCGCGCGAGGACAGCGCGGCGTCCAGCTCCATCTCGCCGATCACCGCGCGGATGTTGGTCATCGCCAGGGTGGACAGCGCGCCCTCCAGGTTGGTCACCTGGTACGCCGCCTTGGCCGCCTCCATCACCCGGTAGTAGATCACGCCATCCACCGCCACGGTGGCGTTGTCCTTGGTGATGACGCTCTGCTCGGGGATGTCCAGCACCTGTTCCTGCACGTTCAGCTTGCGGCCGACGCGGTCGATATAGGGGATCAGGAAGTTCAGCCCGGGATGCAGCTCGCGGGTGAAGGCGCCGAAACGCTCCACCGTCCACACCTGGCCCTGCGACACCGTCTTGGTGCCGGCGAATACGGTGGCGACCACCAGAACCAGCACCAGCACCCAGACCAGCACGAAAGCACCGTCCATTCCCGTCTCCCCCCGCGCCGCCTGGCGCCTGTGTGGCGCAGACCCTAGCATGACGTTGCGCAAAGGGGGATTCGGTTTGGCGAACACGAAACCGCGCGGCCGAGGGGAGGTCTCGATGCGTGCGTGACGCTGGCAGGACGATGGAGAGCCCGACGAAGATGCGGGCCGGCGCGCGACATCCCGGCCTTTATCGCACTGTAGCAGCGGGGAAAGGTTGCGGTGCGCAAGCTGATCAGCGGCACCATCGGGCTGGACGGGATCAATGCCGGGGCCGACCGGCTGCCGAAGGCCGCGTGCTGCGCCAGGTGATGCGGCCGAGCCCCTGAGGCGGCGGGGATCAGCCCAGGCGGACCAGCATGGCGCCGGCGACGATGACGGCGGCGGCGATCCAGCGCGGCAGGCCGACCCTTTCGCGCAGCACCAGGGCGCCGAGCAGGACGCCGATCAGGACGGAGACTTCGCGCAGGGCGGCGACCGCGCCGATCGGGGCGCGGGTCATGGCCCAGAGTGCCGCGGCGTAGGCGGCGATGGACATCGACGCGCCAAGCAGGGCGCGCCACCAGCGGCCCTCGGCGAGGGCGGCGGCGAGGGTGGGGCCGAAGCGGCGCGGGCCGCGCAGGGTGAGGACGAGGGCGGGCACCAGCATCGGGCCGCACAGGGCTTCGAGCAGCATGGTGTAGCCGGCGGGGTTGGCGGAGAGGCGGGCGCCCTGGCCGTCGATCAGGGTGTACAGCATGACGATGCCGGCATTGGCGGCGGCGAAGGCGAAGCCGGTCCAGGTGAGGCCGCCATGGCGCAGCGCCATGGTGGCCATGCCGATGACGCCCAGGCCGATGCAGGCGACACCGGCCCAGGATTGCGGCGACAGGCGTTCGCCGAGCAGGAGGGCGGCGAGCAGGGCCGAGCCCAGCGGGGCGGATCCGCGGGTGATCGGATAGACGGCGGAGAGGTCGGCGGCACGATAGGCGGCCCCGACCAGGAGGTAATAGGCGATGTGGACCACCGCCGAGGCCAGGGCATAGGGCCAGGCGCGGGGCGACGGCAGGCCGGTGACGGAGAGGGCAAGCAGGGCAATCAGGCTGGCGGCGACGCCCAGCAGCAGGGTGCTGCGCATCGGGTCGATGGCGGCGCCGTGGCCGGCGGGGCGGTTGCGCAGCTTGAGCAGCGTGTTCCAGCCGGCGTGCAGGAAGGCGGCGGCGAGGACGACGAGGAAGACGTGCAACGGCATGGCGCCAGCCTGCGCGCCCGGCGGGTGCGGCGGCAGGGGGGATCGGGGGGGCGGGGCCATTTCGCGGCCCTGGTGTCATCGAACTGCAACATGTCGAACGAAGCGATGCGGATGAAGGCGCTGGGGGTTCGGCTTTTAGTTACGATATCGTAACCTTCATGCTACGCCGCTGCCCCGCCGCCAATCAGGCGATTTTTTGCGGGCCGCGCTTCCAGGCGCGCACGGCGGCGCGGACATAGTCGGGCAGCCCGCGGTCCGGGGTGCCCGGCGGGACGGCCGGCAGCGCCGCCGGGCATGATGGCTTCGGCGGCGGCAGCTTCGGCCTTGGCAGTCCTGGCCGGCGCGGGGGTGCCGGCCGGCGCAGGGCCGGCGGCAGGTCGATGCCGAGCATGCGGCAGAGCGGGCGCATGCTGCGCGCGGCGCCGGGCGAGGCGGCGATGGCCTCGGCGGCACCGGGCTGTTGGAGCAGGTGGTTGAGCTGGGATGCCAGGCCGGCGGCCTGGTAGCCGATGCGCAGGACGACCCAGGCGAAACGGCGCGACAACGCAGGGACCGGACTGGCGCCGATGGCCACGCCACCGCTCCCATCGGGCGCGGGCGGCGGCGCCGGCCTTGCGCGCCGGGTCCGCGCGCCGGAGGGGCGCGGCGCGCGGCCGGCCGCGAGCCGGGCGAGCAGGCGGGCAAAGAGCTGGCGCGCCCGCGAGATGCGGGTCCAGAGCGGCAGGGTGAGATGGCCGAGGATGCGGGAATGGGCGACGACGACCAGCAGCAGCGGGGCGAGGATGGACTCCAGGCGCGCGGCGACCTCGGCCACCGCCAGCGGCGGCGGCGGCGGTGGTGGCGGTGGGGCGGGCGCTGTGGTGTCGGCCGCAGGATTGTTCATGCTTTGTTCTTACCCGATCCGGCAAACCGGTGCAAGTGTCGCGACTGCACGCGCGGGCGAGCGGGTTGGCCAGGCCGGCTGCGTCGGCGAGCCGCGCCAGCACGGTGGCGAAATCGTGGCGCGGCGTCGTGCCGAGGCCGTGGCGCCATTGGCGGATGCCGGGTTTGGTGGCTATCGTCCCGCGCCGATGGCCAAGGCGGCCGTTCTTGGGGGAATCCCGGCTTGACTGTGATCGCGCTGGTGCATGCGACGGATTGGCCGCGGGCCCGGCAGGCCGGTTCGTGAGCGGCACGCCGCTGTTGTCGTTGCTGGCCAGCGGGTTCGTGCTCGGCTGGTCGGTGGCCTGGCCGCCGGGGCCGATCAACGCCGAGATAGCGCGACGCTGCCTGGCTGGCGGATTCTGGTCGGGTTTCGGGCTGCTGGCCGGAGCCTGCGCCGGGGATGCGGCCTGGGCGCTGCTGGTGCTGCTGGGTGTGGGGGTGGCGTTCACCGGGCCGCGCATGCAGTTGGCGCTCGGCGTTTTGAGCATCACCCTGCTGCTGGGGCTGGCGGCCGTGTTCCTGCGCGGGGCGTGGCGGGCGGCGCGGGGCACGGCACGCCCGGCCGCGGCGCGGTTCGACGGGCGGCGGGCAAGCTTCCTGCTGGGCATGACGCTGGCGCTGACGAGCCCGTGGAATGCGGCATTCTGGCTGGCGGCGATCGGCCGGCCGGAACTGACCCAGCATGGGGCGGGGGCGTTGCTGGCGATGGTGGCGGCGATCATCGCCGGCGCGCTGACCTGGGGGCTGGTGTGGTCGGGCGCGGTGGTGGGGCTGCGCCGGCATGCCGGCGGCGCCGGCGCGCGGTGGTGGGACGTGTTGGTGCGGACGGCGACGGCGGCGCTGATGCTGTATTTCGCGCAGGCCTCGGCGCGGGCGCTGCTGGGCGGGTAGCGGCGCCGGGGTGGCCGATCCGGTGCGGGATGGCGCCGCCTGACCGGCGGGAAGAAGGCGTGGGTCCTTCGCTCCGCCCAGGATGACGGAAGATGCATTCGGCGCGTGCGTTGGTGGGGCACCCCTCACCCCGGCCCGCTCCCCCAAGGGGAGAGGGTGAAGTTTTTTTGCTTCTTTTTGTTCACAAAAAGAAGAGTCTTGTCTTATCCCAATCCTTGAAAGCAACGACTCATGAATCCAGGCAAGAGCAGGGCTTTGCCCTGCACCCACCAAAGGCCGGGGGCCTTTGGAATCCCATTACTTTTCAAATAGATGAGGTCCAGGGGCTCGGCCCGTCGCGCGAAGGCGCGCGCCGGACCAGGCGGGTCTGGGCGGAGCCCAGGCTTTCCTGACCTTTTCGGCCACTCATTTCGAGGATTGTTACTGCACATGAAAACGGCGCGGGGATCGCTCCCCGCGCCGCTTTTCGATTGGAGCGTTGGCTAGGCGCTCTTCTTCATGATCTCGTCGGCCACGTTGCGGGGCACGGGGTCGTAGTGGTGGAACTGCATGGTGAAGCTGGCGCGGCCCTTGGTCATGCTGCGCAGGTCGGAGATGTAGCCGAACATTTCCTTCAGCGGCACGTGGGCGCGGACCATGACGGTGGAGCCGGCGCTTTCCTGGTTCTGGATCTGGCCGCGGCGGCGGTTGATGTCGCCGACGACGTCGCCGACATGGTCGTTGGGCGTGGTGACCTCGACGTCCATGATCGGTTCCAGGATGATCGGGCTGGCCTTCTTCATGCCTTCGCGGAAGCAGGCCTTGGCGGCGATTTCGAAGGCGAGCGCCGAGGAGTCGACGTCGTGGTACTTGCCGTCAACGAGCGAGTATTTGAAGTCGACGGTGGGGAAGCCGGCGAGCACGCCGGTATCGGCCTGGACGCGGATGCCCTTTTCCACCGCCGGGATGTATTCGCGCGGCACCGAGCCGCCGACCACCTTGTTCTCGAACACCACGCCGCCGTTGCGTTCCATCGGCTCGAAGATGATCTTCACCTCGGCGAACTGGCCGGAACCGCCGGTCTGCTTCTTGTGGGTGTAGATTTCGGTGTGGGCCTTGCTGATGGTCTCGCGGTAGGCGACCTGGGGGGCGCCGACATTGGCCTGGACGCCGTATTCGCGCTTCAGGCGGTCGATGATGATTTCCAGGTGCAGCTCGCCCATGCCGGACAGGATGGTCTGGCCGGATTCCTGGTCGGTGCGCAGGCGCAGCGAGGGGTCCTCGCCGGCCAGCTTCTGCAGGCCGATGGTCATCTTCTCGACCGAGTCCTTGGTGGCGGGCTCGACGGAGATGTCGATCACCGGCACCGGGAAGGCCATGCGCTCAAGCACCACGGGATCCTCGGTGGAGGCCAGGGTGTCGCCGGTGGCGGTGTCCTTCAGGCCGACGAAGGCGGCGATGTCGCCCGCCGAGACTTCCTTGATTTCCGCGCGCTTGTCGGCGTGCATCTGGAACATCCGGCCGACGCGCTGCTTCTCGCCCTTGGTGGTGTTCATCACCGTGTCGCCGCTGCGCAGCGTGCCGGCATAGACGCGCACGAAGGTCAGCGCGCCGTATTTGTCGTTGATGATCTTGAAGGCCAGGCCGGCGAAGGGGGCGTTCGGGTCGGCCTTGATGCGGCGGCGGTCGCTGTGCTCGCCGTCCTCCTCGCCTTCCTCGGCGGCGACCGAGATGCCGGGAACGTCGATCGGGCTCGGCAGGTAGTCGAGCACGGCGTCGAGCAGGGGCTGGACGCCCTTGTTCTTGAAGGAGCTGCCGCAGAGGACGGGGCGGAAGGCGCCGGAGATCGTGCCGGACTTGATGGCGCGCTTGAGGGTTTCGACCTTGACGTCGCCGTGCTCGAAATATTCCTCCATGCCGGCGTCGTCCACCGAAAGCGCGGTGTCGAGCAGGAGCTGGCGGGCCTCCTTGGCCTTCTCCAGCATGTCGTCGGGGATCGGCGCCTCGTTGAACTTCGCGCCGAGCTCGCCGCTTTCCCAGATCAGCGCCTTCATCTCGACCAGGTCGACCATGCCGACGAACCGGTCCTCGACGCCGATCGGGAGTTGCAGCGGCAGGGCGACGATGTCCAGCTTCTCCTTCAGCGTGTCGAAGGCGCGGTAGAAATCGGCGCCGGTGCGGTCCATCTTGTTGATGAAGATGATGCGCGGGACGTTGTAGCGGTCGGCCAGGCGCCAGTTGGTCTCGGACTGCGGCTGGACGCCGGCCACGCCCTCGATGATGAACACGGCGCCGTCGAGCACGCGCAGGGAGCGGTTCACCTCGATGTTGAAGTCGATGTGGCCGGGGGTGTCGATGATGTTGATGCGGTGGTCCTTCCACTCGCAGGTCACCGCCGCCGAGGTGATCGTGATGCCGCGCTCACGCTCCTGGTCCATGTAGTCGGTGGTGGTGTTGCCGTCATGGACCTCGCCGAGGCGGTGGGACACGCCGGTGTAGTACAGGATGCGCTCGGTCGTGGTGGTCTTGCCGGCATCGATGTGCGCGGTGATGCCGATGTTACGCAGGCGGGCGAGATCAGTGGACACGATGGCCTCCATTTGCCCCACCGGGGGGCCGACTCAGCACGGGCGCGGGCGCGCGGGCAAGGATAGCCGGCGACGATACGACGCGTGACGGCGCAGCGGAGCTTTCGCCCCGCGCGCACCCGTCAGATCGGCCCTACGCCGGCTGGATTGCGGGGTGACATGCCCCCGCGCGCGGCGATTTGCAAGCGTGAACTGGCCTGAAGTGCTGCATGGCAGCAAACCGGGCGCATCACCCGGTGCGGCGGCGGGCGGGTTCGTGCCATAGTGTATTGATGAGTGTGCGGGCCATCCACGCGATGAACCGGTTCGGGCTGGGACGCCGCGGCGACGAGGCGCCGCCGGGCGATCCCGCGGCGTGGCTGGCCGCCCAGCTGGAGGGCCCCGACCCGGCGCTGGCGCTGCCGGCGCGCACGCTGGCCGAGGGGCTGGTGGCGTGGCGCGACGACCTCAGGCGCGGCAATGACGGCATCAGCGCCGCGCGGGGCATCCTGCGGGAGGATACCGCGACGCTGCTGGATCACGCCGCGACCACCGCGGCACCGTTCCGCGAGCGGCTGGTGTGGTTCTGGGCCAATCATTTCACCGTCAGCATCCGTCGCGGCGGGGTGGCGGCGGTGGCCAACGCGTATCTGCGCGAGGCGATCCGCCCGCATGTGACCGGGCGGTTCGCCGATATGCTGGGCGCGGTGATGCGCCATCCCGCGATGCTGTACTACCTGGACAATGCGCAGTCGATCGGGCCGGACAGCGTGGCGGCGCGGGCGAGCGGGCGGGGCGGGCTGAACGAGAACCTGGCGCGGGAATGCCTGGAGCTGCACACGGTGACGCCGGCGGCGGGGTATGGGCAGGCCGATGTGACCGCGCTTGCCCGGCTGCTGACCGGCTGGTCGGTGGCGCTGCGGCAGGACCCGCCGCGGGCGCTGTTCCGGCCGCGGGCGCACGCGCCGGGGGCGAAGGTGGTGATGGGCCAGACCTATCCCCAGGGGCCGGCGGCGCTGGATGCGGTGCTGGGGTGGCTGGCGCGGCATCCGGCGACGCTGCACAACCTGGCGGGCAAGCTGGTGCGGCATTTCGTGGCCGATGATCCGCCGGCGGCGGCGGTGGCGCGGGTGGCGGCGGTGCTGCGCGAGAGCGACGGCGACCTGAAGGCCGCGGCGCTGGCGGTGACGCGGCTGGACGAGGCCTGGGTGCCGCTGGCCAAGCTGCGCAGCCCGGCGGAGTATGTGCTGGCGGTGGTGCGCGCGATGGACCTGGCGCCCGGCAGCCGGCCGCAGCTTCGCGGCGCGATGGCCGCGCTGGGCCAGGCGGTGATGAATGCGCCGCTGCCCAATGGCTGGCCGGATACCGCCGCGGACTGGGCGAGCCCGGAGGCGATGATGCGGCGGATCGACTGGGCCTATGGCGTGGCCGGGCGGGGCGGCGGGCTTGATGCCATGGCGGTTGGCGCGCGCGCGCTGGGGCCGCTGCTGGGTGCGGCGACGCGGGACGCGATGGCGCGGGCGGGGTCGCGGCGGGATGCGCTGGCGCTGTTGTTCACCGCCCCGGAGTTCCAGCGCCGATGACCCCGCATCCCCCATTCCGGCTGTCGCGGCGCGGTGCCCTGCTGGGGCTGGCCGGGGCGGTGGCGTTCGGCCGCAATGCCCTGGCGGTGGGCGCGGCCCCCACCGAGCAGCGGCTGGTGGTGGTGATCCTGCGCGGGGCGCTGGATGGGCTGGCGGCGGTGCCGGCCTATGGCGAGGCGGCGCTGGCGGGGCTGCGCGGGGAGCTGGCGGGGCCGGGGCCGGGGGCGGAGGGCGGGTTGCTGGACCTGGGCGGGTTCTTCGGGCTGCACCCGGCGCTGGCGGGGCTGCACGGGATGTATCAGGCCGGCGAGGCGGCGATCGTGCATGCGGTGGCCGGCTCGTGGCGCAACCGCAGCCATTTCGAGGCGCAGGACTACATGGAGTTCGGCGCCGAGGCGCGGCTGGGCAGCGGCTGGCTGAACCGGGTGGCGGGCGCATTGGCGGCGCCGATGGCGCGGGGCGGCAGCGAGCTGGCGCTGGCGGTGGGCAGCCTGATGCCGGTGTTGCTGCGCGGGCCGGCGCCGGTGGGAAACTGGCTGCCGCAGTCGTTCCAGACGCCGTAGGCCGATTTGTACGCCCGCATTGCCGCGCTGCATGCAGGTGATCCGCTGACCGGGCCGGCGATTGCCGCCGGGCTGCGCGAGCGCGGCTTTTCGGCGGCCACCCTGGCGGGTGCGGCCGAGCCGCCCAACCGGTTCGGCTTCCCGGCGCTGGCCGCCGCCGCTGGCCGGCTACTTGCCGCCGCCGATGGGCCGCGGCTGGCGGCGCTGGAGATCGGCGGCTGGGACACCCATGCCAACCAGGCCGCGCGCCTGGCCGGGCCGCTGCGCCAATTGGATGCCGGGATGGTGGCGCTGAAGGCGGGGCTTGGGCCGGCATGGCGCCGGAGCGTGGTGTTGGTGATGACGGAGTTCGGCCGCACGGTGCGGATCAACGGTACGCGCGGCACCGACCACGGCACCGGCACGGTGGCCTTCGTGCTGGGCGGCGCGGTGGCCGGCGGGCGGGTGCGCGGCACCTGGCCCGGCCTGGGCGCGCTGTTCGAGGGGCGCGACCTGGTGCCGACCACCGATCTGCGCAGCATCGCCAAGGGGGTGCTGGGGCCGCATCTCGGCCTGTCGGCGGCGGCGCTGGCGCAGGTGTTTCCGGACAGCGCGGCGGCGGCGGCGATGACGGGACTGGTGCGGAGTTGAAGAAAGCTAGGCCTTCTTTTTCTGAAGAAAAAGAAGCAAAAAGACTTTCTTATCATTAGAAGTTTTTTGATTCTTTTTTTCAAAAAAGAACGCGCTTGCTTTTCTTTCCGCTACGCCGCGATGTCGCCGGATTGGAGCCGCAGCACGCCCGCGCTCGTCATGTCGGCCCAGGCCCTGGCGAGGGAGGCGTTGCGGTCGATGGTGGGGGCGCCGAGGCCGCGCAGGAAATGGGCTCGGCTCATCACCAGGGCGCTCCGCGGCACGATGACGCGACGCTGGCGCCGTTGCCGCTTGTGTTCCACCATTGCGGCCGGCGGCGGAGGGGGCGGCATGAGCGGATCGGTGAGCGAGGCGCGGCAGTGGGGGCGGCTGATGGAGCTGGCCGAGATCGGCGCGATCGTCGGTGACCGGCCGGAGGATCGCGGCGTGAACCGGCCCTGCCTGTCGGCGGGGGACCGGCAGGCGCGGCGGCTGATGATCGGCTGGGCGCGGGCGATCGGGTGCGCGGTCAGCGTGGATGCGGCGGCCAACCTGTTCTT
Source organism: Acetobacteraceae bacterium (assembly GCA_020848935.1). Classification (GTDB taxonomy): domain Bacteria; phylum Pseudomonadota; class Alphaproteobacteria; order Acetobacterales; family Acetobacteraceae; genus CAMDGX01. Next base: position 26,844 of record JADLHF010000185.1, read on the forward strand.
CCGGCGCGAGGGCAGCGACCCGTCGCTGGCGCCGGTGCTGACCGGCAGCCACATGGACAGCCAGCCGCAGGGCGGGCGGTTCGACGGCATCTGGGGGGTGGTGGCGGGGCTGGAGGCGCTGTGCGCGCTGCACGATGCCGGGGTGGCCACGCGCCGGGCGATCGAACTGGTGGCCTGGACCAACGAGGAGGGCGGGCGGTTCCGGCCGGGCTGCACCGGCAGCATGAGCTGGTCCGGGCACACGAAGCCGGCGGCGTTCGACGGTATTCTCGATCCCGACGGGGTTCGCTACGGCGATGCGCTGGCCGAGCAGTTGGCGGCGGAGGCGGATATTCCGCGCCGGGCGCTGGGCGGCCCCGGGGGCGTGGTGCCGCATGCCTATGTCGAGGCGCATATCGAGCAGGGGCCGATCCTGGAGGCGGAGGGGCTGGATATCGGCGTGGTGAGCGGGATCCAGGGCAGCCGCTGGTTCACCGTCACCCTCACCGGCGCGACCGCCCATGCCGGCACGGCGCCGCTGCGCGGGCGGCGGGATGCGGTGCAGGACATGGTGCGGGCGATCACGGCGCTGAACGCGCTGACCGCCGACGCCAGCGACACGCTGCGCTTCACCGTGGCGCGGATCGAGGTGGCGCCGAATACATCGAACAGCGTGGCCAACCGGGTGCGCTTCACCATCGACCTGCGCCACCCCGACGCCGCGGTGCTGCGCGAAAAGGGGGACGCGATCGAGGCCACGATCCGCGATGCCGTGGCGCATTGCGGCGTGGCGGTGGAGGAGAATTTCCACGCCATGCCGGTGGTGTTCGATCCCCTGGTGACCGGGGCGGTGGCGGCGGCGGCGGCGGCCGAGGGGTTGCGGCATCGTGCCCTGCCCTCCGGCGCGTTCCATGACGCGCAATTCGTGGTGCCGATCTGCCCGACCGGGATGATTTTCGTGCCCTCGCGGGGCGGGATCAGCCATAATCCAGCGGAATATTCCACGCCCGGGCAATTGGCCGCCGGGGCGCGGGTGCTGGTGCGGAGCCTGGCGTCGCTGGCAGGCTAGGCGCGGCGGCGGAGGCGCGGGCATGGGACTGCCGAGCAATGCGGAACAGGAGCTGCTGGAGCTGATCAACCGCTTCCGCGCCGATCCGGCGGGGGAGGCGGCGCGGATCATCGGCGGCGTGGGCATGACGGCGGCCGAGGCGGCGGCGGTCAACAGCGCCCTGCTCTACTTCACTGTCGATACGGCGCTGTTCGCCCAGCAGATGGCCGCGCTGGCCAGCGCGCCGCCGCTGGCCTGGAACAACCTGCTGGATGACGCGGCGGCGGCGCATTCGGCGCTGATGATCGCCGCCGACACGCAGTCCCACCAGTTGCCGGGCGAGGCCGGACTGGGGCCGCGGGTGGCGGCGACGGGCTACAAATACGAGTCGCTGGGCGAGAACATCTACGCCTTCGCCTCCTCGGCGCAATTCGCCCATGCCGGCTTCGTGGTGGATTGGGGCGGGGGCACCGGTGGCATGCAGACGCCGGCGGGGCATCGGCTGAACCTGATCAACGCCGGCCTTAGCGAGATCGGCATCGACATCACGCCGGAAAGCAATCCCGCAACCTATGTCGGGCCGCTGGTGGTCACCCAGGAACTGGGCCGGCGCCAGGGCTATGCGCCGCAGATTGTCGGCGTGGTGTTCGACGACGGCGATGGCGACACGGCCTATGACGCCGGCGAGGGGCGGGGCGGGGTGAGCGTGGCCGTGGTGGGCGCGGGCGGCAGCTTCGCCACCACCACCTGGGCGTCGGGGGGCTACCAGATCGCGGTGCCGGCGGGGAACTACACGGTTACCTTCTCGGGCGGCGGGATCGCCGGAAGCTACGCGACGACAACAAGCATCGCGGCGGCCAACGTGGCGGTCGATGCCATGGCGGCGCAGTTCCGCCCGACCTCGACCGTGCCGGTGGTGCGTGCCGCCGATCATGCCGCGGCAGCCAGCGGGATGACGATTCCGGCGACGGCGCTGTTCACCGCGTCGGATGCCGATGGCGACACGCTGTACTACAATTTCTGGGACGGCAGCACCGCGGCGACGAGCGGGCACTGGGTGATCAACGGCGTGGCGCAGCCGACCAACACGGTGATCGGCGTGGCGGCGGCGGATCTCGGCGGCATCAGCTTCGTCACCGGCACGACCGACGATATGCTGTACGTTCGCGTCTCCGACGGGACCACCACGACCGAATGGGCGATGTTCCAGGTCACGGTGCCGACGCTGCCGGTGGCCGCCATCGGCGCCGATGTGACGGTGAGCGAGGCGGCGGTGCGCATCGCCCTTACCGTTACGCTCGACGCCGCCCCGGCCGCCACCGTGACCGTGCCGTGGTCAATGGCGGACGGAACCGCGCGGATCGCCGACGGGGACATGCCCTATGCCCAGTCAGGCAACGCGGTCTTCACCCCGGGCGGCCCGCTCAGCACCACGGTGACGGTGCTGGTCAACGACGAGGCGTACAAGCAGGAGAACAGCGAGACCTTCAGCGTCCGGCTCGGCACGCCGGTCGGCGCCAGGCTGGGGCGGGCCGAGGCGGTGGTGACGCTGACCGACGATTTCGTGCCGCCGCCCGCGGTGGCGCTGGCCATGACCGACATCGCGACCGGGACTGCCAGCACCCCGGCGATGAGCGTCTATGCCGGGCCGCTGAACCATCTGGACCAGGCGTTCATCTATCTGGGCGCCGACGGCATCGCGCTGTCGGCCAATGCGCCGAACGTGTTCCTGCGCAGCGGCAGCGGCGACGACGCGCTGGCGGTGACGGCGGGGCAGAACGTGCTGGATGGCGGCACCGGATCGAATTTCCTCACCGGCGGCGTGGGGGCGGATACGTTCTTCCTGGATGCCCGCGGCGCGGCGGCGGCGACCTGGAGCACGGTGGAGGCGCTGGGTGCCGGCGATGCGGTCACGCTGTGGGGGGTGACACCGGCGGACTATGCGCTCGACTGGATCGAGGGCGCGGGGGCGGAGGGCCATACCGGGCTGACCATGCATGCCACCGCGGCGGGCAAGGCCGCGGTGTCGCTGACCCTGGCCGGGATGGCCGACGCCGATCGCACCGGCGGGCGGCTGTCGGTGCTGTTCGGCACCGACCCCGGCAGCGGCAGCGACTACATGTATGTCTTCGCCAATGGCTGAGGGGAATGCCCTGTTGCCTTGTGGCACGGGTGTTGGCGCGGCGGGCGGCGCAAGAAAGAAAATCTTCTTTTTCTGAAGAAAAATAAGCAAAAAGACTTCGTTCGTTGTTTATCGTGTGGCAGGCGGCGTGCCGCAAACTCCAGGGAATGGAAGTTTTTTGGTTCTTTTTTTCAAAAAAGAACCGCTTCTTCTGATCCTATCGCGATGCCGCAGATCCCGGTGCGGACCGCGCCGGATTTCCGGCTCCGCCACGACGGCTCACGCCCGGACGGTGCGCAAGCGTGCAAGCAGTGCGGTGCGGCTGAGGTCCTCGCCGAGCGGGACCATTTCCTCGTCGGTCATGCGCGCCAGGTCGAAGCCGTCCTGCCCCGATGGTCCGACCACCAGGCAGACCGCGTCCCCGCCCGATGCCGGCAGGTCGATCAGCAGGATGGCGCGGCCGAGATAGTCTTCATGGAACGTGCGCTGGGCACCGGGGCAGACATGGGCGACCGCTTCGGCCAGGACTTCCAACCGGAGCATCTCCTGCGATTGCGGGCAGGCCAGGCCGCCGGTCGCTGCGTTTTCAGCCGCCGCCAGAATGTCGAGTGGGCTCATTGTCTTTTTTCCCCATCGGTTCGCCGCGGCCCGGCAAGCGGGCTGCGCTGGGCTCAGCACACGCCGAAGGTGCTAATGAAAGGTTAACGGGGCCCGGTGGCGGCGGTCTAGTTTCAAGGGTTTATGCGGCCGGCGCAGCAGGAAGTGGTCCTGTTTGAGCCATATTTCGTAACGTTAAACCCATCGCCGTCAGCGCTTTGACATGGTTCTGCGACGGCGCTTTCACGATCGAATCACGGATGAAACGCGCCCCGCCGAGGCGTTAAAAAATACCCCCGCCGGGCCGGCGGCAGGACCGTTCGGCGCCGGCGCAGGGCGTGCGGGAGCGCATTCCTGCCGGCGCGACTCGGGTGCGGCGGCGCGATCGCCGGCGCGGCGCCGCCGGTTGCGTGAATCGCACGACAAAACAGCGCCCTAGACCACGATCGCCGCTTCTTATGGCGGGGATCATGGTCTAGGGTCGGGGCAGGCAACGCAGCACCAGGACATCACGAACATGACAGCCGCACGCATCAATCCGAACGGTACCCTGCGGGGCAAGGTCGCACTGGTCACCGGCGCCAGCCGTGGCATCGGCGAGGCCGTGGCGGTGCGCCTGGCGATGGAGGGGGCCAAGGTGGTGTGCACCGCGCGCACCTCCGAGGAGGGTGAGAGCCGGCTGCCGGGCACGCTGAACGACACGCTGCGGCGCATCCGCGATGCCGGCGGCGAGGCGATGTTCGTCAAGGCGGACCTGTCGCACGGCCCGGACCGCGAGCGGCTGCACGCCGAAGCGGTGGCCGCCTATGGCCCGGTCGACATCCTGGTCAACAACGCCGCCGTCACCTTCTTCCTGCCGATCGAGAGCTTTCCGGCCAAGCGCTTCGACCTGATGATCGAGGTCCAGGTCTGGGCGGCGCTGCACCTGGCGCAGATGGTGCTGCCGGCGATGAGGGCGAAGAAATCCGGCGCCATCGTCACCCTGTCGTCGGGGGCGGCGATCCATCCGCTGAAGCCCTATGCCGGGGCCAATCCGGGCGGCACGGTGTATGGCATGTGCAAGGCGGCGCTGGAGCGGTTCTCCACCGGGCTGGCCTCCGAGGTCTATGCCGACAACATCTCGGTCAACGCGATCTCGCCGGGGTTGGTGGCCACGCCGGGGGTGGCGGTGCATCGGCTGATCAACGAGTCCAACCAGCACCGCGTCTCGCCGGTGGAGAACATTGCCGAGGCGGTGTATCAGATCGTCACGCGCGACCCGCGCGCCATGACCGGGCGGATCGACCACGCAACCGCCTTCCTGGAGGAGTTCGGGGTGAAAGCCGCCGCCCTGGTGTAGCACCGGGTCTCCGGCGGGCGGGGCGGCACAATCAACGGAGGCGCAGGATGGCGATCAAGAAGCTGCTGGTTCCGCTGTACGGCACCCCGGCCGACGATGTGGCCGTGGCCACTGCCGCCCTGGTGGCCACCACCTGGCGGGCGCATATGGTGGCGGTGTATTTCTACCGCGCCACGGCCAGCATCCAGGCGTTGGGCCCGGACATCTTCCCGATCGGCATGATCAACGAGATGGCCGAGGAGGCGGAGAGCGAACGCGCCACCGTGATCCAGGCGGCGCAGGCCCGCTTCGCCGCGGCATGCGGCGCGCACGGCATTGCGGTGGCCCGGGCGTCGCGCGATGCCGTCGGGGCCAGCGGGGAATTCGTGCTGACCACGGGACGCGAGGACGAGGCGGTGGCCAAGCTGGCGCGGCTGGCCGACCTGACCGTGCTGCCGCATCTGAACCATGACGACGACGCGGTGTTCGCCGATGCGCTGCACGCCGCCCTGTTCGACAGCGGCAGGCCGGTGCTGATCGCCCCGCCGCAGCCGCCGGCGGCGATCGGCACGCGCATCTGCATCGCCTGGAACGGCACCGCGGAATCGGCCTCGGGCGTACAGGCGGTGCTGCCCTGGCTGAAGCGTGCCCAGGCCGTGCGGGTGCTGACCGCCACCGGCTATCACCGCCGCGGACCGGAGGCGGCGGCCCTGGCCGACTACCTGGCGCTGCACGAGGTGAAGGCCGAGGTGACGCAGTTCGAGCCGATGGAAAAGAGCGTGGGCATCGGCCTGCTGGCGGCGGCACAGGCCTTCGGCGCCGACCTGCTGGCGATGGGGGCCTATTCGCATCCGCGCTGGCGGCAGACGATCCTGGGCGGAGTGACCCGCACGGTGCTGGAACGGGCCGCGCTGCCGGTGCTGATGAGCCGGTGACGGCTGCGGGCCTGACCCCGCGCGGCCTGCCATCCAGACACCTGCCGTTCAGACAAACGAACGAAAGCTTTTGCGTCTTTTTTCAAAAAGAAGTGCTTGTTCTTTTTTAAAAAAAAGAACCAAAAAACTTCAATACATCGCTTTCTGATTCAAGCCTTACGGACACTCCAGAACACTGGCCAGCCGTTCTGGATGCCGGTCAGCGAATTGTTGAAGCAGGTATAGCCCACCCATTGCCCGGTCGGCACATAGGGCACGTCGCGGAACGACTGGAGCTGCAGCTCGCGCACGATGCGCTTCTGCTCGGCCTCGTTCGGCGCCACCAGCCACTGATCGCGCAACTCCTCCAGCTTCGGCGCATCGGGCCAGCCGAACCAGGCGGCGGGGCCGGAGCGGATGGCGAACTGCGCCGGCACGAAGACGTTGGTCAGGCTGGTCAGGTTGGTGATGAAGATGTTCCAGCCGCCCTTGTCGTTCGGCTCCTTGCTGGCGCGGCGCTGCACCACGGTGCCCCATTCCAGCGCCTGGTAATCGACGTTGAAGCCCATGCGGCCCAACAGGTCGTTGGTGACCAGCGACTGGGCATGCAGCGAGGGGATGGTGGAGGGGCCGAGGAGCACGACCTTCTCGCCCTTGTAGCCGGCGGCGACCAGCTCCCGCTTGACGTTGTCGAAATCGGTGCGCCCGGCCATCGCCTCCACACCGGCATCGGTGGCCATCGGCATGCCCGGCGTGAACAGGCCGACGCCGGTCTTGATCAGCTCCGGCTCGGCACCGGCGACCGCCTCGGCAAAGTCCCGCTGGTTGACGCAGGCCTGCACCAGGCGGCGGATCGCCACGTTGTTGAACGGCGGGTGCAGGTGGTTGAAGCGGATGCAGCCGATGCCGCCCATGCGGTTGATGATCCGCAGCGACAGGTTGCGGTCGCGGCGCAACAGCGACACCAGGTCGATCGCCGCGGCTTCATACCAGTCGAATTCGTTCTTCTGCATCGCCGCCGCGGCGGTGGCCGGGTCGGGCTGGACGGTCCAAATCACGCGGTCGAAATGCACCACCTTCGGCCCGGCCAGGAAGCTGGTCTGGCCGTCCGGGCGCGGCACATAGGCGGCGTTGCGCTCATAGACCACACGGCTGCCGGACACGCGCTCATCGGTCTTGAAGCGGAACGGGCCGCTGCCGACGGGGTCGGTGATCTGGACGTTCGGGCTGGTCGCGGCGATGCGCTCGGGCATGATCACGCAGGCCGGCTGGGCCAGTGCCTCGGGCAGCAGGGCGAAGGGCTTCTTGAGGCGGATGCGGATCACCTTGTCCGACGGCGCGGTGATCTCGTTGGTCAGCGACTGCAGCACGGTGCCGTAGCTGTCGCGCACCCACCAGCGCTTGATGGTGGCCACGCAATCCTTCGCCAGCACCGGCGCGCCGTCGTGGAACGTCAACCCGTCGCGCAGGGTGAGTTCCCAGGTCAGGCCGTCGGCCGAGGTGGTGGCACCGGCGACCATCTGCGGGTGCGGCTTGAAGTTCTCGTCCACGCCGTAGAGCTGGTCATAGACCAGGTTGCCGTGGTTGCGGGTGATGTCCGCCGTGGTCCACACGGGATCCAGCGACGTGGGATCGGCGTGCGGGATGAAGCGCAGTTCCCGGCTGGCCTGGGCCTGGACAATGGCGGGCGCGGTCAGTGCGGTGGCGCCCAAGGCAGCGGTTGCCAGAAGGCCGCGGCGGCTCAGCGACATGGCTCGTATCCCCGATATTCCTCGGGGAAACATTAGATGTACACAGCCACCTTGCGCAACCGCCAGGGTGGGGCAAATCCCGCCGTGCGGGGATCAGCCCTCGTCGGGCTCCGCGCCGATGCCGGCGGCGCGGATCAGGCCGCGCTTGCTGGGTGCGTCCATGAAGGCCAGCACCTCGGCCACCAGGGCGTCCTCGCCGAGGCTGGCGCGCACCTGCTCCACCCGGCGGGCGAACACGCCGGGGCCGCGGAACATCAGCTTGAAGGCGGCGCGCAGCCGGGCGATCTGCTCGCGCGAGAAGCCGCGCCGGCGCAGGCCGATCACGTTCAGGCTGGCCAGGCGCGCCCGGTTGCCCAGCACGGTGCCGAAGGGAATGACATCGGCCTCCACCCCGGACACGCCGCCGATCATCGCCGCGCGGCCGATGCGCACGAACTGGTGGATGGCCGCGGCCCCGCCGATCACGGCGTTGTCGCCGATGCTGACATGGCCGCCCATCACCACGTTGTTGGCCACGATCACGCCATTGCCGAGCTGGCAATCATGCGCCACGTGGGCCACCGCCATCAGCATGCAGTCGGTGCCCACGCGGGTGACGCCGCGGCCATGGGCGGTACCGCGGTGGATGGTGACGTGCTCGCGCACCAGGGTGCGGGCGCCGATCTCGGTGAAGGTGGGCTCGCCACGGTATTTCAGGTCCTGCGGCGCCATGCCCACGGTGCAATGCGGATACAGCACGGCATCAGCGCCGATGCGGGTATGGCCATCGACCACGACGTGGGAGATCAGCCGCGCGCCATCCTCGATCTCCACATCCGGGCCGACGGTGCAGAACGGGCCGACCTGCACGTTCATGCCCAGCCGGGCGGTGGGATCGACCACGGCGAGCGCATGGATCTGCACACCGCGCTCCGGCAGCGAGAGATGGTCGGCATATTCGGTGGTGACCGCGCGGGCGTGGGCGGGGAAGACGTCCATCGGGTGAGCTTTCGGGGTCACGAGGTCTACTGTGCAGGTGCACACTAGGCCCGGCTCCGCGCCGCGGCCAAACAATCATTGTTGCCGTATATTTCCGAGAAACGCCCTATAAGCCCCTGAATTGTCGAGAAAATGGCAAAATCGTGGCAGACCGTATCAATGGTCCATGATCATCGCGGCATAGGTCGCCTCGGCCACCGAAACGCCATCCACCTTGGCCACGGCGCTGAACTTCCAGACATTGCCGCGCCTGCGCTGCTTGACGATGTGGATGCGCAACTGGTCGCCGGGGACCACCGGGCGGCGGAATTTCGCGCCCTCGATCGACATGAAATACACCACCTTGCCGGCCGCCTCGGGGCCCAGGGTCTCCACCACCAGCACCGCCGCGGTTTGCGCCATGCTCTCGATGATCAGCACCCCGGGCATCACGGGGTGATTCGGGAAATGGCCCTGGAAGAAGTTCTCGTTCACCGACACGTTCTTCACGCCGGTGGCCGAGTGGCCGCGCACCAGGTCCACCACCCGGTCGATCAGCAGGAAGGGATAGCGATGCGGGATGGCATGCATGATGCGCGCGATGTCCAGCGCGGCGACCACTTCGCCGTCCTGCGGGCTGCCTTCAGCCTGGCTTGTTGTGTCCATCGCCCTCAGTCCTGATCCCTGTCCGTTTCCGGTTTCTCATGGTCCGACCCGGCGGCGGCCGACCGGCTGGCCTGCTCGCGCTGGATCATCCGCCGCATGGTGGCGTGTTCGCGGAAGAACTGCCGCGCCGGCATGGCGGGCGCGCCCAGAACCTCCGCCTTGGCCGGCACGTCGGCCATCACGCCGGACTTGGCGCCGATGCGCGCGCCGTCGCCAATGGCCAGGTGCCCGGTGATCCCCGCCTGGCCGCCGACCTGCACGAAATCGCCCAGCACCGCCGAGCCCGATATGCCAGCCTGCGCCACGATCACGCAACAGCGGCCAAGCCGCACGTTGTGGCCGATCTGCACCAGGTTGTCGATGCGCGTGCCGGCGCCGATCACGGTGTCCTGGCTGGAGCCGCGGTCGATGGTGCTGTTGGCGCCCAGCTCCACGTCGTCGCCGATCAGCACCCGGCCCAGTTGCGGCACGGTGACGAAGCCGGCGGGTCCGGTGGCGAAGCCGAACCCCTCCTGCCCCACGCGGCTGCCGGGGTAGAGATAGACGCGCGCGCCCAGCAGGGCGTGGCTGACGCTGGCACCGGCGCCGATCCGGCAATCCGCCCCCAGCACCACGCCTGCGCCCACCACCGCCAGCGGCCCGATGCGGCAGCGCGGCCCGATCTCGGCGCCCGCCTCCACCACCGCCAGCGGCCCGATCTCGGCCGAGGGGTCGACGCGCGCGGCGGGATCCACCACGGCCGAGCGGTGGATGCCGGGGCGTGCCGGCGGCGGCGGGTGGAACAGGGCCGCCACCCGCGCCCAGGCGAGATAGGGCTGCCGGGTGCAGATGGCGATGGTGCCGGCCGGCACATGGGCAGCCATGGCGGGATGGACCAGCACCGCCCCGGCCGCGGTGGCCTTGAGCGCATCGAGGTAGCGGCGATTGTCCAGGAAGCTGATGGTATCGGCCGTGGCGGCCTGCAGCGGAGCGATGCCGTGCAGCAGTATTTCGCCCTCCGCCGCGGCATCGTCCCCGGCGGCAGCGAGCACGGCGGCCAGGCCATGCGGCCCGCTGCGGGCGAAGAAGCGCGGATCGCCCGGCTGCGCCGGCCAGCTCACGCACGCACGTCCCGGCTCACGCGCCCACGCCCGGGGTCAGCGGCGCGCGGGGGCGGCCCCGCCCGGCGGCGGCGGCAGGGCGGCAGCCGGCGGCGTCGGCGGCTGGGCCGGCGATACCCCGTCCGCCGGCACCGCCACCGTGGGCAGGATGCGGTTCAGCTCCTCGGCCACCTTCTCGCTGATGTCGAACTCGTTGACGTTCAGCGCCACCTGGCTGCGGTGCAGCACCAGGTTCATGCCGCGGCTTTCCGCCACCTGGCGGATCACCGCGATCAGCGAGGCCTGGACCTGGTTGATGGAGAACTGCGCGGCCTCCTGGATGATGCGGTTGCGGTCGCGGAAGCTGCGCTGGGCGGCGGTGATGCGTTCCTGCAGGGCGCGTTCGCGCGCGCGGATCTGGTCGGGCGACAGCTTGGCGCGGTCGCGGGCCAGCGCCTGCTGCATGTCGCGCCACAGCAGCTGTTCCTTCTGGGCGTCCTCGTTCAGCTTTTCGCGGCGCTCGCCGATGATCTTGTCGGCATGCTGGGCGGCCAGCGAGGCGCGCATCACCTCGGGCAGGCCGATCACGCCGACCACCGAGGCCGGCGGCGCCGGGCCCTTCGGCAGTGCCGGCAGCTCGGGCACCGGCGGCATGGGAATCTGGCCCAGCGGGGCCTCGTCGGCCTCGATGCCGGCCTGCGGCTCCGCCGCGGCAGCGTGTGGCTGGGTGCCCTGCTGGGCAGCAGGCGGCGGGCGCGCGCCCTGGGCGGGCGGGGCCGCGCGCGGCTGGCCGGGGACGAAGAAATCCGGTTTCTGCGCCTGCGCCGGGCCGGCGAACAGCGTGGCGCCGAGAATGCCGGCGGACAGCACGCCGGCGGCAAGCACCGCAAGGGTCGGGATACGGATCATGCCACTAGAACCTTGTGCCGAAGCCGAAGCGGAAAAGCTGGGACTGGTCGAACCGCTTGCGCACGATCGGATGCGCGATGTCGATGTTCAGCAGGCCGAACGGCGTCTTCCAGGATACGCCGAAGCCCGCCGCCACCCGCGGCCCGGCATCGTCGAAGATCTGCACCGTCTTGCCGTTCTGGGACAGCGGGCTGACCTCGGACAACGAGCCGACATCGACAAAGACCCGCCCGCGCAGGCCGAGATCCTCGGACACCGGCAGCGGGAAGCGCAGTTCGGTCGATTGCGTCCAGATGAAGCGGCCGCCGATGCTGTTGCTGCCCGGCAGGATGGCGTGCGGGCCGGCACCGCCGACGGCGAAGCCGCGCAGATTGTCGCCGCCGAGGAAGAAGCGGTCGATGATCCTCTCGCGCTGCCCCAGGGTGAACAGGTATCCGGCGCTGGCCGACAGCGCGATGGTCCAGTCGGTATTGCCGGTCAGGCGCTCCAGCGGAACGTAGTACTGGCCGTCCAGCTTGGTGCGCGCGAAGCGGGCATTGCCGCCCAGCCCGGCCAAGTCGGTGCCCAGGCGGGTGACATAGCCCTCGCGCGGATCGATGCGGCTGTCACGATAGTCGATCGTCAGCGTCTGGCCGATCTGCGACAGCAGGCTGGATCCCTTGGAATCCTGGACATAGATGCTCGCCAGGCTGCCGACGTCATAGACCGAGCGCTGGATGATCGAATAGGTCCAAACCTGCCGCAGGTGTTCGCTGAACTCGTAGCCCAGCCGCAGGCTGAGCCCGGTGCGCCGCTCGTTGTACTGCGCCACGTCCTGGAGGTCGTTCTGGATGTGGAAAAGGTCCAGCCCGGCCACCAGGTTGCGGTCCAGGAAATAGGGATCGGTCATGGTGAACGACACCTGGCTCTGCTTGGTGGCCAGGATGGCGTTGATGCCGGCGTCGATGCCGGTGCCCACCAGGTTGCGCTCGCGCAGGCCGGCGGTCAGCAGCGGGCCGATATCGGTGGAATAGCCGCCGCCCAGGGTCAGCTCGCCGGTGGCACGCTCCTCCACCCTGGCGGTGACGATCGAGCGGTCGGGCGCCGAGCCCGGATTGGCGTTCACCGACACGTTGTTGAAGAATTCCAGGTCGGTGATGCGCTGGCGGGAACGCCGCAGCAGGCTGGCGTTGAAGGCGTCGCCCTCGGCAAGGCGGAACTCGCGGCGCACCACCTTGTCCTTGGTGCGCTGGTTGCCCACGATGTCGATGCGCTCGACATACACGCGCGGCCCCTCGGCCACGTCATAGACGATCTCGATGGTCTTCTTCTCGGCGTCGCGGCGCACCCGCGGCTTGACCTCCACGAAGGCATAGCCGCGGTTCTGCACCTCGGTGCTCAGCTGCTGGGTGTCGCGTTCCACCGCGTCGCCATCGTACCAGTCGCCGGCCCGCAGGCGCAGCTTGCGCAGCAGCTCGTCGCCCTCCACGCCCTTCAGCGTGACATTCACCGCAACGTCGCTGAGCTTGTACCGCTCGCCCTCGTTGATGGTGAAGGTGAGGAAGAACGAGGAACGGTCGGGCGCCAGCTCGGCGCTGGCCCCCACCACTTCCATGTCGGCATAGCCGTTGCGCAGGTAGAAGCGCCGCAGCAGCTCGCGATCCACATTCACCCGGTCGGGGTCATAGGTGTCGCTGGACGACATGAAGCGGTACCACGCCTCCTCGCGGGTGCCGACCACGTCCTTCAGCCGGCTTTCGCTGAACGCCTTGTTGCCCACGAAGGCAATGCGGCTGACCAGGGTGGTATCGCCCTCGGCGATCTCGAACACCACATCGACGCGGTTCTGGTCCAGCGGGATGATCTTGGGCTCCACCCGGGCGGCGAAATGGCCGCGGCGGGCGTAGATGTCCAGGATGCGCTGGCGGTCGGCGGCGGCCAGCGCCGGGGTGAACACCGCGCGCGGGCGCAGCTGCAGCTCCGGGCGCAACTGCGCGTCGGTAACCTTCTTGTTGCCCTCCAGCGCGATGCGGTTGACGATCGGGTTCTCGGCCACCGTCACCACCAGGGTGGCGCCGTCGCGCCGCATGTTCACATCGGCGAACAGGCCGGTGGCGAACAGCGCCTTCAGGCTGCGGTCCAGCCGGCCGGCATCGAAGGGATCGCCGGGCTGCACCAGCATGTAGGAGCGGATGGTGCCTTCCTCGATGCGCTGGGCGCCCACCACGCGAATCGAGGCGATCCTGCCCGCCTGTTGTCCGGCCGCCTGGGGCGCGGACACGCGCGGCGCCGGCTGCGCCGCGGCGGGAACAGATGCGGTCAAGGACAGGAGGATTGCGGAGAACACCAGTACCGCACGGATGACAACCAAGACAGGAACCCTCCCCTTGCGGCGCCACCCCACCTGTCGGGGCAGCCAACCCAGGGCCGCGGCCCCATATACGCGTCCGCCCGCGTCGGCGCCACCCGCCCCCGGAAGAGGCGGTGTGCCGGGTTCAGCCGACCAGCCGCGCCACCCAGCGGAACAGGCCGAGATGACCCAGATCGTTCCAGGTGGCAAAGACGAACAGCGCCAGGATCACCGCCAGCCCGGCCTTCATGCCGTATTCCTGCGCCCGCGGCGGCAGCGGCCTGCCGCGAATCGCCTCGGCCAGGTAGAACAGCAGGTGGCCGCCATCCAGGACCGGGATCGGGAACAGGTTGATCAGCGCCAGGTTCACCGACAGCACGGCGATGAACGAGACCAGGCTGACCACGCCCAGCTGCGCCACCTGGCCCGACATCTGGGCGATGCGCAGCGGCCCGCCGAGATCCTCGGTGCCCACCCGCCCGGTGATCATCTGCCACAGCCCGGCCAGGGTGCGCACCGTCACGTCCCAGGTGCGGGCAACGCCGCCGGCCACCGCGCCGACGATCCCGACCGGCTCGAAGCGTTGCGGCGGCGCGGCGCTGCGCACCCCCAGCATGCCCACCTCGGCGCCACCGACGGTGCGGGTGTCGATGGTGGCGGACAGCGTCTGCTCGCCGGCACCACGCTGCACGCGCAGGCTGACGGTGCGACCAGGGGCGGCGGAGACGATGCGCTGCAGGTCGCTGAACCCCGCAATGGCGGTGCCGTCGATGGCCAGGATGCGGTCGCCGGCCTGCAAGCCGGCCCGCCCGGCGGCGGACTCCGCCACGACCTCGCCGATCAGCGCCGGCGGGTTCGGGTTGTCGGCGACCACCGGCTTGCCGACGAAGAAATACAATCCGGCGAACAGCACCGCGGCCAGCACGAAATTGGCCAGCGGCCCGGCCGCCACCACGAAGGCGCGCGCGCCAATCTGCTTCTCGTGAAAGGTGCGCCCCTCGATCCACAGCGCCTGGACGTCGGAGGGCACATCCTCCGGCCGCTCCTGGCCGTGCAGCTTGACGTAGCCGCCCAGCGGCAGCCAGGCGAGCTTCCACACCGTGCCCTTGCTGTCCGTCCAGCTGGCGATCGCACGGCCGAAGCCGATCGAGAAGGTCTCGACATGCACGCCGCACCAGCGCGCGGCGAGATAGTGGCCCAGCTCGTGGATGAACACCAGCACGCCCAGCACCACGACGAAGGCCAGGATCGAGTCGAGCGGCGGAGGCAGAAGGTCGAACACGGCAACTCCCTTGGCCGGCCGAACGCGGCCGTGAGTGGCACATGCCGCAGCGTCCGGCAATTGCCTACTGAAATCTTCGCAACGAAGCGGCCCAACCTGGCCGGTCAGGCCGCGGGGCGGGCGGCGATCCGTGCCTGGGCGGCGCGGCGGGCGCCATCGTCCAGCGCCACCACGGACTCCAGCGTGTCCGCCGGCGGCGCGCCCATCGCCTGCATGACATGCTCCACCACCGCGGCGATGTCCAGGAAGCCGATCCGCCGCGCCAGGAATGCCGCCACCGCCACTTCGTTGGCAGCACTCATGATCGCCGAGGCGCCGCCGCCGGCCGCCAGCGCCTGGCGCGCCAGGCCCAGGGCGGGGAAGCGCACCGGATCGGGCTCGGCGAATTCCAGCCGCGCGATGGTGGCCAGGTCCAGCCGCGGCGCATGGGTGGCGATGCGGCCGGGCCAGGCCAGGGTATGGGCGATCGGCACCCGCATGTCGGGGCTGCCGAGCTGGGCCAGCACGCTGCCGTCGCTGTAGTGCACCAGGCCGTGGATCACCGATTGCGGATGCACCAGCACGCCGATGCGCGCGCTGGGCAGGGCGAACAGCCGGGCGGCCTCGATCACCTCCAGCGCCTTGTTCATCATCGTCGCGCTGTCGATGCTGATCTTGGCGCCCATCGACCAGACCGGGTGGCGCAGCGCCGCCTCGGGGGTGGCGCGTGCCATCTCCTCGCGGCTGGCGGTGCGGAACGGGCCGCCGGAGGCGGTCAGCACGATCTTCTCGATGCCGCCATGGTTGCCGTCGGCCATCGACTGGAAGATGGCGTTGTGCTCGGAATCCACCGGCAGCAGGGTGGCGCCATGGGCGCGCACGGCGGCCAGCATCACCTCGCCGGCGCAGACCAGCGCCTCCTTGTTGGCCAGTGCCACGATGCCCCCGCAGCGGATCGCGGCCAGGGTGGCGGGCAGGCCGGCCGCCCCGGTGATCGCCGCCATGGTCCAGTCCGCGCCCAGGGCGGCGGCGGCGGCAATCGCCGCCTGGCCGCATTCGGCGCGGGTGGCGGTGCCGGCCAGGCCGGCGCGCAATTCAGCCAGGCCGGCGGGATCGGCCAGCACGGCCACCTCGGCGCCAAGCTGGCGGGCTTGGGCGGCCAGCAGCGCGGCATTGCGCCCGGCCACCAGGGCGCGCACGCGATACTGTCCGGGGGCGGCGGCCAGCAGAAGGTCGATGGTCTGCGTGCCGACGCTGCCGGTGCTGCCCAGCACGGTCACGCTGCGGGGCGCGGTCATCGCCACAGCTCGTTGCCGGGGCCGGCCAGCAGCGACAGCAGGGCGGCGAGCGGTGCGGCGGCCAGCACGCCGTCCAGCCGGTCGAACACGCCGCCATGGCCGGGGATCAGCCGGCTGGAATCCTTCACGCCGTAGTACCGCTTCAACGCACTCTCCAACAGGTCGCCAAGCTGGGAGGCCACCGACAGCATGGCGGCCACCAGCAGCGTGCCGGGCAGCGCCACGGCGGAACCTTCCTGCGCCATGGCGCGCGCCACCAGCACGCCGACCACCATGGCGCTGGCCAGGCCGCCGGCCGCGCCCGACCAGGTCTTGCCCGGCGAGATCGCCGGCGCCAGCTTCGGCCCGCCGATCAGCCGCCCCGCCAGATAGGCGCCGATGTCGCTGGCCCAGACGATGGCCAGCAGGAACAGCACGTCGCCCAGCCCGGTCCCGGCATCGCTGCGCAACCACAGCAGCGCCCCCGCCCCGGCCAGCATGTACAGCCAGCCGGCCAGCAGGGCCGCCGGGGTGGCGCCCGGACGACGCCACCACATCCGCCACCACTCCCACACCAGCGCCGCCGCGGCCAGGATCACCAGCCCGGTCCAGGGCAGGCCGCCGGCGAACAGGCAGAACAGCGCCAGCGGCAGCAGGACCGCCGCCGAGGCCAGGCGCAGCCGCAGGTCGGACCAGCGCGCGGAACCCTCTGCCATGTCAGGCGGGGCGGGCGCCAAACCGCCGCTCCCGCCGGTTGTATTCGGCCAGCGCCTCGGCGAAATGCGTCGCGCCGAAATCCGGCCACAGCACGTCGAGAAACAGCAACTCGGCGTAGGCCGACTGCCACAACAGGAAATTGGACAGCCGCTGCTCGCCGGAGGTGCGGATGATCAGGTCGGGGTCCGGGATGCCGGCGGTGGACAACAGGGCAGAAAAGGCGTCCTCGTCCAGCGCCGCCGGGTCCAGCGTGCCGGCCCGCGCGGCCTCGGCGGCGGCACGGGCGGCGGCGACGATCTCGGCCCGCCCGCCATAGGACAGCGCCACCACCAGGTTCAGCCGGTCATTGCCGGCGGTGCGCCGCTCGGCGGCGGCCAGTTCCACCTGGATGTCGCGGTCGAAGCGGCTGCGGTCGCCGATCACGCGCAGGCGCACGCCATGCGAATCCAGCTCGGCCACCTCGTTGCGCAGGAAGTGGCGCAGCAGCCCGGTCAGGTCGGTCACCTCGGCCGCCGGGCGGCGCCAGTTCTCGCTGCTGAAGGCATACAGCGTCAGCCAGGCGATGCCGCTCTCCATGCTCGCGCGCAGGGTGCGGCGCACCGCCTCCACCCCGGCGCGATGCCCGGCCAGCCGCGGCAGGCCGCGATGGCTGGCCCAGCGGCCGTTGCCATCCATGATGATGGCGAGGTGGGAGGGCACCAGCGCCACATCGCGCCCGGCGGCAGTCGCAGCAGCGATATCGGTCGCGGCCGGCGCGGCCTTGAGTGGTGTCCGCAGGGCCATCGCCGCGCCTCAAACCTGCTTGATCTCTTTGTCTTTTTCGCCAAGGATCTCATCGACCTTCCTGACGTACAGGTCGGTCAGCTTCTGCACCTCCTCCGCCCAGCGCTTTTCCTCGTCCTTGCTGAGCGTCGATTTCTTCTCCAGCGCCTTGATCTGCTCCATGCCGTCGCGCCGCACGCCGCGCACCGCGATCTTGGCGCCCTCGGCGTATTTGTGCGCCGCCTTGGACAGCTCGGTGCGCCGCTCGCCGGTCAGCATCGGGATCGGCACGCGCACCAGCTGGCCGTCATTGGCCGGGTTGAGGCCCAGGCCGGAGTCGCGGATCGCCTTGACCACGTTGTTGACCAGGCTGCGGTCCCATACCTGCACCGTCAGCATCCGCGCCTCCGGCACCGCGATGGTGCCCACCTGCGGCAGCGGCACCTCGCTGCCATAGGCTTCCACCCGGATCGGCTCCAGCAGGCCGGGGCTGGCGCGGCCGGTCCGCAGGCCGGCGAATTCGCGCCGCAGCGTCTCCATCGTGCTGTCCATGCGCCGCGCGAGGTCGTCGGTCAGTTCGCTCAGTTCGGTTGCCACGCCTTCCTCCTCGCGGATATGCCCATCCCGGCCGATGGCGGCAGCGCGCCGCCGGCATCGGGCCAGTCCGGGACACCATGCTGTAACACCGCTGCCCGCTGCCGCACCAGTGGCGCGCGCGTCCTCACGGCTCGACGATGGTGGTGAACCGGCCCTGGCCGCGCATCACCGCGGCAAAGGCCCCGGGGGCGCGGATGTTGAAGATGACGATCGGCACGCCGTTCTCCCGCGCCAGGCTGACGGCGGCGGCGTCCATGAACTTCAGGTCGCGCGACAGCACGTCGTGGTAGGTCAGCCGGTCGAAGCGCCGGGCATCGGCCACCTTGCGCGGGTCGGCGGAATACACGCCGTCCACCTGCGTGCCCTTCAGCAGCGCATTGCAGCCCATCTCCACGGCGCGCAGCGCCGCCCCGGTATCGGTGGTGAAGAACGGGTTGCCGGTGCCGGCGGCGAAGATCACCACCCTGCCCTTCTCCATGTGGCGCATGGCGCGGCGGCGGATATAGGGCTCGCACACCGTGTCCATCGGGATGGCCGACTGCACGCGGGTGGCTACCCCGGCCTTCTCCAGCGCCGCCTGCATCGCCAGCGCGTTCATCACGGTGGCCAGCATGCCCATGTAGTGCGCCTGGGCGGCGTCCATGCCCTGCGCCGCGCCGGACATGCCGCGGAAGATGTTGCCGCCGCCGATCACCAGGCAGACCTCGGCGCCCATCGCCACCACGGCGCCGATATCGGCGGCGATGGCGACCACGGTGTCGTTGTCCAGGCCGAATTCCCGGCCGCCCATCAGCGCCTCGCCCGAGATCTTCAGCAGAACGCGCTTGTAGGCGAGGGACTGGCTCATGTGGGTTCCTCGCGAGGCGAAGGGGGCAACTGAAGGGCGCGCATGAAAACCGGCGCCGCTTGGCACGACGTCCGCCGAGTCGTCCGCGTGGCGATCCGAGCCAACCTAGAAGCCCGCCCGGCCGCCGACAAGGGCGGCCGGGCCGGCGGGGTCAGACGCCGGCGGCCTTCTTGACCTCGGCGGCGAAATCGTCGGCGGCCTTCTCGATGCCCTCGCCCAGCTGGAAGCGGGCGAAGCCCTTCAGCTCGGCGCCGGCCTTCTTGATCACCGCGCGCACCCGGCTCTCGCCGTCATGGACCCAGACCTGCTCCAGCAGCACCACTTCCTCGTAGTATTTTCGGATGCGGCCCTCGACCATCTTCTCGATGATCGCCTCGGGCTTGCCCGACGCGCGGGCCTGCTCGGAGAGCACCGCGCGCTCGCGCTCCAGGGCGGCGGGATCGACCTCGTTGGTGTCCAGCGCCTCGGGCCGGGTGGCGGCCACGTGCATGCCGACCTGGCGGCCCAGCAGCTCCAATGTCGCCATCTCGCCGGCGCCCTCGACGGCGGCCAGCACGCCGATCTTGCCCAGGCCGGGCTTGACGGCGGAGTGGACATAGGTCGCCACCACGCCCTGGCCGACGTTGAACACGCGGGCGCGGCGGATGTTCATGTTCTCGCCGATGGTCGAGACCAGGTGCACCAGCTCCTCGCCGACGGTGCGGCTGGTGCCGGGGAAGGCGGCGGCCTTGATCGCCTCGATGTCCTCGCCCACCGCCAGCGCGACCTTGGCCACCTCGGCGACGAAGCCCTGGAAGGTCTCGTTGCGGGCGACGAAGTCGGTCTCGGCGTTCACTTCAACCATCGCGCCGCGGCCGGCAGCGGAGATCACGCCCACCAACCCCTCGGCGGCGACGCGGCCGGATTTCTTGGCGGCGGCGGACAGGCCCTTGGTGCGCAGCCAGTCGATCGCGGCTTCCATGTCGCCATCGGTTTCGGTGAGGGCCTTCTTGCAGTCGGAAAACCCCGCGCCGGTGCGGTCGCGCAGGTCCTTGACGAGAAGGGCGGTGATCTCGGCCATGTTCGGCTCTCCTGGGAATCGGCGCGATCGCACCGGGCGCCATGCCGGCGCCGGGCGATCAAGCGCATCGTGATGACGGACCGGCCGACGCCCCGCGCGCGGTGCGCCGGCCGGGCAGGCGGATCAGTCGGCCGCGGGCGGGGCCGGC
This sequence comes from Acetobacteraceae bacterium, assembly GCA_020848935.1. Lineage (GTDB taxonomy): Bacteria > Pseudomonadota > Alphaproteobacteria > Acetobacterales > Acetobacteraceae > CAMDGX01. Next base: position 47,182 of record JADLHF010000185.1, read on the forward strand.
GGCTCGGACGGGGCCGGTGTGGGGGCCGGGGTGGGGGCGAGTTCCTCGGCGATCTCGGCTTCCGGCATCGCTTCCATCGGCAGGTCCTCGGCGGCGCCGATGTCGCGGCCCGAGGCCACCATCTCGGCGCTGATGCCGTCCAGCACCGCGCCGGCGGCCAGGTCGCAATACAGCGTGATGGCGCGGATGGCGTCGTCATTGCCGGGGATCGGGTAGGTCACGCCGCGCGGATCGGAATTGCTGTCCAGCACGGCGATCACGGGGATGCCGAGCTTGTTGGCTTCCTCGACCGCCAGCTTCTCCTTGTTGGTGTCGATGATGAACAGGATGTCCGGCAGGCCGCCCATCTCCCGGATCCCGCCCAGCGCGCGGTCCAGCTTGCCGCGGTCGCGGGTGATGTTCAGCACCTCCTTCTTGGTCAGGCCCTGGACGTCGCCGGCCAGCATCTCGTCGATCTGGCGCAGGCGCTTGATGCTGCCGGTGATGGTCTTCCAGTTGGTCAGCATGCCGCCGAGCCAGCGGTGGTTGACGTAGTACTGGCCGCAGCGCGTGGCGGATTCGGCGACATACTCGGCCGCCGCGCGCTTGGTGCCGACGAACAGCACGCGCCCGCCGGCGGCGGTGACGTCGCGCAGGGCGCGCAGGGCGCGGTCCAGCATCGGCACGGTCTGCTGCAGGTCCAGGATGTGGACCTGGTTGCGGATGCCGAAGATGTACGGCGCCATCGACGGGTTCCAGCGGCGGGTGTGGTGGCCGAAATGGACGCCGGCCTCGAGCAGCTGGCGCAGGGTGAATTCGGGCATCGCCATCGGCGTGCTCCTTTCCAGGTATCCGGTTGAACCTCCGCGGGGCATTGCCTCGCGGCACCGGATTCCGCCCCCCGAAGGTGGCAGGAAAGGTGCCCCGCGTGTGAATTACCGGCGGCACGCCGCCAGCGGGGGGGATATGGCCGAAGCGGACCGCGGAGGCAAGCGACGCGGGTGCATGGCCGCTGGCCGTGGGGCGCGGCTACAGCTCCTCCACCCGCTCCACCCCCGGCAGCACCTTCAGCGCCTGGGCCAGGCGGGGGGTGACGTTGAAGCCGCCGGGCAGGATGATCTCCACGTCCTGCGCCGATTCCAGCCGCGGCACCAGCACCACGCGGCCGCGGCCGGTGCCCTCGCGGGCAAGCAGGGTGCGGATATGCGGCACCGCCTCGGTCTGTTGCAGCCAGACCCGCATGCCGCCGCCGGCGCGCTCGGCGGCCTGGTCCAGTGCGGTGATGTCCGAGGCGGTGATGCGCAGGCTCTCGCCCTCCAGCTTCAGGTCGGCGGTGACCACCACGACGTTGCCGGCCACCAGCAGGTCGCGGGCGCGGCCGAGGGTTTCGCTGAAGAAGGTCACCTCGTAGCTGCCGCCGGCATCGGACAGCCGCACCCAGGCCATGCGGCTGCCGCTGCGGGTGATGCGTTCCTTGATGTTGACCACCGAGCCGGCCAGCTTCACCCGGGCGGCGCCGCGCTGGGCGGTGGCTTCCAGCTGGGTGCTTGCCACCACGCCCAGGCGGCGCAGGGTCTGTTCGTAGGCGTCCAGCGGGTGGGAGGTGAGGTGGAAGCCGATCGCCTCCGCCTCGAAGCCCAGCCGGTCCATGCCCTCCCAGTCGGGAATGTCGGCGATGCGCAGGGGTTCGGGCCGGTTGCCGCCACTGAACAGGGCGATCTGGCCGCTGCCCTTCTCGTCGGCCTGGGCCTGGGCGCGGCGCAGGATGGTTTCGCAGGCGGAGAAGACGCGGGCGCGGTTGGCGTCGATGCTGTCGAAGGCGCCGGCGCGGGCGAGGTTTTCGAGCTGCATGCGGTTGAGCTGCTTGGGATCGACGCGGGCGGCGAAGTCGGCGAGGTCCTCGAAGCTGGCGGCGCCGCGGACCTTGGCGACGGCGGCCATCGCGGCCTGGCCGACCTTCTTCACCGCGGCCAGGGCGTAGCGGATGGCGAGCTTGCCGCCGGGTTGGCGCTCCAGGGTGAAGTCGGCCTCGGAGCGGTTGATGTCGGGCGGCAGCAGCTTGAGGCCCATCCGCCCGGCCTCCTGGCGTAGGGCGGCGAGGCGGTCGGTGTTGTTGACGGCCAGCGACATGCAGGCGGCGATGAAGGCCTCGGGGTGGTTGGCCTTCATCCAGGCGGTCTGGTAGGCGAGCAGGGCGTAGGGCGCGGAGTGGCACTTGTTGAAGCCGTAATCGGCGAATTTCGACATCAGGTCGAAGACTTCGCTGGCCTTGTCGGGGTCGATGCCCCGCGCGACGGCGCCCTTGCAGAAGATTTCCCGCTGGGCGTCCATCTCGGCGCGGATCTTCTTGCCCATGGCGCGGCGCAGCAGGTCGGCGGCACCCAGGCTGTAGCCGGCCATGGTCTGGGCGATCTGCATCACCTGTTCCTGATAGACCATGATCCCGTAGGTCTCATCCAGGATGGCGTGGATCGACGGGTGCGGCGCCTCCCACTTCTCGCCGTGCTTGCGCTGGCAATAGGCGGGGATGCTGGCCATCGGGCCGGGCCGGTAGAGGGCGACGGCGGCGATCAGGTCCTCGAAGCGGTCGGGGCGCATCTGGCGCAGCACGTCGCGCATGCCCTGGCCCTCGAACTGGAACACGCCGCCGGCATCGCCGCGCTGGAGCATTTCAAAGGTCTTGGCATCGTCGAGCGGCAGGCGGTCGAGGTCGATGGTGATGCGTTCGCGCTTCAGCAACTCGGCGCCGCGTTGCAGGATGGTCAGCGTGGTCAGGCCGAGGAAGTCGAACTTCACCAGCCCGGCCTGCTCGACGTATTTCATCGAGTACTGGGTGACCAGGTAGTCGGATTTCGCGTCACGATAGACCGGGACCATTTCCGTGAGCGTGCGGTCGCCGATCACCAGGCCGGCGGCGTGGGTGCTGGCGTGGCGGTAGAGACCCTCCAGCTGCAAGGCGATTTCGATCAGACGGCGGATCGATTCGTCTTCCTCGCGCAGGGCCTGCAGCTTCGGTTCGCCATCGATGGCCTGTTGCAGGGTGACCGGCTTGGCGGGGTTGTTGGGGATCAGCTCGGCGACGCGGTTGACCTGGCCATAGGGCAGGCCGAGCACGCGGCCGACATCGCGGACGGCGGCGCGGGCCTGGAGTTTTCCAAAGGTGATGATCTGGGCGACGCGGTCGGCGCCGTATTCGCGGCGGACGTAGTCGATCACCTCGTCCCGGCGGTCCTGGCAGAAGTCGATGTCGAAATCCGGCATCGAGACGCGCTCGGGGTTGAGGAAGCGTTCGAACAGCAGGTTGAATTGCAGCGGATCGATGTCGGTGATGGTCAGCGCCCAGGCGGCGACCGAGCCGGCGCCGGAGCCGCGGCCGGGGCCGACCGGAATGCCCTGCCCCTTCGCCCATTGGATGAAGTCGGCGACGATCAGGAAGTAGCCGGGGAAGCCCATGTCGGCGATGACGCCGAGTTCGAATTCCAGGCGTTCGGCATAGACGGCGCGGCGTTCGGGGGTGGCGCCGATCGCGGCCATGCGGCGGTCCAGCCCCTCGCGGGCCATGGCGCGCAGGGTTTCGTCCTCGGTGGCGCCGTCGCGGACCTTGGGGCAGACCGGCAGCATCGGCTTGCGGCTTTCGGCCATCACGGCGCAACGCCGGGCGATGGCGATGGTGTTGTCGCAGGCGTCCGGCAGGTCGGCGAACAGGGCGCGCATGACCTTCGCCGGCTTGAACCACTGTTCGGGCGAGACGCGGCGGCGGTCGCGTTCGGCCAGGGTGCGGCCCTCGGCGATGCAGAGCAGGGCGTCGTGGGCCTCGTGCATGTCCCGTTTGGCGAAGAAGCAGTGGTTGGTGGCCACCAGCGGGAGGGCGGCGGC
>JADLHF010000186.1 GCA_020848935.1 Acetobacteraceae bacterium
CGAAGACGATCTGGATCAGCTTGCGGAAACCGCCCGACGTGTCGCCGAAGGCGAGCGCCAGGCCCGTGGCGATGATGATGATCACCGCGACGATGCGCGCCACCGGCCCCTGGATGGATTCGAGGATAGATTGCAGCGGGCTTTCCCACGGCATCGAGGAACCGGCGGCCTGGGCCGTCCCTGCCAGGAACAGCATCAGCGCGGCCAGCAGCAGGCCACGGCGGGCCGGCCCGGCCAGGTGGCGCAGACGCGCAAGAGGCGAAGCCGGATTCACGGAAACACGGAAAGCAGGAACGTGCATCTGCGTCATGACAGTTCTCCAGGGTGATTGAGGGACGGGGAAGAAAAATCGGACTGTGATGGCGGCTCAGGAAACGGCGTCTCCAACGCGTCCGCCAATCGGTAGCCCGCGCCGTCGAAGCCATTGAGGCGGGCGATGTTCTCGATGCGGCGCCTGCGCCCGCGCCCGGCGATATAGATCACCACGTTGACTGCCTCGGCGATCAGCGCACGCGGCGGGTTCACCGCCACCTCGAGAATCAGTTGCTCCAGGCGCAGCAGCGCCCCGAGGGCGGAGCCCGCATGGATGGTGGCGATGCCGCCCGGATGGCCGGTGCCCCAGACCTTGATGAGATCCAGCGCCTCGGCGCCGCGCACCTCGCCCACCACAACACGATCCGGGCGCAGGCGCATGGAGGAGCGCACCAGCTCCTGCATGGACACGACGCCCCGGCGCGTGCGCAGTGGCACATGGTCGCGGGCCGCGCACTGCAACTCCACCGTGTCTTCGAGCACCAGCACGCGGTCGCCCGTGGCGGCAATCTCCGCCAGCAGCGCATTGACGAGCGTGGTCTTGCCACTGCTTGTCGCGCCGGCAATCAGGATGTTCTGGCGCTCGCGCACGGCCCGCACCAGAAAGCCCGCCTGTTCAGCCGTCATCATGCCGTCTTCGATGTAGCGCGAGAGTGGGATCACGCCCACGGCGCGCTTGCGCAAGGCGAAGGCCGGCCCCGGAGCGGCAGGCGGCAAGATGCCCTCGAAGCGTTCGCCGGTTTCTGGCAATTCAGCGGACAACAGTGGTTGCCCGCGATGCACCTCTGCGCCGACGTGGGCGGCCACAAGACGGATGATTCGCTCGCCGTCCGCTTCGGACAGTTCCACGCCCATCGGCGCACGGCCCGAGGAAAGCCGATCCACCCAAAGGGTGCGATCGGGATTCAGCATCACCTCCACCACGTCCGGGTCTTCAAGTGCAGCGGCGATCAGCGGCCCCATCGCCGTGCGCAGCATCTGGATGCGGCGGTTGAGCGAGGTGGCGGTCATGGACTGCCCTTCAATGGGAATGCGGGCGCTCATGACGCACGCTCCCGCGCCTGCGCAACCGCCGCCGCGTCCTCCATCCGCATCCCGAACTCGTGAACTTGGGGGTGCAGCTCCTCCACCACGTCGCGCACCAGGCTGCGCCCGCGCAGCAGGTGGCGACCCAACTGCTCCACGAACTGCTCGAACCGCGCCTTGCCCTGGGCGCGGGCGGCCTCTTGATGCGCCTCGGGAACCGGCGTGCTCACGGTCAGGTAGTAGCGGATGAACAGCGCCAGCGTTTCGATCTGGATGTTCTGGTCGCGCTCCAGGCGCTCAGCCTGGCGCGAGAGACGATCCAGCCGCTTGGCAATCGCCGCCTCGCGCTGGTCGGCGGCATCGGGCGACAGCCACGATGCGAGTGCCGCTGCGACGATGGACGACTTGGACACGCCTTTCTTGGCGGCCAGTTCGTCCAGACGCCTGGCGTGCTCAGGTTGAATAAAAAGATTCAGGCGGTGCTGGCTCATAGCTCGATTCCGTCGTTGGGGTCGAGGGAAGCCAGCCGGGCCGTGCGCTGCATGGCCGGATCAAGCTGGCGAGGAAGGGGAAGTAGTAGGTCGTCGTCGTCGAGCAGCGCGAGGTCGGTGGAGGGAGCGGCCAGCCCGGGGTCGTAGGCGACGGCCTCAGTTAGCTCGGGCTGACGGCGTGGGCCGCCGTCGGATGCGGCAGCGAAGCCTTCGGCGGCATCGGCAACAGGTGCGACCGGCACGGCGGGAAGCGCCAGCCCGCTCCAGTCGTCGAGCCGCGAGGGAGGCACGTCGGCGTAGTGCCCATCCGCAAGCGAAGGCGGCGGCAACACGCGACACTTGAAATTGGCGTCCGTGTAGTAGCGCAGCTTCTTGGCCTTGATCGGTGGCAGGCTGGACACCATCACCACCGATTCATCCGGCGGAAGCTGCATCACTTCGCCCGGCGTCAGCAGCGGACGGGCCGTTTCCTGGCGCGACACCATGAGGTGCCCCAGCCACGGCGCCAGTCGGTGGCCCGCGTAGTTGCGCTGCGCGCGCAGTTCGGTCGCGGTGCCCAGCGTCTCGGAAATCCGTTTGGCGGTGCGTTCGTCGTTGGTGGCGAACGTCACCCGGACATGGCAGTTGTCGAGGATGGAGTGGTTCTGGCCGTAGGCCTTGTCGATCTGGTTGAGCGACTGCGCGATGAGGAAGCTGCGGATGCCGTAGCCGGCCATGAAGGCCAGCGCCGTCTCGAAGAAGTCCAGACGTCCGAGTGCCGGGAACTCGTCGAGCATCAGCAGCAGCTTGTGGCGGCGTTTGATGCCGTCGGAGCCGTCGAGCGATTCGGTGAGGCGCCGCCCGATCTGGTTGAGGATCAGGCGAATGAGCGGCTTTGTCCGCGAGATGTCCGAAGGCGGCACCACGAGATACAGCGATACGGGGGATTCGGCCGCGATCAGGTCGGCGATGCGCCAGTCGCAGCACGAAGTGACTTCCGCCACCGTGGGGTCGCGGTACAGGCCGAGGAACGACATGGCCGTGGACAGCACGCC
>JADLHF010000187.1 GCA_020848935.1 Acetobacteraceae bacterium
GAAAACTAGCCTATTCTCCGCCCCGCTGCAAGGAAACTTCCCCGCGCCCGCCGCGCCGGCACGATGCCAAGTGATTGAAAGTTTTTGCTTCTTTTTTCAAAAAGAAGCGCTTGTTCTTTTTTGAAAATAAGAACCAAAAAACTTTTGTCCCCTTCAGTCCGCGGCGGGCGACCGCGCCGGCCCCGCTGCTGGACGACGGCACGGTGCGCGGCTCTTTGCGACCCGGGGTGCCATTCCCCCTTGAACGAATCCCGCCCGCGGGCTTGTGTGCCATCCTGGCGGGGCGCTTCCCGCCTGATCGGGGCAGGCCACCATGAAAGTCGCAATCTTCGGCGCCGGCGCGATCGGCGGCATGATGGGCGTGAAACTGGCATCCGCCGGTGCCGAGCTGTCCGTGGTCGCGCGCGGCCCCCACCTCGCCGCCATGCAAGCCAGCGGCCTTACCCTCATCGAGGGCGAATCCCGCACCACCGTCCATCCCCGCGCCACCGCCGATGCCGGCGAACTCGGCCCGCAGGACTACGTCATCGTCACCCTCAAGGCCCATTCGCTGCCCGCCGCCGCGCCCGACATCGCCAAGATGATGGGCCCGCATACCGCCCTGGTCACCGCCATCAACGGCGTTCCGTACTGGTATTTCCATGGCCTGGACGGCCCGCATCGCGACCGGCGCGTGCAATCCGTCGATCCCGGCGGCACGCTCTGGGACATCCTGCCGCCCGGCCAGGCCATCGGCTGCGTCGTGTACCCGGCCGCCGAAGTCACCGCGCCCGGCACCATCACGCATGGCTACGGCGACCGCTTCTCCCTCGGCGAGCCCGACGGCACCCGCTCGCCGCGCGTGGAGGCGCTGTCGAAGCTGCTGATTTCCGCCGGCCTGAAGGCCCCGGTGCGCCCGCGCATCCGCGACGAGATCTGGGTCAAGCTGTGGGGCAACCTGTGCTTCAACCCGGTTTCGGCCCTGACCGGCGCCACCCTGGCCACCATCACCGGCCGGCCGGATTTGCGCGCGCTGTGCCGCGCCATGATGCTGGAGGCCCAGGTGATCGCGGAATCCCTCGGCACCCGCTTCGCCGTCGCGCTGGAGAAGCGCATCGATGGCGCCGCCGAGGTGGGCGAGCACAAGACCTCGATGCTCCAGGACCTGGAGCGCGGCCGGCCGATGGAAATCGACGCCCTGCTCGGCGCCGTGGTGGAGCTGGGCACCATCACCGGGCATCCCACGCCGACCTGCGACACCGTGCTGGCCCTGGTCCGCCAGCGCGCCCGCGAGGCCGGCTGCTACGATAGATAGCGCGGGATCAGGGGATAGCGCGGGATCAGGAGATTGCGCGGGATCAGGCCGGTGCCGGCTTGCGGCGCCCCAGGTTCAGCCAGGCCAGCCCGGCCAGCGCCAGCACCACCATCACCAGCCCGATCCAGTTGATCGACGCCCAGCCCAGCTTCTCCTCCAGGTATCCCGCCAGGAAACTGGCGATCGCCGTGGTGCCGAAGATGAGGAAATCGTTCAGCGCCTGCGCCTTGCCCCGCTCCGCCGCGCGGTAGGTGGTGGTCACCAGGGTGGTGGCGCCGATGAACATGAAATTCCAGCCGAGGCCCACCAGGGTCAGCGAGATGCGGAAATGCCACTCCGTCACCCCCATCAGCGCCGGCACGATCCCCAGGATCAGGATCGCCCCGCCCGCCGTCATGATCGGCATGGTGCCGTAGCGATGGATCAGGTTGCCGGTGAACAGCGACGGCACGAACATGCCCATCACGTGCACGAAGATCACGAAATGCGCCTCGGTCTGCGGCAGCCCGCAGGCCACGATCGCCAGCGGCGAGGCGCTCATCAGGAACGACATCGTGCCGAAGGCGATCATCGCCGTCATCACCGCCACGGCATATTGCGGCTGGGTGGCGATCTGCCACAGCGGCCGCTGCTCCCCGGTCGTGGAGGCCTTGGTCTCGCCGGGCTGGATCGCGGGGAAGCGGATCAGCCACATCACCGCGAACACGATGACATGCACGCTCATCATCGCGACATAGGTGCCCAGGTACAGCGGCACCAGCGTGTCATAGGTCAGCCGCACCACGCTCGGCCCGATGATCCCCGCCGCGATGCCGCCCGCCGTCACCCAGGAGATCGCCTTGGCCCGCATATGCCCGGGCACCAGCTCCACCGCGGCGAAGCGGTACATCTGCACGCTGGCCACCGCATAGCCCTGGATCAACCCGCCGAGGCACATCACCGCGATGCTGCCCATGACCAGCCCCAGCCCGCAGATCGTCGCCCCGACAACCCCGGTCAGCGACCCCAGGCGAAACCCGAAGCCACGGCCCATCCGCTGCATCAGCAGCGCGGTGGGGAACACGGCCAGCATCACGCCGAGGTGCTGCATCGTCACCGGCAGGGTGGCCAGCTCGCGGTGCTGCGGCAGGAAGGTGGCCACCGACAATGCCGTGGCGGCGAACATCATGGTGTTGGCGGCCTGACCCAACGCCTGGCAGGTCGCCAGCAGCAGCAGGTTGCGCCGCATCGGGCTGGTCATCACTGGCAGTGTCTCCCGGCGGCCGCAAATCGACCTCGCCGGGCACCTAACGCGGAAGCGGCGCCGACACAACCGCCAGCGCCGCCGGGCACCGCTGCGCCGGCGGGGATCGGCACCGGCGCCTCAGAACAGCGACATCTGCGCCTCGGCCATGCCGGCCCGCGCCTCGGGGGGTGGGGCGAAGGCGGCGGTGTCCAGCGGCTCGGCACGGTCCAGGCCCCATTGCCGGGCCGCGCGGGCGAAGCGGCGGGCCAGCAGGTCGGCATAGACGCCGGTGCCGGTGAGGCGCTGGCCGTACTTGGCCTCGTTCAGCGCGCCGGCGCGGGTCTGGCGGATCAGGTCGAGCACGCGGGCGGCGCGGTCGGGGAAATGGGCGGCCAGCCAGTCCTCGAACATCTGCTTCAGCTCGTGCGGCAGGCGCAGCAGGATGTAGCCGCCGGTGCGCGCGCCGGCGCGGGCCGCGGTTTCCAGGATGCGCTCCAGCTCGGCGTCGTTCAGCCCGGGGATCATCGGGGCGGCCATCACCCCGGCCGGGATGCCGGCGCGGGTCAGTTCCCCGATCGCCTGGATGCGCCGCATCGGGGCGGCGGCGCGCGGCTCCATCCGCCGGGCCAGCGCATTGTCCAGCGTGGTCACCGACAGGCAGACGCGCACCAGGTTGCGTTGCGCCATCGGTGCCAGCAGGTCGATATCGCGCAGCACCAGGGCGGACTTGGTGACGATGGTCACGGGATGGTTGAAGCGGTCGAGCACGCCCAGGATCGCGCGGGTCAGTTTCAAGGTGCGCTCGACGGGCTGGTACGGGTCGGTGTTGGTGCCCAGCGCAACCGGGCGCGGCACATAGCCGGGCTTGCGCAGCTCGCGCGCCAGCAGGTCCGCGACCTCGGGCTTGTAGACCAGCTTGGTTTCGAAATCGAGGCCGGGGGAGAAGCCGAGATAGGCGTGGGTCGGCCGCGCGAAGCAGTAGACGCAGCCATGCTCGCAGCCGCGATACGGGTTGATCGCGCGGTCGAAGCCGATATCGGGCGACTGGTTGTACGACATCACCGTGCGCGTGCTGTCGCGCAGAAGCGTGGTGGGCAGCGGCGGCAGGTCGGCGAAATCGGCCGCCATCGTGCCCCAGCCATCGTCGAACACCGCGGGGGCCTGCGCGTCGAACCGGTTCGGCGGATTGGTCACCGCGCCGCGCCCCTTGCGCGCCACCACCGCGGTGTCCGACCCTGGCGCGATGGCGACCGGCGGCACAACCATGGATCGCGCGGCACTGCGCGCCGGCAGGGAGCGCGCGGCACTGCGCGCCGGTGGCGGCGGGATGGCAAGGGCGGCTGCCCGCGCGGCGCGGCCACGGCCGGCCGGCGGGGGCATGTCGGGCTCGCCGGCCCGTTCCAGCGCCGCGACCTGCTCCGCGTCGATCTCGCGGGCATACTCGCTGCCCGAGGGGCTGTGCTGGTGTGCACCCATGGTCATGTTCCCCGTTCGTTCAGGATGGAGAGTGCCGTGGGCGGGCGCGGCGGTCAAGAACGAATAGTGAACTGATGGTTCCGCGATGCCAGTTTCCGTCGTCATCCCGGCGTTGAACGCCGCCGCCACCCTGCCCGCCTGCATCGCCGCCCTGGGCCGCCTGCCGGGCGAGGTGGTGGTGGCGGATGGCGGCAGCACCGACGGCACCGCCGAACTGGCCGCCGGGCTGGGCGCGCTGGTGGTCCGGGCGCCGCGCGGGCGCGGGGCGCAACTGGCCGCGGGGGTTGCGGCGGCACGCGGCGACTGGCTGCTGCTGCTGCATGCGGACACCGTGCTGGCGCCGGGCTGGGCCGGCGTGGCCTGTCCGTTCATGGCCGCCAACCCCGGCCGGGCCGGGTATTTCCGCTTCGCGCTGGATGCCGGGGAGCCCGCCGCGCGGGTGCTGGAACGGCGCGTGGCGTGGCGCTGCCGCCGCCTCGGCCTGCCCTATGGCGACCAGGGATTGCTGATCTCGCGCGCCCTGCTGGCCGGGATCGGCGGCATCGCCGCCCTGCCGCTGATGGAGGACGTGGCGCTGGCGCGCCGCCTGGGCCGTGCCCGGCTGGTGGCGCTGGACGCCGCCGCGGTGACCTCCGCCGCGCGCTACCGGCGCGACGGCTGGCGCCTTCGCCCGCTGCGCAACCTGCTGTGCCTCGGCCTGTATTTCCTCGGCGTGCCGCCGCGCCTGATCGCGCGGCTCTATGGCTAGGGATACCGTGTTCGTCTTCACCCGCACGCCGCGCCTGGGCACGTCGAAACGGCGGCTGGCGCGCGATATCGGGGCGCGGGCGGCGCTGCGCTTCCACCTGGCCACGCTGCACCGCCTGGTGCGCGCGCTGGCCCGCGACCGGCGGTTCCGCACCGTGCTGGCGGTGACGCCGGATGGCGGCCATATCGCCGGGCTGCCCGGCATCCCCCGCGTGGGGCAGGGCGGCGGCGACCTGGGCGCGCGCATGGCCCGGGTGCTGGGCCGGGCGCGCCGCGGCCGGGCGGTGATCATCGGCAGCGACATCCCCGCCGCCGGGGCCGCCGACCTGCGCGCGGCGTTTCGCGCCCTCGGCCGGGCCGATGCGGTGTTCGGGCCGGCGGAGGATGGCGGCTACTGGCTGGTGGGGTTCGGGCCGCGGCGGGCGGCGCGGCCGTTCGACGGGGTGCGATGGTCGGGCCCGCATGCCCTGGCGGACACGCTGGCCAACATGGCGGGGCGCCGGGTGGCGCTGCTGCGGCGGTTGCGCGATGTGGATGGCGCCGGTGATTTGGTGCGGGTTGAGAAGTAAGAAAGACTTCTTTTTGTGAACAAAAAGAAGCAAAAAAACTTCATTCGTTGTTCATCGGGGGGTGCGAGCGTGCCGCCACACTCCAAGGAATGAAAGTTTTTTGGTTCTTTTTTTCAAAAAAGAACGCCTTGCTTGCCTTTTACTCCGCCGCCTTCAGGTGTTCCTGCAGGCGCGGCATCAGCTCCACGAGGTTGCACGGCCGGTGGCGGTTGTCGAGCTGGTGGACGAGGATGTCGTCCCAGCCGTCCTTCACCGCGCCGGTGCTGCCGGGCAGGGCGAACAGGTAGGTGCCGCCGGCGACGCCGCCGATGGCGCGGGACTGGATGGTGGAGGTGCCGATCTTCTGGAAGCTCAGCATGCGGAACAGCTCGCCGAAGCCCTCGATGCGCTTGTCCAGAACGCGGTCGAAGGCTTCCGGCGTCACGTCGCGCCCGGTGATGCCGGTGCCGCCGGTGGTGATCACCACGTCGATGGCGGGGTCGGCGATCCAGCGCCGCAGCAGTGCCTCGATCAGCCCGGCATCGTCCTTCTCGATCGCGCGCACGGCGACATGGTGGCCGGCGGCGGCGATGCGGGCGGCGAGCGTGGCGCCGGAGGTGTCGGTGTCCGGCGTGCGGGTGTCGGACACGGTCAGCACGGCGATGGTCACCGGCAGGAAGGGGCGGCTGTCATCCAGGCGGGCCATGGCGATGCTCCTTGGCGCTGGGCCGGCACTCAGTGCAGCGTTTGCACCACGCGCGCGTTGCCATGGTAGCGCGGCCAGATGCCGGCGGCCAGTTCGTCCAGCGACGGTGCCGGCAGGCGCAGCCGGGCGGCGTAGAGCCAGGTATGGGCCAGCACGCGCGGCACGAAGGCACGGGTCTCGTCGATCGGAATCGCCTCGATGAACAGCAGCGGGTCGCCGTGGTCGTGCACCGCGGCACTCCAGCGCGCCATGGCGGTGGGGCCGGAATTGTAGCTGGCCAGCAGGCGGATCTTGTCACCCGCCACCACCTCGGTCCCGGCCAGGAAGGCGAGGTAGCGCTGGCCGAGGCTGAGGTTCACCGCGGGGTCGTGCAGCGGCGGCAGGCCGGGGGAGTCGTCGTCCATGCCGGCCAGGAAGCGCGCGGTGGCGGGCATGATCTGCATCAGCCCGCGCGCGCCGGCCGGGGAGACCACGGTGGGGTCGAAGTTCGATTCGGTGCGCGCGATGGCATAGACCAGCGCGGGATCGACGGTGAAGCCGCCGGCCGGGCGCAGCCGCGGCACGGTGAAGCGGGTGCGCTCGCGGGTGCGGCCGTCGGCCATCTCGGCGATGTCGGCGAGCTGGGCGGCCAGCCCGTCCATCCCGGCCGCCTCGGCCACCAGCATCAGCGCGCGGCCCAGGCCGGGGGCGTGGCGCGCGGCGGGCCATAGCAGGCGCAATTCGGCCTCGGCGCGGTCGCGCTGGCCGATCTGCAGCAAGGCGAAGGCGCGCAGCCCGCCGGGATGGGCTGCCACCGCCTCCAGATCGGCCTCGCCCAGGGTTTCGCGCGGTTGCCGGTCGTCTTCCGGCTCCATGCGCAGCAGGCGCCGGGCGATCAGGCCGTGGAAGGTGCGCGCCTCGTCGGCGGCGCGCAGCAGCCAGCGCGTCTCGGCCGCGGCATCGCCGAGGCGCTGATGCGCGCGCGCGGCCCAGAATGCCGCGCCGGCGCGCTGGGTGGAACTGGCGATGTCGGCGTTCCAGGCCAGTTCGAACATGGCGGCGGCCTGGGCGATGCGCCCGCTGCGCCATGCCGCCAGCCCGGCCCAGTAGCCGGCGCCGACCACGGTGACGCAGCTGTCGTCGCGCGCCCGCAGGCAGGATTCGGCGCCGATCGCCGCCACCTCGTAGGCTTCGCGGTCGCGGTTCAGGGCGAACAGGATCTGGCCGGCCTCGCCGCGCAGCTTGGCGGCATAGCCGGGGGGCAACCCTTTTGCCGCCAGGATGACGCGCGAGGCCGCGCCGTAGGTGCCGCTGCGGGCGGCGGCGCTCACCTGGCGGTCGATCTCCGGCAGGCGGGCCAGGGTGCGGCCGGGCGGCTCGCTTTCCTCCGGCACCGGCACCGGCTCGGCGGCCGGGGTCAGCGCCGCCAGCGCCGATGCCGCCAGGGCCGGGGCGGCGGTGCCGGCGGGCAGGCGGCGCTTCAGCAGGGCATGGATCGCCGCGGCGTCCGGCAGATCGGGCCAGCGCGCCAGCCAGTCCTGCAGATCGGCCGCCGCGGTGCGGGTATGGGGGCCAAGGTGGCGATCGGCCAGCAGGTGGCCGAGCACGCCTTCCACCACGGCATCGGCGCCGTCCAGCGCCAGCGACTGGCGCACCGCGGCCGCGATGTCGCCGCGGGCCTGGAGCTGGAACAGCCGCCGCAGCCGTGCGGCCTCGCTCGGGGCCAGCGGCTGCGGCAGCGCGGCGCTGCCGCCGCCGGCGCGCGGCGCCACGCGCGGGACCGCGAAGGCGGATTCCTCGGTGGATTCGTGGATTTGTCCAAACGCCTTCGGAGCCGCCATGGCGACCAACACCACCGCCCCGAAAACCAGGGCCCGCGCGGCGGGAAGGCGGGAGATCGTGTGACCGGCCCCTCGCATGACCCTGCCCGTAGCGTGCGCCACCGACCGCGTCGACTCCCACGAATGGGACGCTGCCCGGCTTTTGAAACGCCGCGAGGTGAATCAGCCGCTTGCCGGGCGGGGCTGCGGTGCGATTTTGCCTATCCGGCGTCGATGCTGCGGCGCAGCGCGCGCAGATCGGCCCAGGCATCGCGCTTGGAGCCGGGGCTGCGCAGCAGGTAGGCGGGGTGCAGCATCGGCAGGGTTGGGATGGCCGTCTCCAGCCCCGGCACCTGCACCCGGGTCCATTTGCCGCGGATGCGGGTGATCCCCGCGCTGTTGCCGGTCAGCGCGCGGGCGGCCGGCCCACCCAGCAGCACCAGGTGGCGCGGGCGCACCAGGGCGATCTGGCGATGCAGGAACGGCAGGCAGACCTGGGTCTCGGCTTCGGTGGGGGTGCGGTTGCCGGGCGGGCGCCAGAACACCGTGTTGGTGACCAGGCAGCGCGTGCGGTCGATGCCGATGCTGGCCAGCATCCGGTCCAGCAACTGGCCGGCGGCGCCGATGAAGGGCCGGCCGGCGCGGTCCTCCTCGGCGCCAGGGGCTTCGCCGACCAGCATCAGGTCGGACTCCGGGTTGCCGTCGTTGAACACCAGGTTGGTGGCGGTGGCGGCGAGCGGGCAGCCGTCGAAGGCGGCCAGGGCGGCGCGCAGCGCATCCAGCGTGGCGCAGGCGGCAGCGATCTCCTGTGCCCGGCGGACCTGGGCGGGGCCGGCCGGCGGGCGGGCGGGGCGCGGGGCAGGCAAGGAAGGGGAAGCGGGGGGCGGGGGAACGACCGGCGGGGCGGCGGGCGGCTGGCGCGCCGGCCGCGCATCGGGAGCGGCCAGGCGGTCCAGCGGCAGGTCGGCCAGCGCCTCGTCGGCGCCCCATTCGATTTGCAGGCGCAGGGCCTCAAGCGCGTCCATCGCACCAGCATAGCGGGGTGTGCGCGCGGCGGCGAGGTTTTGCGCATTGGCGCGTCTGTCCGTAACCTGCGCCGGGCCCATCTATGTGGGTGGCACGAGAATGCGGTGGCGGGCAGGCGCTGCCCCGCCGGACCAAGGAGGATGCATGTCAGACGCTCCCGCGCGCGAGCAGATGGAATTCGACGTCGTGATCGTCGGCGCCGGTCCGGCCGGGCTGGCCGCCGCGATCCGGCTCAAGCAGCTCGCCCCCGAGACCGCGGTCTGCGTGGTGGAGAAGGGCAGCGAGGTGGGCGCCCATATCCTCTCCGGTGCGATCATCGAGCCGCGGGCGCTGGCCGAGCTGATCCCGGACTGGCAGGAACGCGGCGCGCCGCTGGACACGCCGGCCAAGATGGACAAGTTCCTCTACCTGACCGCGGTCGCCGACATCCGCCTGCCGACGCCGCCGACCATGCACAACGCGGGCAACTACATCTCCTCGCTGGGCAATGTCTGCCGCTGGCTGGCCGAGCAGGCCGAGGCGCTGGGGGTGGAGATCTACCCCGGCTTCGCCGCCGCCGAGGTGCTGGAGGAGGAGGGGCGCATCGTCGGCATCGCCACCGGCGACATGGGCATCACGCGGGACGGCACGCGCGGACCGAACTACGCGCCGGGCATGGAGCTGCGCGCGCGCTACACGATCCTGGCCGAGGGCTGCCGGGGATCGCTGACCAAGAAGCTGTTGGTGCGCTTCAACCTGAACGAGGGGCGCAACCCGCAGACCTTCGGGATCGGCATCAAGGAGCTGTGGGAAATCCCGGCCGAGAACCACCAGCCCGGCCTGGTGATCCACACCATCGGCTGGCCGATGGATTCCGCGACGTATGGCGGCTCGTTCCTGTACCACTGGGGCAAGAACCTGGTGTCGTACGGCTACGTGGTGGGGCTGGATTATTCCAACCCGTACCTGTCGCCGTTCGAGGAGACGCAGCGGCTGAAGAACCACCCCTCGCTGCGGCCGCATTTCGAGGGCGGGCGGCGCATCGCCTATGGCGCGCGGGCGATCAGCGAGGGCGGCATCCAGTCGCTGCCGAAGCTGACCTTTCCCGGCGGCTGCCTGATCGGCGACACGGCGGGCTTCCTCAACGTGCCGAAGATCAAAGGCACGCATACGGCCATGAAATCCGGCATGCTGGCCGCCGAGGCGGTGGCGGAATGCCTGGCCGACGACGCCAACCCGGCCGAGCCGGTGCAGTACGAGGAGAAATTCCGCGAAAGCTGGCTGCATGACGAGCTGAGGAGCGTGCGCAACATCCGCCCGGCCTTTGCCAAATGGGGGCTGTATGGCGGGCTGGTGGCCTCGGCGCTGGATGCCTACGTGTTCCGCGGCCGTGCGCCGTGGACCCTGCGCCACCCGCACGCGGACCACACCACCCTGAAGCCGGCGGCGATGTGCCAGCCGATCGCCTATCCCAAGCCGGACGGCAAGGTGACGTTCGACCGCAACTCCTCGGTGTTCATCAGCAACACCAACCACGAGGAGGACCAGCCGATCCACCTGCGGCTGCGTGACCCGGCAAAGGCGATCGCGGTGAACTGGGAGAAGTACCGCAGCCCGGAAACCCGCTACTGCCCGGCCGGGGTTTACGAGATTGTCGGCGAGGAGGAGGGCGCGCCGCGGTTGCAGATCAACGCGCAGAACTGCGTGCACTGCAAAACCTGCGACATCAAGGACCCCACCCAGAACATCGACTGGGTGACGCCGGAGGGTGGCGGGGGACCGGCCTATCCCGGGGGAATGTAGGCTCGCCTGCGTTTGGCGTATTGTAACGCTCGAACTTGGATCCCGCACCGGGGCCAGCCAGACAGCGAGGACCGGACACGATGAACGATACCGCCACACTCGCCCATCGCCCCGCCGCCCAGGGGGTGGAGCATTTCGACGTGCTGATCGTCGGCGCCGGCATCTCCGGCATCGGCGGGGCCTATCACCTGATCCATCAGTCGCCCGGCACCAGCTTCGTGATCCTGGAGGCGCAGGAGACCTTCGGCGGCACCTGGTGGACCCACAAATACCCCGGCATCCGCAGCGACAGCGACCTCTACACCTTCGGCTACCGCTTCAAGCCGTGGACCGGCAAGCCGATCGCCACCGCCGAGGAAATCCGCGCCTATATGGGCGAGGTGATCGCCGAGAACGACCTGGACCGCCACATCCGCTACGGCCACACGATCTCCGCGGCGTCGTGGTCCAGCGCGGAGAAACGCTGGACGGTGGAGGCGACCCGCACCGCCACCGGCGAGGCGCGGCGCTTCACCTGCAATTTCCTCTACATGTGCCAGGGCTACTACCGGCATTCCGAGGGCTACACGCCGCAATGGCCGGGGATGGAGAACTTCAAGGGCCCGATCATCCACCCGATGAAGTGGCCGGAAGACCTCGACTACACCGGCAAGAAGGTGGTGGTGATCGGCTCCGGCGCCACCGCGGCCACGCTGATCCCGGCGATGGCCGACAAGGCCGGCCACATCACCATGCTGCAGCGCTCGCCGACCTATTTCCGCACCGGGCGCAACGCCATCGAACTGGCCGACGAGCTGCGCAAGCTGCAGGTGGACGAGAGCTGGATCCACGAGATCGTGCGCCGCAAGATCAACTACGAGAGCCAGGTGTTCACCAACCGCTCGTTCAGCGAGCCGGAAAAGGTGCGCGAAGAGCTGCTGGGGCTGGTGCGCGCGGCGCTGCCGGCGGACTACGACGTGGAGAAGCATTTCACGCCGAGCTACCGGCCGTGGCGCCAGCGCATTGCCTTCGTGCCCGATGCCGACCTGTTCCAGGGCATCTCCAGCGGCAAGGCCAGCGTGGTAACCGACGAGATCGAGCACTTCACCCAGGGCGGCATCGCGCTGAAATCCGGCGAGATGCTGGAGGCGGACATCATCATCACCGCCACCGGCTTCCACATGAGCGTGATGGGCGACATCGCCTTCACCGTGGACGGCGCGCCGGTGGACTGGGCCGAGACGGTGACCTATCGCGGCATGATGTTCACCGGGGTGCCGAACCTGGCCTGGGTGTTCGGCTATTTCCGCGCCAGCTGGACCCTGCGCGCCGACCTGGTGGCCGATTTCGTCTGCCGCCTGCTTGGCCACATGAAGGCCATCGGCGCACAGCAGGTGGATATCGGTCTGCGCGACGAGGACGGCGACATGAAGATCCTGCCGTGGATCGACGAGGAGAACTTCAACCCGAACTACCTGCTGCGCTCGATGCATCTGCTGCCGAAGCGCGGCGAGAAGAAGGACTGGGCGCACACCCAGGACTACTGGGCGGAAAAGGACGAAATTCCGCAAATCGACCTGACCGACAAGGCATTTCGATACAGCTGAGAACACGAATGAAAGTTTTTGCTTCTTTTTTCAAAAAGAAGCGCTTGTTCTTTTTTGAAAAAAAGAACCAAAAAACTTTCATTCATTGGCTGCGGTGCCCAAGCGGAGGGAAGGGGGGTGCGATGCGTGCAGTTTGGTTGATCGCGGCGGTGATGCTGGCGTCGCCGGCTTTGGCGCAAAGCGGCGAGCCTTCGCTGCGGCGGGTGATGCTGTCCTCCGGCGGCGTGGCCTATGTCGAGTATGCCGCCGAGGTGGCAGGCGATGCCACGCTGCGCCTGGCCGTGCCGCTGGCGCAGGTGGACGACGTGCTGAAGTCGCTGGTGGTGTTCGACAGCCGCGGCGGGGTTGGCGGCGCCACCCTGCCGGGGCTGGACGGCACGCAGGCGGCCTTCGGCGACGTGCCGTTCGGGCCGGAGGCATTGGGCGATCCGCTCGCCTACCTGAACGCGCTGCGCGGGGTGGCGATGGAGGTGCGCGGGCCGCGGCCGATGCAGGGCGTGCTGCTGCGCGCCGAGCGGGTGCCGGAACTGGCGCTGCGCGACGGCGCCGTGGAGCGCACGCGCGTCAGCCTGCTGACCGATGAGGGGCTGCGCCAGTTCGTGCTGGAGGATGTCGAGGCGGTGCAGGTGGCCGACCCCGTGCTGCGCGCGCGCATCGCCGCCGCGCTGGCGGCGCTGAAGCGCGACGCGGCGCAATCCACGCGGCTGTTCACCCTGCGCGCACCGGGGACAGGCAGCCGCACGGTGCGGGTGGGCTACGTGGTCGGCGCGCCGCTGTGGAAGGTCAGCTACCGCCTGGTGCTGCCGGGCCAGGACGGCGACAAGGCGCGGCTGCAGGGCTGGGCGGTGCTGGAGAACACCACCGGGGCGGATTGGAAGGATGTCGCGGTAGCGCTGCAATACGGCAACCCCGTCACCTTCCGCCAGGCGCTGTACCGCAGCTATTTCGTGCAGCGGCCGGAAGTGCCGGTGGAGGTGCTGGGCCGCATCCTGCCCGGCGTCGATACCCGTGCCTTCGCCGATGCCGCCAAGGCCGCGCCGCCACCGCCGCCGATGGCCCCGGCCTCGCGGGCGATGGGCGGGCTGGCCCTGGCCGAAAGGGCGCAGGCGCCGGCGCCGGTGATGGCCGCCCCGGCCGAAACCGCGGCGGCCACCGAGGGGGCGCAGGAGACGGTGTTCGAACTGCCCTCGCCGGTGACCCTGATGGCCGGCCACAGCGCCACCATGCCGATCCTGGACCGTGCCGCCACCGCAAGGCGCATCGGCCTGGTGCAGCAGGGCCGCCGCCACCCGCTGGCCGCGATACGTCTGACCAACGACACGCCAACCAGCCTGCCGGCCGGGGTGCTGACGCTGTACGACCCCACCTCGCCAGCCATGTTCGCCGGTGACGCCCGGCTCGGCGGCCTGCCCTCCGGCGAAAGCCGGCTGCTGTCCTTCGCCGAGGATTTGCGCACCGACATCGCCTGGCGCCAGGAGGAGGCCACCAGCCTGGCCGCCGTCAGCGCCAGCCAGGGCGTGCTGCGCATCGACGAGCGGCTGCGCTGGACCACCCAGGCAACGCTGACCGCACCGGCCGGCGAGGCGCGCGACCTGCTGGTGGAGATCGCCAAGCGCGCGCAATCCACGCTGGTGCCCGACCCCGCGCTGGCGCCGGCCGAGGAAACCGCCACCGCCTGGCGCTTCGCCGTGACGCTGAAGCCCGGCGAGAACCGCACGCTGGTGGTGCGGCAAGACCGCATCCAGCGCCAGTCCGTGGCGCTGATGACCGGCGAACAGGCGGTGCTGCGACTGATGGGGATGCAGGGGCTGGACCCCGCCGCCCGCGCCGCCCTGCAACGCCTGGTGGACCTGCGTGCCGCCCTGTCCGCCAAGTCCGCCGAGGTCACCCGGCTGCAGGCCCAGGGCGAGGAGGTGGAGCGCGACCAGGCGCGCACCCGCAGCAATCTCGGCGCGGTGCCCAGCGGCGACGCGCTGCACACCCGCCTGCTGCGCCAGCTGGAAGCCCAGGAAACCCGCATCGAGGCGCTGCGCCGCAGCCAGGAACAGGCCCGCGCCGCGGTGCAACAGGCACAGCGCGAGCTTGAGGCGGCGGTCGCGAAGTTCTCGCTGTGATGCAGCACCGGGCTGGCTGAATGCGCTTCTCCCTGCTGTCCCTGCTGCGCGAATCCCTGCGCGGCCATCGCGGCTGGCCGGCGCAGTGGCGCGATGCCAGCCCGAAGCCGGCCTATGACGTGGTGATCGTGGGTGCCGGCGGCCACGGGCTGGCGACGGCCTACTACCTCGCCGCCGAATGCGGCCTGCGCAACATCGCCGTGGTGGAGAAGGGCTGGCTGGGCGGCGGCAATACCGCGCGCAACACCACCGTCATTCGCTCCAACTACCTGTGGGAGGAGTCGGAGGCGATCTACGAGCACAGCATGAAGCTGTGGCAGGATTTGTCGCACGCGCTGAACTACAACGTGATGTATTCGCCGCGCGGCGTGATGATGCTGGCGCACACTGTCCATGACATGCAGGTGATCCGCCGCCACGTGCATGCCAACCGGCTGGCCGGCATCGACAACGAGCTCCTCTCGCCGCGCGAAGCCCAGGCATTCTGCCCGATCCTGAACATCGGCCGTGACATCCGCTACCCCGTGCTCGGCGCCGCACTGCAACGCCGCGGCGGCACCGCGCGCCACGACGCCGTCGCCTGGGGCTATGCCCGCGCGGCCTCGGCGCTGGGCGTGGACATCATCCAGAATTGTCCGGTCACCGGCCTGCGCCGCCAGCAGGACGGCGCGATCGCCGGCGTGGAGACCGCGCGCGGCTTCATCGCAGCCCCGAAGATCGGCGTGGTCGCCGCCGGCCACAGCTCGGTGCTGATGGCAATGGCCGGTGTGCGCATGCCGCTGGAAAGCTTTCCGCTCCAGGCCCTGGTCAGCGAGCCGGTCAAGTCGGTGATGCCCTGCGTGGTGATGTCCAACACCATCCACGCCTACATGTCGCAATCCGACAAGGGCGAACTGGTGATCGGCGCGGGGACCGACGCCTACCCCTCCTATTCCCAGGCCGGCGGGCTGCACATCGCCAGCGACACGCTGGAGGCGGTGTGCGAACTGTTCCCTACCCTGCGCCGGCTGCGCATGATGCGGTCCTGGGGCGGCATCGTGGACGTGACGCCGGACCGCTCGCCGATCATCGGCCGCACCCCGGTGCCCGGCCTGTTCGTCAATTGCGGCTGGGGCACCGGCGGGTTCAAGGCCACCCCCGGCTCCGGCCACGTCTTCGCCCACACCATCGCCAAGGGCGAACCCCACCCGATCGCGGCGCCGTTCACGCTGGACCGCTTCCGCACCGGCAGGCTGATCGACGAGGCGGCGGCGGCGGCGGTGGCACATTGATGACAAGCAAGAAAGGAAGCACTTCTTTTTCTGTAGAAAAAGAAGCAAAAAGACTTTCATTCACTTCTCATCGTCGCACCGCACGTCTTACGGATGAAAGTTTTTTGGTTCTTTTTTTCAAAAAAGAACGCCTTCCCTTGGCTTCCCCATGCTCCTGATCCCCTGCCCCTTCTGCGCCATGGACCGCCCGGAAGCGGAGTTCCGGCACGCCGGCGAGGCCCATCTCACCCGCCCGCCGGACCCGGCAGCGGCGGACGACGCCGCCTGGGCTGATTTCCTCTACCACCGCGCCAACCCTCGCGGCGTGATCGCCGAACGCTGGCGCCATGTTCATGGCTGCGGGCGGTTCATCAACGTGCTGCGCGACACGGTCAGCGACCGCATCCTGGCCAGCTACCGCCCCGGCGAGAAGCGGCCATGATCGGTTCGCCGCGCCACGAGGGCATGATGCAGCGGCTGCTGGTGGGCCGGATGTTCCAGGGCCGGCTGTTGCCCGAAAGCATGCGCACCGCGGATGGCGGGCGGGTGGAGCGGCGGACCGACATCCGCTTCAGCTTCGACGGCGCCGACTATCTCGGCTGCGGCGGGGACACGCTGGCCTCCGCCCTGCTGGCCAATGGTGTGCATTTGGTCGGCAGGTCGATGAAATACCACCGGCCACGCGGCATCGTCGCGGCCGGCGCCGAGGAGCCGAATGCGCTGGTCGCCGTGGTGCGCGGTGGCGGGCGCACCACCCCGAACCTGCGCGCCACCCAGGTGGAGCTGTTCGAGGGGCTGGAGGCACACAGCCAGAACCGCTGGCCCTCGCTGAACACCGATCTCGGCGCCCTGGTGGCGCTGGCGGCCCCGCTGCTGCCGGCGGGGTTCTACTACAAGACCATGATGGGGCCGCGCGGGCTCGGCCTGTGGCATCGCGTGTTCGAGCCGCTGGTGCGTCGCGCCGCCGGGCTGGGCCGCGCGCCCAGGGTGGCGGATCCCGACCGTTACGCCCGGTATTACGCGCATTGCGACGTGCTGGTGGCCGGCGCCGGCCCGGCCGGCATCGCGGCCGCGCTGGCCGCCGGGCGCGGCGGCGCGCGCACGATCCTGTGCGACGAACAGGCCGAACCCGGCGGCGCCCTGCTGAGCGAGATCGCGGCATTGATCGACGGCATCCCGGCGCGCGAGTGGCTGGCGCAGAGCCTGGCCGAATTGGCGGCGATGCCCCATGTGCGGGTGATGCCGCGCACCACCGCCTTCGGCTGCTACCCGCACAACATGGTCGGCCTGGCCGAACGGGTCACCGACCACCTGGCCGCGCCAAGCCCGGACCAGCCGCGCGAGCGCCTGTGGCGGGTGCGGGCGCGCCGCATCGTGCTGGCGACGGGGGCCATCGAACGGCCGCTGGTGTTCCCCGGCAACGACCGGCCGGGCGTGATGCTGGCCGGGGCGGCACGGGAGTACCTGCTGCGCTGGGGGGTGAAGGTCGGCAGCCGGGTGGTGATCGCCACCGCCTGCGACACCGCCTATCGCGCCGCGCTGGACCTGGCCACGGCCGGGGTGGCGGTGAAGCTGGTGGTCGATCTGCGCGCCGCCGCCGACGGTCCGCTGCCCCAGGCGGCCCGCGCGGCGGGGATCGCGGTGCTGGCCGGCGGGCGCGTTCTGGGCACCCATTTGCGCGGCAAGCGGCTGGACTCCGTGCTGCTGGGCCGCGGCGACGACGGCCGCCGCCGCTGGTTCGACTGCGACGCGCTGCTGATGTGCAACGGCTGGACCCCCGCGGTGCACCTGCACGCCCAGGCGCGCGGCGCGCTGCGCTGGGAGGGGGAGCGCGGCGTGTTCCTGCCCGGCGAGCCGGCTCCGGGCGTGGAAAGCATTGGCGCCTGCAACGGTGCCACCGACCTGGCGATGGCGCTGGCCCAGGGTGCGGCATCCGGCGGCGGCGCCGTGCCGGTGGTCGAGGGCGAGGTGCCGGCGCTGCCCGGCCCCGCCCATGTCGATGCCGCGGTGGCCGGCGACGCCTTCGTCGATTTCCAGAACGACGTGCGCGCCGACGACGTGCGCCAGGCCGTGGCCGAGGGCTTCCACGCCATCGAGCATGTCAAGCGCTACACCGCCGGCGGGCTGGGCACCGACCAGGGCAAGACCGGCAACATGAACCTGCTGGCGCTGGCCGCCGCCGCCCGCGGCACGCCGATCCCCGAGCTGGGCACCACCACCTTCCGCCCGCCCTACACCCCGGTCAGCTTCGGCACCCTGGCCGGCCCGGCGCGCGGCGAGATGTTCGACCCCGTGCGCACCACGCCGCTGCACGCCCAGGCGGTGGCCGAGGGCGCGGTGTTCGAGGATGTGGGGCAATGGAAACGTGCCCGGTATTTCCCGCAGGCCGGCGAGGACATGCACGCCGCCGTGCGCCGTGAGGTCGCCACCACCCGTGCGGCCGCCGGCCTGTTCGACGCCTCGACCCTGGGCAAGATCGAAGTGGTCGGCCCGGACGCCGCCATCTTCCTGGACCGCCTCTACCTCAACGCCATCGCCACGCTGAAGCCCGGCCGCTGCCGCTACGGCGTGATGCTGTCCGAGGCGGGGTTCGTGATGGATGACGGCGTGATGGCCCGCCTGGCGCCCGACCGCTTCCACGTCACCACCACCACCAGCGGGGCGGCGCATGTGCTGGCCCATATGGAGGATTACCGCCAGACCGAATGGCCGGAGCTGCGCGTCTGGCTGACCTCCACCACCGAGCACTGGGCGGTGCTGGCGGTGCAGGGTCCGCGCGCGCGCGACGTGCTGGCCCCGCTGGTGGCCGGCGACATCTCGGCGGCCGCCCTGCCCCACATGGCGGTGCGCGACCTGAAGGTGGCCGGCATTCCCGCCCGGATGATGCGGGTCAGCTTCTCCGGCGAGCAGGGCTTCGAGGTCAACGCGCCCGCCCGCCATGCCCCGGCGCTGTGGGATGCGCTGCGCCCGCGCATCGCCGCCGCCGGCGGCACCGTCTATGGTACCGAGGCGATGCACGTGCTGCGCGCCGAGAAGGGCTACATCATCGTCGGCCAGGAAACCGACGGCACGGTCACCCCCGGCGACCTCGGCATGGCGATCGGTCGCGGCAAGGGCGATTTCATCGGCCGCCGCTCGCTGGCCCGGCCCGACATGCTGGCCGCCGATCGCCGCCAACTGGTCGGGCTGTTGAGCGACGACCCGGCGCTGGTGCTGGAGGAAGGCGCGCAGATCGTCGCCCAATCCGCGCCGCCACCGGGCACGAAGGCGCTGGGGCATGTCACCTCGTCCTACTTCAGCCCGGCGCTCGGGCGCTCGATCGCGCTCGCCCTGCTGGCCGGCGGGCGCGAACGCACCGGCGAGCGCCTGTTCGTACCCCTCGCGCGCGGCAGCATCGGCGTCGCGGTGGCCGCGCCGGTCTTCCTCGATCCCCAAGGCGGGCGCCTGCATGTTTGAGATTGCCGAGGCCCCGCCCGCCACCCGCCTCATGCTGCGCGGCGCGCCCGAGGTCGCCGCCCGCGCCGGTGCCGCCTTCGGCGTGGTGCCGCCGCTGGAGCCCTGCCGCGCCAACCAGGCCGGCGAACGTGCAGCCTTGTGGCTCGGCCCCGACGAGTGGCTGCTGCTGGCCCCGTCCGACGCCGACGCGACCAAGCTCGCCGCGGCGCTGGAGGGCCTTGTGCACAGCCTGGTCGATGTGTCCGACGGCACCGAGGCCCTGCTGCTGCACGGCGCCGGGGCCGCGCTGGCGCTGTCGGCTGGCTGCCCGCTGGATCTGCACCCCGACGCCTTTCCGCCCGGCATGGCCACCCGCACCGTGCTGGGCCGCATCGGCATCACGCTGTGGCGGCGCGGGGCGGCGGACTGGTGGGTGGAGGTGGCACGCTCCCAGGCCGCCTATGCCCGCGCCTTTCTGGCCGAGGCGGGGCGGGGGTGGTAGGGTAGGAAGCAGTTCTTTTTTGAAAAAAAGAACCAAAAAACTTCAATAATTTCCATACTCTGGCACCAATGCCGTCACCATTTGAAATGGAGTGAAGTCTTTTTGCTTCTTTTTCTTCAGAAAAAGAAGGCCTTCCTTAAATCCCTGCCTTCATCTTCGCAAACACCTGCCGATCCCGATTATCACGCATCAGCGCCGCGAAGCCGATGATCGTCTCCAGCCCCAACCCCAGCGGCATGCCGCTCTCCTCCTCGGCGACCAGCTTGCCATAGGGCTGCCCGGTCATCTTCTCCCACTTCCCCGCCGGCTTCTTCACTTCCAGGTGCACCACGGTGGCCTTCATCACCAGGCGCACGATCGCCTCCTTCGGCGCGGATGGCTTGGTCAGGCTGGGGCAGCCGGCGATCATCTGCCAGCCATTGGTCAGCGCCCAGGTGGTGAGTTCTTCGCGGTCCATACCCATCTCCCCCGCCCCCATCGGCGCACGACGCAAACGCAGAGCAGGCGCCGTCACGGGCGAAATTGCAACAGGGCAGCCATGGCCCTAGTGTGCGGTGCAGCAAGCCAGAACAAGCACCCGTGCCGACGACAATCCGTGTCGTGCCGGGGGAGCATTGCTGGCGATGGAGTGGTATCCCGCCGCACCGCGCGGCGGGTAGGGAGCATCTGCGATGGACTTACTCGCGACAGGCGACCTGCCGGCCCGGCAAGGATTGTACGATCCGGCCAACGAGCACGATGCCTGCGGCGTCGGCTTCGTCGCCAACATCAAGGGCGCCAAGTCGCACGACATCATCCGCCGCGGCCTGCAGATCCTGGTCAACCTCGACCATCGCGGCGCCGTCGGTGCCGATCCGCTGGTGGGCGACGGCGCCGGCTGCCTGATCCAGATCCCCGACGCCCTGCTGCGCCACTGGGCCAAGGGGGCGGACATCGTGCTGCCGCCGCCAGGGCGCTATGCGGTGGCCATGTGCTTCCTGCCGCGCGACAAGGCCGCGCGCGAAACCGCCGTGGCACTGATCGCCCGGATCGCCAAGTCCGAGGGGCAGTCCGTGCTCGGCTGGCGCGACGTGCCCACCGACACCTCCGGCCTGGGCGAGCGGGTGATCGAGACGATGCCGGTGATCCGCCAGGCGATCATCGCCTGCAACCCGGCGATCCGCGACCAGGATGCCTTCGAGCGCAAGGTCCTGGTGATCCGCAAGCAGGTGCTGAACAACGTCCGCGACCTCGGCGCGCGCCACCAGATGCCGGGCCTGGGCGAGCTGTACATGCCGTCCTTCAGCACCCGCACCGTGGTGTACAAGGGCCTGCTGCTGGCCCCGCAGGTGCAGAGCTTCTACGCCGACCTGCGCAACCCGATGACCGCGAGCGCCCTGGCGCTGGTGCACCAGCGGTTTTCCACCAACACCTTCCCGTCCTGGCGGCTGGCGCATCCGTTCCGCTTCATCGCCCACAACGGCGAGATCAACACGATGCGCGGCAACGTCAACTGGATGTTCGCCCGCCGCCATTCCATGTCCTCGCCGCTGCTGGGCGCGGACCTGGACAAGATGTGGCCGCTGATCCCGCACGGCCAGTCCGACACGGCGTGCCTGGACAACGCGCTGGAAATCCTGATCGCCGGCGGCTACTCGCTGGCCCACGCGATGATGATGCTGATCCCCGAGGCCTGGGCCGGCAACCCGCTGATGGACCCCGAGCGCCGCGCCTTCTACGAATACTACGCCGCCCTGATGGAGCCGTGGGACGGCCCGGCCGCCATCGCCTTCACCGACGGCCGCCAGATCGGCGCCACGCTGGACCGCAACGGCCTGCGCCCGGCGCGCTACCTGATCACCGACGACGACCTGGTGATCATGGCCAGCGAGACCGGCGTGCTGCCGGTGCCCGAGGAACGCATCGTGCGCAAGTGGCGCCTGCAACCCGGCAAGATGCTGCTGATCGACCTGGAACAGGGCCGCATCATCGACGATGCCGAGATCAAGGCGACGCTGGCCAGCGAACACCCGTACGAGGAATGGCTGAAGGCCACCCAGGTGAAGCTGGAGGACCTGCCCGATATCGAGGAGCCGAACGGCACCGTGCGCGACAATGCCAGCGCCCTGAACCGCCTGCAGGCCTTCGGCTACACCCAGGAGGACATGCAGTTCTTCCTGGCCCCGATGGCGCGCGAGGGCGACGACCCGATCGGCTCGATGGGCACCGACACGCCGATCGCGGTATTCTCGAAGAAGCCGAAGCTGCTCTACAACTACTTCAAGCAGAACTTCGCCCAGGTCACCAACCCGCCGATCGATTCCACGCGCGAGGCGCTGGTGATGTCGCTGGTCTCGATGATCGGACCGCGCCCCAACCTGCTCGGCCACCACGCCGGCACGCATTTCCGCCTCGAAGTCAGCCAACCGGTCCTGACCAATGCCGAACTGGCCAAGATCCGCGCCATCTCCAGCCAGATCGGCGGCGCCTTCCGTGCCGCCACCATCGACGCCACCTGGCCGGCCGGCGAAGGTGCGGCCGGGATGGAAAAGGCCGTCGAGCGCCTCTGCCGCGAAGCCACCGACGCGGTGCTGGCCGGGCAGAACATCCTGATCCTGTCCGACCGCGCGACCTCCGCCGAGCGCATCGCCGTGCCCGCCCTGCTGACCACGGCCGCGATCCATCACCACCTGATCCGCCAGGGCCTGCGCACCGGCACGGGCCTGGTGGTGGAAACCGGCGAAGCGCGCGAGGTGCACCATTTCTGCGCCCTGGCCGGCTACGGCGCCGAGGCGGTGAACCCCTACCTCGCCTTCGACACGCTGGAGGCGCTGCGCATCTCCGAGGCGATGAAGCTGTCCGCCTATGACGTGCGCAAGAACTACATCAAGGCGATCGGCAAGGGCATCCTGAAGGTGATGTCCAAGATGGGCATCTCCACCTACCAGTCCTATTGCGGCGCGCAGATCTTCGACGCCGTCGGCCTGTCCAGCACCTTCATCGAGAAATGCTTCACCGGCACCGCCACCACCATCGAGGGCGCCGGCATGGCCGAGATCGCCGCCGAAACGGTGCGGCGCCACCGGCAGGCCTATGGCGACGACCTGGTCTACCGCGACATGCTCGACCCCGGCGGCGACTATGCCTTCCGCCTGCGCGGCGAAGACCACGCCTGGGCGCCCGATACGGTGGCCGACCTTCAGCATGCCGTGCGCGGCAATTCGCAGGACGCCTATCGCCGCTTCGCCGCGCGCATCAACGATCAGGGTGCGCGCGATCCCTCCGGCCGCCTGCTGACCATCCGCGGCCTGATGGATTTCCGCCAGGCCGAGCCGGTGCCGATCGAGGAGGTCGAGCCGGCCAGCGAGATCGTCAAGCGCTTCGCCACCGGGGCCATGAGCTTCGGCTCGATCAGCCGCGAGGCCCACACCACCCTGGCCATCGCGATGAACCGCATCGGCGGCAAGTCCAACACCGGCGAGGGCGGCGAGGAAGCCGACCGCTACGTGCGCATGGAGAACGGCGATTCCATGCGTTCGGCCATCAAGCAGGTCGCCTCCGGCCGCTTCGGCGTCACCATGGAGTACCTGGTCAACGGCGACGACATCCAGATCAAGATGGCCCAAGGCGCCAAGCCCGGCGAGGGCGGCCAGCTCCCCGGCCACAAGGTGGACAAGAACATCGCCCGCGTGCGCCACGCCACGCCCGGCGTCGGCCTGATCTCGCCGCCGCCGCACCACGACATCTATTCCATCGAGGACCTCGCCCAGCTCATCCACGACCTCAAGAACGCCAATCCGCGCGCGCGCATCTCGGTCAAGCTGGTCTCCGAGATCGGCGTCGGCACCGTGGCCGCCGGCGTCTCCAAGGCGCGGGCCGACCACGTCACCATCTCGGGCTACGAGGGCGGCACCGGCGCCTCGCCGCTGACCTCGCTGACCCATGCCGGCTCGCCGTGGGAGATCGGCCTGGCCGAAACCCAGCAGACCCTGGTGCTGAACGGCCTGCGCGGCCGCATCGCGGTGCAGGTCGATGGCGGCCTGCGCACCGGGCGCGACGTGGTGATCGGCGCCTTGCTGGGTGCGGACGAATTCGGCTTCGCCACCGCGCCGCTGATCGCCGCCGGCTGCATCATGATGCGCAAATGCCACCTCAACACCTGCCCGGTCGGCATCGCCACGCAGGACCCCGTGCTGCGCGCCCGCTTCACCGGCACGCCGGAACACGTGATCAACTACTTCTTCTTCATCGCCGAGGAAGTCCGCGAGATCATGGCCAGGCTCGGCTTCCGCACCGTCAACGAGATGATCGGCCGCGTCGACCGGCTGGACATGCGCCGCGCGCTGGATCACTGGAAGGCCGCCGGCGTCGACCTCTCCCGCATCCTGCACCAGGTGCCGGCCCGCGCCGACGTGGCGATCTGGAACAGCGAACGCCAGGCCCATGACCTCGAACGCGCCATGGATGTCGAGCTGATCGCCGCCGCCCGCCCGGCACTGGAACGCGGCGAGCGCGTGCGCGTCAGCCGCGACATCCGCAACGTCCACCGCACCGTCGGCACCATGCTGTCCGGCGAAGTGGCGCAGCGCTTCGGCCATGCCGGCCTGCCGGCGGGAACCATCGAGATCGCCCTGCGCGGCACCGCCGGCCAGAGCCTCGGCGCCTTCCTCGCCCACGGCATCACGCTCGACCTGCAAGGCGACGCCAACGACTATGTCGCCAAGGGCCTGTCCGGCGGCCGTGTCATCGTGCGCCAGCGCAACGGCATCACCCGCGACCCCGCCCAGAACATCATCGTCGGCAACACGGTGCTGTATGGCGCCATCGCCGGCGAGGCGCATTTCGAGGGTGTCGCCGGCGAACGCTTCGCCGTGCGCAACTCCGGTGCCGTGGCCGTCGTCGAGGGCACCGGCGACCATGGCTGCGAATACATGACCGGCGGCGTTGTCGTCGTGCTCGGCGAGACCGGCCGCAACTTCGCCGCCGGCATGTCGGGCGGCATCGCCTATGTCCACGACGCCGCCGGCCGCTTCGCCCAGCTCTGCAACACCGCCCAGGTCGAGTTGGAACCGCTCGACCGCGACGGCGCCGCCGACGACCCCGAAGCGCCGGTGGCCGAGCCGCCCGATGTCGCCAACAACGGCATGGGCGACCCGCTGCGCTTCGACGCGCTGCGCCTGCGCATCCTGGTCGAACGCCATGCCCGCCTCACCGGCTCGGCCAAGGCCCGCGCCCTGCTCGCCGACTGGGACACGGCGCTGGGCCAGTTCGTCAAGGTCATGCCGAGCGACTACCGCCGCGCCATGCTCGACCTGCGGGCCGAGCAGAACGCCCTTTCCGTCGCCGCGCAGTAGCAGGACGCCGAGAATGACCAATCCCACCGGCTTCCTGGAGATCGAGCGCCGCGACCGCGGCTACCGCAAGGTTGCCGAGCGCATCGGCAACTACGCCGAATTCATCGTGCCCCTGGGCGATGACGGCGTTGCCGCCCAGGCCACGCGCTGCATGGATTGCGGCATCCCGTTCTGCCACAACGGCTGCCCGGTCAACAACCTGATCCCCGACTGGAACAACCTGGTCCAGTCGGGCCAGTGGCAGTCCGCCCTGCGCACCCTGCACTCCACCAACAACTTCCCCGAGTTCACCGGCCGCATCTGCCCCGCCCCCTGCGAGGCCGCCTGCACGCTGAACATCGACAACAACCCGGTGACCATCAAGACGGTGGAATGCGCCATCGTGGACAAGGGGTGGGAGGAAGGCTGGATCCTGCCGCTGCCGCCCACCAAGCGCACCGGCAAGCGCGTGGCCATCGTCGGCTCCGGCCCCGCCGGCCTCGCCGCCGCCCAGCAACTCGCCCGCGCCGGCCACGCCGTCACCGTGTTCGAGAAATCCGACCGCATCGGCGGCCTGCTGCGCTACGGCATCCCCGACTTCAAGATGGCCAAGCACCTGATCGACCGCCGCATCGACCAGATGACCACCGAAGGCGTGGAGTTCCGCACCAGCGTCGAGGTCGGCGGCGATGTCACCCTGGCGTCGTTGCAGGAGCACTACGACGCCGTCATCCTGGCCGGCGGCGCCGAACAGCCGCGCGACCTCGAAATCCCCGGCCGCCAGCTCGACGGCATGCATTTCGCCATGGATTTCCTCACGCAGCAGAACAAGCGCAATGCCGGCGACAGCGAAGCGGTCGCCGCGCCCGGCGGCACGCTGACCGCCCGCGGCAAGCACGTCGTGGTGATCGGCGGCGGCGACACCGGCAGCGACTGCATCGGCACCTCGATCCGCCAGGGCGCGCTGTCGGTCACCCAGCTGGAAATCATGCCGCGCCCGCCGGAGATGGAAGACAAGGCGCTGACCTGGCCCGACTGGCCGCTGAAGCTGCGCACCAGCCACGCCCACGAGGAAGGTGCGGCGCGCGACTTCGCCGTGCTGACCAAGAAAGCCGTCGGCGTCCACGGCCGGGTCGAAACCCTGGAATGCGTCCGCGTCGAATGGACCCGCGGCGCCGGCGGCCGCATGGCGATGAACGAAATCCCCGGCAGCACCCTGCGCCTGCCCGCCGATCTCGTGCTGCTGGCCATGGGGTTCACCGGCCCGCGCGTGCCCGGCCTGGTCGAACAATCCGGCGCCGCCCTGGACCCGCGCGGCAACGTCGCCGCCACCGACCGCGACTATCGCACCAGCCAACCCAAGCTGTTCGCCGCCGGCGACATGCGCCGCGGCCAGTCGCTGGTGGTCTGGGCCATCCGCGAAGGCCGGCAGGCGGCGCGCGCGGTGGACGAGGCGCTGATGGGGCGCAGCCTGCTGCCGCGGTGACGCTGCGATTGCGACGACGGGCCTGCGGTGCGGCCCGCCCGCCCGCTAGGCCGCCACGGGGCGGGCCATGGGGCGGGCCATGGGGCCGGCTGGCGCTGCCTTGAGCGAGGCGATGACGCGGGTGATGGCGCCCTGGCTGGCGTCGTCCTGCGGGAACAGCAGAACGACGCCAGCCTTGCCATGGCGCGCGATCCGGGTCGCCAGCGGCCCGCCGGCGCCGTCGATGGAAAGATCAAGCCGGGATCCCAGTGGCAAGTCGATGGGGGTATCCAACTGGGCACCGCCCGCGCCGATGTCCAGGATGGTCACCGCGACCTGATCGCCGTTGACCGGTATCCGGGCGGGGACGCGGCAGCTGATCCGTTCGAACCGCCGGCGCGATTCGCCGGCACCGATGCTTTGCACGAACGCTTCCACTTCGCCACGCAGCATGTCGGTCTGGCTGGCAAGGCCCGACGACGCATCCAGCATGCTTGAGGCGGCCTGCCGGCTCTCCTCGGTATCGGTGCGCATCGCCACCATCCGGCGGCTGACATTGCCCGTCGCGGCAGCCACCTGGTGGACATTCTGCACGATGCTGCGCGTCGCCTCGCCCTGCACGATGATGGCCTCGGCGATGGCGGCGGCGATGAGGTTCACGTTGTTGATGGTCTGGCCGATCCGCGCAATGCGCCCGGTCGCGTCGACGGTGGATTGCTGGACCGCCTTGATCCGGACCACCACATCGCTGGTGGCCTGGGCCGTCTGCCCGGCGAGCGTCTTGACCTCGTTGGCCACCACGGCAAAACCGCGCCCGGCCTCGCCGGCGCGTGCCGCCTCGATCGTGGCGTTCAGCGCCAGCAGGTTGGTCTGGCCGGCGATCTGGCCGATCACATCGACAACCTTGCTGATCTCGCCCGCGGCCAGCTGAAGTTCGGCCACCGTCGCGTCGGCCTGCTTCGCCTCGGCGACGGCATCGGCCACGGCATCCGTCGCGCGCGCCACCTGGCGGGTCAGGTCCTCGATGCGGGTCTGAAGCTGTGCGGCAGCCTCGACCGCCTCGGCCAGGCTGCGCGCGCTTTCGTCGGCCCCGGACTCGACCTCGACGGTACTCGCCTGGGTGCGCAGCGCCTTCTCGGTCATCATTTCGGCCGCACCGCGCATGCCGGTGGACGATTGGGTCAGGCTGCCCAGCACGCCGCCGATGGACGAGGCGAAGTCGCGCGTGAGATTCATGGCCTCGCCCTGGCGGCGATCCTTCTCGGCCCGCTCGGCGACCACCTCGTCCTCCATCCGCCGCTTCTCCCGCCCGGCCGCCCGGAACGAGACCAGTGCGGCGGCCATGGCGCCGATATCGTCACGCCGGCCGGACTCGGGGATCTCGGCGTCAAGCTCGCCATCGGCCAGCCGCCCCATGCAGGCGGCAAGGCGGCGCAGCGGTCGCCCGGCCAGCAGCTGCAGGATCAGGGCGGTCAGCATGGCGACCAGCACGGTGCCGGCGGCACTGATCTGCACCAGCGTCATGCGCGCGGCGGCCACCGCGGCCTCGATGGGCGCGCGGCTCCATACCGCCACCAGGGTGCCCTGCCGTTCGTTGGCATTGCTGATGCCCGCCGGTACCGCCACCAGCAGGTGGGTGCCGAGGTCGCGCCGGACCACTCCGGGCGGGCCGGCGAGAAGCTCGGGCGGCGTGGCGATCGCATGGTCGGCGTGCCTGGCCGATTGCCAGTGGGTGATGCGCGTGCCGTCCTGGCGCCAGGTTTCGATCCGCGACAGCGCAACCTCGGGGTCGGCGACGAAATCGGCGTAGGCGCGCTCGATCGCATCGGTGCGGCCGAACCGCACGCCGCCGGCGACAACGCTGCCCAGCAGCATGGTGGTGTCGCTCATCGACTGGTCGGCCTGACGAAGCAGGGTCGCGCGTTGGCTGGCGGCGGCAACGTAGGCCACCAGCATGAAACCCACGGCAATGGCCAGGGCAACCGCCACCGAGGTCTTGATGGCGATCGGTACGCGCGCGAAGGAACGGATCATGCTGAACGGCCTGCTGTGCTGATGCCTGCTATTCCGCCAGGCGCTCGATGCTGATGCCCACCGTCACGGCGCCGATGGACGCCTGGGTGGCCGGATCGACCAGGGTGAAGCTGAGCTGCGCCTGGAATTCCTGGGTGGACTCGTCCAGCTCAACCTTGTCGACGAAGATGGCGTTGGGCCCCTTGTCGAAGGTCTTCTGGAACTTGGCCTCGTCGCCCTGCCAGTAGTCGGAGGTCACCTCCGACTGCGCGACGTTCAAGCCCTTGTTGTCCATCACGAATATCTCGGTGATCAGCCCCTTGCTGTCGGCCTGCACCGCCTTCAGCGCCGCCGAGACCGGGTGGGCCAGCACCGGGTCGATCAGCGGCCGCTTCGTGGCGGAGACCTCGGCGCGCCACTGCTTGTCCAGCCGGTCGATGTCGGCCTGGGTCAGGCTGGCATGGCGGATGTTCTGCTCCCGCACCGCGGCCAGGATGGCGGGCGTGGACAGTAGGGCGCGCAGCCGCGGCGCGATCTTCTCGATCGCGGCCACGTGCTCGCTCGCCGCGGCCGGCACGGGCATGATCGCAAGTGTTGCAAGGGCAGCCAGCGATGCGAGGAACGTGGCGCGACGGATACCGGCGTGGCGATTCATCAAAGCCTCCTGACGTTCGGCGACCCAGCACGCCGGGGCCTGATGCTCCTGCCGGGGGAGGTCGCTCTTCTGGCATGCACAATGCCCCTGCAGGGTTAATCGACGCTGAAGGCGTGACTGTTCTTTACTGTCGCGGGCGCTCATTGTTGCCGCGGTGGCGCGGCGCTTTCCATGCCGGCGGGCGCAGCGCTGGCCAATCGGCCGCCGCGCGCCCAGCCTGCGACGTCCCGCACGATACAGGAGCGGCAATGCCGGAACCGAGTCACGACCAAAGGCGCCGCGATCTTCGCCCGCTGGCAATGCTGCTGGGCTACCTGCGCCCCTATGCCATCCGCGTGGCGGGCGCCTGGCTCGCCCTGCTGGTGGCCGCCGGCATGGTGCTGGGCCTCGGCCAGGGCCTGCGCCAGCTGATCGACCACGGCTTCGGCATGGCCAGCCAGGACGAGCTCGACCGCGCCGCCCTGCTGATGCTGGGCGTCGTCACGGTGCTGGCCGGCGCCACCTTCTGCCGCTTCTACCTCGTCACCTGGCTCGGCGAGCGCGTCGCCGCCGATATCCGCCGCGACGTGTTCTCCCGCGTCATCACGCTCGCGCCGGATTTCTTCGAAACCGCCCGCACCGGCGACATCCTCTCGCGCATGACCGCCGATGTCGCGGTGCTCCAGGCCCTGATCGGCTCGGCCATCTCGCAATGGCTGCGCAACGCCCTGATGCTGGTCGGCTCCCTGGCCATGCTGCTGGTGACCAGCGCGAAACTGGCCGCCGTCGTGGTCCTCGTGGTCCCCGTCGTCGTCGTCCCGGCCATCCTGTTCGGCCGCCGCGAACGCCGCCTGTCGCGCATCGCCCAGGAACGCATCGCCGACCTCGCCGCCTATGCCGAGGAGGCGGTGGGCTTCCTGCGCACCGTCCAGGCCTTCACCCACGAACCCATCGACCGCGCCCGCTTCGGCGAACGGGTGGAGCAATCCGTCGCCGCCGCCCAGGCCCGCATCCGCACCCGCGGCATCCTGATCCTGCTGGTGATCCTGCTCGGCTTCGGCGCCATCACCTTCAGCCTCTGGGTCGGCGGCCACGACGTGCTGGCCGGCCGCCTCACCGGCGGCGAGCTCTCCGCCTTCGTGTTCTACGCCATCCTGCTCGCCAGCTCCGGCGCCACGATGAGCGAGATCTGGGGCGAGGTCCAACGCTCGGCCGCCGCCGCCGAACGCATCGGCGAACTGCTGCGCGCAACGCCCACCATCGCCCCACCGGCCAACCCTCTCCCCCTGCCGGAACCGCCGCGCGGCGAGATCGTGTTCGACCGCGTCACCTTCCATTACCCCGCCCGCCCCGACCTCCCGGCCCTGGAGGCGTTCTCGCTGTCCGTCGCCCCCGGCGAGATGGTTGCCCTGGTCGGCCCCTCCGGCGCCGGCAAATCCACCGTGCTGCAACTCCTGCTGCGCTTCTACGACCCGCAATCCGGCGCCATCCGCATCGACGGCACCAACATCGCCCACGCCGACCCCGCCGCCCTGCGCCGGCGCATCGGCCTGGTCGCCCAGGACCCGGTGATCTTCTCCGCCAATGCCTGGGAAAACATCCGCTACGGCCGCCCGGACGCCACCAACGCCGAAATCCGCGCCGCCGCCCAGGCCGCCGCCGCCGACTTCCTCGAAGCCCTGCCCGACGGGATGGACACCTTCCTCGGCGAAAAAGGCGTCCGCCTCTCCGGCGGCCAGCGCCAGCGCATCGCCATCGCCCGCGCCATCCTGCGCGACGCCCCGATCCTGCTGCTCGACGAAGCCACCAGCGCGCTGGACGCCGAAGCCGAACGCGCCGTCCAGCATGCCCTCGCGGTCCTGGCCACCGGCCGCACCACCCTGGTCGTCGCCCACCGCCTGGCCACCGTGCGCCGCGCCGACCGCATCGTGGTCATCGAAGCGGGAAAGATCGTCGCCACCGGCACGCACGACCAGCTGGTGGCACAGGGGGGGCTCTATGCCCGGCTGGCCGCGTTGCAGTTTGCCGCATGAAGAAAGCAGTTCCTTTTTGAAAAAAGAACCAAATAACTTTCGATCAGAAGTCTTCTTGCTTCTTTTTCTTCAGAAGAAGAAGCCCCTCCTTGCTACATCTCCACCACGACATACTGCCGCTCAACCGAAACCGACAGCGTCTCCGCCACGAACGGCCCCTTGGCCAGCGTTCCCCCGGCCTCCACCGTCACGTTGAAGCTGCGCGCCTTGACATCATCCGGCTCGCACCAGCTCTGCCCGGTGCGGATATCGAACTCCCAGCAATGCCACGG
Organism: Acetobacteraceae bacterium; assembly: GCA_020848935.1. GTDB lineage: Bacteria > Pseudomonadota > Alphaproteobacteria > Acetobacterales > Acetobacteraceae > CAMDGX01. The sequence goes on from JADLHF010000187.1 coordinate 31,220, forward strand.
GCAGCGGATGATCTCCCCCGGCCGCGCCAACCCGTACTCCCCCGGCCCATTGCTCACCAGTTGGCTCACGATCGCCCCCTCGCACAGCTTCGCCCCCTGGTGCGGGCAGACATTGATCAGCGCGAAGAACTCGCCGCCAAGATTGAACACCCCGATCTGCCGCCCACGCACCGTGACGATCTTGCGCCCCCCCGGCGGAATCTCATCCGCCGCGGCCACCACATGCCGGCTCGCCATCAGTCCAGCCGATACAGCGCCAAGGCATTCTCGCGATAGATCAGCCGCGCCCAATCCTCCGGCAGCTTCACCTTGAACGCATAGCGCGGGTCATCCTGGTCCCAGTGCGGATAGTCGGTCGAGAACATCACCCGCTCCGGCCCGATCCATTCGATCGTCCGCAGCATGTCCTCCGCCCGCTCCGGCTCCTCCATCGGCTGCGTCGTCACCCAGAAATGCTCGCGCACATACTCCGACGGCGCCTTCGCCAGCGGCACCTCCGCCCGCAGCCGCTTCCACGTCCGATCCAGCCGCCACGCCAGCGCCGGTAGCCAGGCGAACCCGCCCTCCACCATCACCACCTTCAGGTCGGGCACCTCATCGAACGCCCCCTCGCACACCAGCGACGTCACCAGCGTCTGCATCGACTGCACGTAGGACGGGTGCTCCTCGTGATAGAAGCTCGGCCACCCCGACCCGGTCGAGGCATGTCCGCTCGTCCCCCCCAGATGCAGCGAAATCGGAAACCCGTTCGCCGCGCACGCCGCCAGGATCTTGCGATACCGCCGCCGCCCCAGCGGCTCCAACCCCCGCGGCGGAATATTCACCTGCGCAAACCGCGGATCGCCCGCCCGCCGCTCGATCTCCGCGATCGCCGCGTCCTCGTGCTCCAGCGTGATCTGCACCGAGGCCTTCAGCCGCGGCTCGGGATCGCAGAACACCGCGCACTGCCACTCGTTCACCGCCACCGCCATCGCCGCGCCGAAATCCACGTTCCGGTCCCCGGCCGCCCCGCCCACCAGCGGCGCCAGCAGCCCATAGCGCACGTCGAACAAGTCCAGCAGCTGCTCGCGCATCATCGCCAGATCGCTGCCCGGCGGCCCGCCATCCGCCGGCCAGGCATCCATCCGCATCCCGTTCCCCGGCGACATCCGCGGATACAGCGACCCCTTCGCCAGCGGCTGGCGCGCCCGATTGCCGATCGTCACCCGATGCTCCCGCCACCGCGCCGACAGGAACGGATCGAAATCCGCCGGCGTGCGAAAGAACGGATGCACATCGCAATCCACAAACCCCAAATGCTGCTGAGCCGGCTTCTCGATGCGCGTCTCGCGGAGCGTCACGTTCATGGCGTCGTCTCCATTCCCAATTCAGGCCGCTTTCAGCCGAGGATACGTCGCCCGCGCGTTCTCGACCATCATCTTCTGCAACATCCCCGCCGGAATCCCCGCCGGCACCGCATCCGCGCCGTCATACTGCCAATGCGGATAGTCGCTGGCGAACAGCAGCATGTCCTCGCTGCCCAGCTGCTCCAGCACCATGCCCAACCCTGCCGAATCCGCCGGCGCGTCCAGCGGCTGCGCCGTCAGCCGCACCCGCGCGCGAATGATGTCCGCCGGCAGCTTGTTCAGCCACGGCACCTCGCTGCGCACCCCCCGCCAGGTCTTGTTGATCCGCCACATGCTCGCCGGCAGCCAGGTCACCCCGCTCTCGATCAACACCACCTTCAAATCCGGAAACTTCTGGAACACCCCCTCCGCCAGCAGCGAATTCAACGCCGCCGCAAACCCCTGCGCGTAGGAGACATAGTCCTCCATCAACGTCGAACCCCACCCCCCCGCACTCGGCGGATGCCGGAACGTCGAGCCCGCATGCAGCCCGATCGGCAACCCATGCTTCTCCGCCGCGCGATAGATCGGCCACAACTGCCGCCGCCCCGGCGGCAACTCCGCCATCGCCAGCATCAGCACCTGCACGAACCGCCGGTCGCCGGCCATCCGCTCGATCTCCTCCGCCGCCAGCTCCCCGCTATGCTGCGGCACTAGGATCGACGCCCGCAGCCGAGGGTCCCGGTCCAGCCACTCCGCCGCCAGCCAGTTGTTCACCCCCCGGCACAACGCCGCCGACAAATCCTCCGACATCATCGCCTGCGCGCCATGCAGCACGTTGCAGATCGCCAGCCCCGTCCCCATCGGCTCCAGCACATGCGCCTGCATGTCGGCCAGCGAACTCCCCGGCGGCCCCTTCTCCAGCTTCCAGTCCGGCCGCACATTGATCGGCGCATTCACCGGATACGCCGAAAGATCGAAATTCTCCCGCTCCAGCCCCCGCCGCAGCATGTGCTCGCGCCAGTATTCATCCATATGCGGCAGCAACGCCCGCGCATTCGGCACCGCCGGATGAATGTCGCAATCGATCGCGCCCCCAAGGGCCGTCAAGGTGGTCGAACTCATCCGCGCATCGCCCTTTCCCCCGGGGCACCCCCGAAGCCCAATTCCGCAACCCTGCCGGCCGGATTGTCAACATCCCGCCGCCACGGATTGACTCCCCCCCGCCCCGCGTCACGATACCGCCCCAGGGAAACCACAAGGAGCCACCTCATGCCCGGTGACACGCCGCTCTTCGCCGGCCTCAAGGTGATCGACTGCGCCAGCTACATCGCCGCCCCCACCGCCGCCACCGTCCTCGCCGATTACGGCGCCGACGTCATCAAGATCGAAGCACCCGGCGAAGGCGACCCCTGGCGCCTCGCCCACACCCGCCCGGGCCTGCCGAACTCCCCCCACAACTACCCATACCTGGTGGACAACCGAAACAAGCGCGGCCTCGCCATCGACCTCAAATCCCCCGCCGGCCGCGAAGTCCTCGAACGCCTCATCGCCACCACCGACGTCTTCATCACCAACCTGCCGCTGCCCGTCCGCGCCCGCCTGCGCGTCCGCTACCAGGACTTCGCCGAAAAATACCCCCGCCTCATCTACGGCTCCTTCACCGCATACGGCGAAGAAGGCGAGGAGTCCGGAAAAACCGGCTTCGACCTCACCGCCTACTGGGCCCGCTCCGGCCTCATGGACCAGGTCCGCGCCGACCCGAACACCACCCCCGCCCGCTCGGTGGCCGGCATGGGCGACCACCCCACCGGAATGGCCTTCTACAGCGGCATCCTCACCGCCCTCTACCGCCGCGAGAAAACCGGCCGCGGCGGCGAAGTCCGCTCCTCCCTCCTCGCCAACGGCCTCTGGGCCAACGCCTTCCTCGTCCAGGCCGCCCTCGTCGGCGCCGAAACCCCCGTCCGCCCCCCCCGCGAACAAACCACCCACGCCCTCGGCGGCCTCTACCAGGCCGGCGACGGCCGATACTTCCTCCTGGCACTCACCAGCGAACTCCGCCAATGGCCCGCCCTCGCCAAAGCCATCGGCCACCCCGAATTGATCGAAGACCCCCGCTTCATCGACCAACCCACCCGCCGCGCCAACGCCCGAGCCCTCCAACTCATCTTCGACGCCGCCTTCGCCCAACACCCCCTAACCCACTGGCGCAAAACCCTCGACGAAGCCGGCCTCACCTTCGGCATCGTCGGCACCGCCCAGGAAGCCGCCACCGACCACCAAGCCCGCGCCGCCGGAATCCTCAAACCCATGGGCGACAGCAACCTCCTGACCGTGGACAGCCCCTTCACCCTCGAAGGCTCCCCCAAAGTCCCCCCCACCCGCCACCCCGAACACGGCGAACACAGCCGCCAAATCCTCCGCGACGCCGGATACGGAGATGCCGAAATCGAAACCCTCCACAACGCCGGCACCATCGGCGGGCCGTGACGGAAGCCAAGCGGCAGAAAGGCGAGGGCTCTGCCCTCGACCCGCTGGGGCCGACGGCCCCAGACCCCCATCTCCAACCATCAGTGGCTACTCGGTTCCTTGGCCCTATATTTCATGAAAGAGGGCCAGTTATTCCCGAATTGTCTAAGTGGCTGTTTCGAAATTAATTAGCAACGACTAGAGCGCCAATCCTGTCAATAGGTTGGTTCAGCCCCGTTGGAGCGGGTCAGGAGGAGGCAGAGGGTGTTTCATCGGCTTAACTCCATGTCGCCATCGATTCGAGACAGACTCTAAGCGATGTGGGGACTGTCTCGAAGGTTTGTCGCTTCGTTTAGACGGCCAATCAACGCTACAGCCCTCGCTTCAAATTCGGCGAATCCCAATGTTCGACTGTGCGCATCACACCCAATGAGTGTTGCGCTTGCCATTTGCGGGAGCATTGCTGATAAGGTGTACTTCTGCAGCACCTCCTGCAAGTCCTTTCCGTCACCATCCGCCCCGACTATACCGTACATCAGCGAAAGCCCGGTGACGTGCGCGTGAAGTCCTGATAGAGATCTGTGTAGAGTATAAAAAACTTCGACTCCTCCTGCCTTGGATAGATCGCTCCAACTCAAAACCTTCGGCGGCCGTTCAGACGGAAGGCTATTCGCCATAGTCAGGAATGTAGCTTTATACTGGCGCGCCATATCATAGGCACCATCATCCTCGTACATCTTCGATTGCCGCTTGATACTTTCTACCGCGTCCTGCCGCACCGTGAGCACAAAATCATCCCCCAACGCAGCGTTGGCGGCCAGACAAATCGCGGCTTCAATTGCGGCTCGCAGTACGAGCGCGCCTTCCGTCAAGCGCTGATCGTTCCATAGGAGTGCAAAACCTCTCTGGTTGCTCCATAACCGCCGGAATAGGGCAACGGAGAGCATCTTGGGGTCAGTGCTGAGCCCGTTCACACTTTCCGAGAGGTTCCACAAATCGCGGGCAAGGCTGGTCACGTCATTAAATATAGCACCAATTTCGTCAGAGCGTTGCATTGCACTTCTCGATGAACACCATTCCAAATCGCACTCAGGAATTCATGCCGAGCGTAAGGCGTAGTGCGCTTCGAATTGCACCATTCTGCACCTCACCCAACATTGCAGCCGCCACCACCCTCCGATAGCCTACTTCCTGTCACGTCATCGCCCCTGCAACAACCGCCCATCAAAAACCCACTTCCGAACCTTCCTACACGCAATCCCCTCCGCCCCAGGATGCCCCGGATTGATCAACACATTGAACTCCTCCGGCACCACCACCGAAGGCACCACCAACACCGCCGACCGCATCCCCGCGACCCAAGCCCCCCCAAACCCAACACTCGTCAAGCTCGCCGGCTCCGCATCCCACCCCACCGGCAAGCCCCCCGCCGTCTCCCGCCGCGCCGCCTTCCACACCGCCGCCGGAATGCTGATCTCCACCAGATACCGGTTCAACGGCAGCCCACCCGCATTCAGATGCACCACCGTCTCCAGGCACGCCAGCGCCCGCGTCGTCGAGGCATAAACAACCGCCTGCCCCCGCGCGTTCCACCGTCCCCCCGTCGCCCTCGCCCCATTCCCCGACAGATCATCCGCCGGATACGTCGCCGTATCCGCCGCGATCCGCCAGACCACATGGCTCACGCGTAAGCGCCGCTGCCGATCTGCGCCAGCGTCTGCGACACCAGGCCCTGCCCCTCCATCGTCCCCATCAAATCAATCGGCCGCGCCCCACCCAGCGCCGGCACCGGCGCCGTCAACCACTGCGCCAGCCATTCCCGCGCATCGAAATCCGCCGGCCCACCCGCCTCGTCGACCATCGCCTCAACCTGCCCCACCAGCCGCGCGAACCCGATCACCCGCTCGCTCTCCGCCTGCGACAGCCGCCCGCCCGCCTTCACCTTCTTGTTGAACGTCGCCACCGGCAGATCAAGCGCCGCCAACGTCGCATTCCGCCCCAGCGACGCAATCTCAAGCCACTTCTTGGCATCCTCCGCCCGCACCCCATCGGTAATCAGCCGAATCCGCTCCATCGCCGGCGTCCGGTACAGCGCGCGGTAGGACCCAGCGGCCCCGCCCCCAACCGGCGGCACCGTCCTGGCATGTCGCATTGTCATTCGGGCCATCGAAAACTCCTTTGAGCAAATAATATGCTCAAATGAGCCTCCCCGTCGACTATTTTTCAGCTCGCCAGCAGCCCGGGTCAGGTCACTAGGGCGACTGCACCAGGTCCAGCCGCCGCTCGATGCGGTCTATCCGGCCCTCGACCCGGTCAATCCGCCCGTGCAACTCAGCCACGCTGACCTGAACATGGCCGATCGCCGCTTCCAGCCCGGCCAACCGCGCCTTCACGCTGCCCATGTCGGCGGTCAGGCCGTCTAGCCGCTCATGCACGCGCGCGAAATTGGCGCGCAGGAAATCCAGAACCTCGGAGTTGGTGCCACTCATGACCCGAGGATACGCGCAGGGCCGGCATCATTGCTAGCAGGTAGGGTGCAATGCCCTCCGCATTGCATCACCCCCGCCGGCACCTCCGCCACATCCCCGGCCCGCAGCACCCGCGCCGCCTTGCCCCCCACCTGCACCATCCCGGTCCCCAGCGTCGCCACCACGATCTGCCGCGTCGTACACGTGTGCCAATTGCCCCGCACCCTAGGCGTGAACGTCACCAGCGTGGCACGCGTCCCCCCCTACCGCCGAACCGCCTCCACCCGCCGGTTCAGCGCCCGCCCGTCCGCCGTGTCGTTGCTGGCCACCGGGCTCGCCTCGCCCCGTCCCACCGCCTGCACCCGCCCGGCCGCGATGCCCTGCGCCACCAGCCACCCCGCCACCGTCTCCGCCCGCCGCTGCGACAGCGCCCGGTTGTAGTCATCGCCCCCCGCCGAATCCGTATGCCCCTCGATCACCAGCGACAGCGCGGCATCGCGCCGCAACAGGTCCAGCAGCATGTCCTGCGCCCTGCGCGATTCCGGCCGCAGCGTCGCCTGGTCGAAATCGAACAGCAGCCCGTAAATGCGCACCCGTCCATCGCGGCGCAGCGCGTCGGCCATCGGGTTGGCCGGCACCGCCGCCCGGCTGCACGGCGTCGTCGTGCCCGCCGGCGCCTTGCCCCCGCCCCAGGCGCTGCGGCTCCGGTCGCGATAGCGCACCC
>JADLHF010000188.1 GCA_020848935.1 Acetobacteraceae bacterium
ATCTCCTGGCGGTTGCAGCGAGCCTAGCACCGTGGTGCGCTTCGGCAACGAAGCCAGCTCCGGAGACGCTTGTCATGCAGAACCCCCGCATCGGCTTTCGGCTGTCCGACGAAGCCGCCCCCCTGACCCCGCCCGAGGGCAAGACCCTGATCGTGCACCTGGTGGTGAATGTCGAGGCGTGGGCGTTCGATGCGCCGCAGCCGCGCGGCATCATCACGCCGCCGCAGGGCCTCGCCGCGGTGCCCGACGTTCCGAACTGGAGCTGGGCGGAGTACGGCAACCGCGCCGGCATGCCGCGGCTGTTGCGGGCGCTGGCCGAACGCGAGCTGCCGGCGAGCGCGCCGACCAACAGCGCGGTGATCGGCCTTTATCCCCGGCTGGCCGAACGCATGCTGGAGGCCGGGCTGGAATGGATGGGGCACGGCGTCTGGCAGCGCAGCGTGCGCGCGGTCGCCGACGAGCGCGCGATGATCCAGGAGGCGACCGAGGCGATCGAGCGCTTCACCGGCCGGCGCCCGCGCGGCTGGCTTGGGCCTGGCCTTGCCGAGACGATCGACACCCCCGACCTGTTGCGTGAGACCGGCTATGACTGGCTGTGCGACTGGGTGCTGGATGACGTGCCGGTGCCGCTCTCGACCCGGTTCGGGCCGATGGTGGCGGTGCCCTACAGCCTGGAACTGAACGACAGCGTGCTGTTCGCGGTGCAGATGAAGGAGGCGGCAGCATGGGAGGCGCGGGTGCAGGCGACGATCGCGGTACTGGCACGCGAGGCCGCGGATGGCGGCGCGCGGGTGTTGACGCTGCCGATGCATCCTCACCTTTTGGGTGTGGCGCATCGGATTGACGCGCTGGAACGGATTCTGGATTCTTTGCTCGAAAGGGATGACGCAATATTTTTTTCGGGAAGCCAGATCGCAGATTGGTACCTAGATTCGCAAGGCTAAGTGAAAAACACACACGTTTTGCGAGAAGAGTGCTCTTGCGTGCATCCAAATCCTGTTGACATTCCGCCAGCCCGCCGACAGACTGCGTTCACATTCAGTTAACCGCCCGGAGGGCTCGGCTTCAGGGTCTTTTTTGAAGCCGGGTGGGCTGGTTGCGATGCAGGGTGGCGGGCAAGGCGTGCGGTTCGCGCGCCTTCCGCCTCCCGGCCGCCGGACACAGGGGGACCGGCGGCTTCGTGCGGGCGGGACGCCAGCGTTCCGCCCGCTTTTTTTTGTTCTGCGTCCCTTGGTGCTGCGTCCCGTGCCGCCCGACCTTGCCCCGCGCGGATCAGCGAAAGGTGGGCGCCGGCGGCGGGAAGCAGGGGCTTTCCCGCCGCGGCGCGTTGCCATCGAAGATCCCGGCCATGGCCGGCCGCCCGTGCCTGCTTCCCGGCCCGCTACCGCGCCCGCTACCGCGCCCGCTGCCCCGCCCGCTGCCCGCCCCTCGATATCGACATCGGCGGCGGGCAGGCCGGGCTCAGGCGCTGACCCGGTTCTTCACCAGGTCAGCGACCACCGAAGGATCCGCCAGCGTGCTGGTATCGCCGAGGCTGTCGGTCTCGTTGGCGGCGATCTTGCGCAGGATGCGGCGCATGATCTTGCCCGACCGGGTCTTCGGCAGGCCCGGCGCCCACTGGATCGCATCGGGGGTGGCGATCGGCCCGATCTCCTTGCGCACCCAGCCGACCAGCTCCTTGCGCAGCGCGTCCGAGGGCTGTTCGCCCGCGTTCAGCGTGACATAGGCGTAGATGCCCTGGCCCTTGATGTCGTGCGGCATGCCCACCACCGCTGCCTCGGCCACCTTGGTGTGTGCCACCAGCGCGCTTTCGATCTCGGCGGTGCCCATGCGGTGGCCGGCGACGTTGATCACGTCGTCCACCCGCCCGGTGATCCAGTAATAGCCGTCCTCGTCGCGCCGCGCGCCATCGCCGCTGAAATACATGCCCTTGAAGGTCGAGAAGTAGGTCTGCACGAAGCGGTCATGGTCGCGGTAGACCGTGCGCATCTGGCCTGGCCAGGAATCCAGCATCACCAGGTTGCCCTCGGCGACGCCGTCGAGCAGCTTGCCCTCGCCATCGACGATCCCAGGGATCACCCCCGGCAGCGGCAGCGTCGCACTGCCCGGCTTCTGCGCGATCGCGCCGGGCAGCGGGGAAATCAGGATGCCGCCGGTCTCGGTCTGCCACCAGGTATCGACGACCGGGCAGCGCTCGTCGCCGACCACGCGGTAGTACCACAGCCAGGCTTCCGGATTGATCGGCTCGCCGACGCTGCCGAGCACGCGCAAGCTCGCGCGCGATGCCTTCTTCACCGGCCCCTCGCCGTCGCGCATCAGGGCGCGGATGGCGGTCGGCGCGGTGTAGAAGATGTTGACCTTGTGCTTGTCGACCACCTGCCAGAAGCGGCCATTGTCGGGGTAGCTCGGCACGCCCTCGAACATCAGGCTGGTGGCGCCGTTGGCCAGCGGCCCGTAGATGATATAGGTGTGCCCGGTGACCCAGCCGACATCGGCGGTGCACCAGTAGATCTCGCCCTTGCGGTAGTCGAACACCACCTCGTGGGTGAACGCCGCCCACACCATGAAGCCGCCGGTGGTGTGCAGCACGCCCTTCGGCTTGCCGGTCGAGCCGCTGGTATAAAGGATGAACAGCGGATCCTCGGCCCCCATCGGCTCGGGCGGGCAGTCGTCCGAGGCGGGGTTGCAGACCGCATCCCACCAATGGTCGCGCCCCGGCTGCATATCGACATGGCCGCCGGTGTTGCGGGCGACGATCACGTGCCGGACGCTCTGGCATTCCAGCAGCGCATCGTTGGCGTTGCGCTTCAGGGGCACGCTGCGGCCGCCGCGCCTGCCTTCGTCGGCGGTGATCAGCATCACCGAGTTGCAGTCCTGGATGCGGCTGGCAAGCGACTCCGGCGAGAAGCCGCCGAACACCACCGAATGGATCGCGCCGATCCGCGCGCAGGCCAGCATCGCGACCGTCGCCTCGATGATCATCGGCAGGTAGATCGTGACCACGTCGCCCTTCTTCACGCCCAGCGCCTTCATGGCGTTGGCGAGCTTGCACACCTTCTCGTGCAGCTCGCGATAGGTGAAGGTGGCCGAGCTGTTCGGGTCATCGCCCTCCCAGATGATCGCGACGTCGCCGCCGCGCCCGGCCGCGATGTGGCGATCGAGGCACTGCACCGAGGCGTTCAGCACGCCATCCTCGTACCAGCGGATCCAGACATCGCCCGCGAACGAGACGTTCTTGATCCGGGTCGGCTTCCTGATCCAATCCAGCCGCTCGGCCTGTTTTGCCCAGAAGGCGTCGGGGGTGTCGCGCGCGGCGGCATACATCGCCTGGTAGCCTGCCTTGTCGACATGCGTGCCGGCCGCGATCTGCGGCTTCACCGCGATCAGGCTCGACGAGTCAGCCGAGGCAACGTTGATGTCGGGCATGGCGGACGCTCCTTCCCGGGCCGGGTGCTGTTCTGGTCGGTTATCTACCAGCAAAACGACAGGGGTCGGCAAGGGGCCTTGATTCCGGCCGGCCGGCCCGCTCCCATGCCGGGCGGCGGAAAGCGCAAGGAGACAGCATGAAAACCCACCGGATCGCCGCCATTCCCGGCGATGGCATCGGCAAGGAGGTGATCCCCGCCGGCATTGCGGTGCTGGAGGCACTGGCCGCCCGCCAGGGTTTCGCCCTCGCCATCGAGAGCTTCCCCTGGGGCAGTGACTTCTATCGCGCGACGGGGCGGATGATGCCCGAGGACGGGCTCGCCACGCTGGCGCCGTTCGATGCGATCTACTTCGGCGCGGTCGGCGACCCCGAGCTGCCGGACGACCTGACGCTGTGGGGCCTGCGGCTGAAAATCTGCCAGGGCTTCGACCAGTACGCGAACATCCGCCCGACCCGCATCCTGCCCGGCCTGGAA
>JADLHF010000189.1 GCA_020848935.1 Acetobacteraceae bacterium
GAGGCGCGCGGGGTGCGGCTGATTCCGCATTGCGCCTATTTCGGGCCGGGGTTCCTCGCCTCGCTGCATCTGCATGCGCGACTGGCGCCGCGGGAGCCGTTCGAGCGGCTGTTCATGGAGTTGGAGGCGAGCCCGTATCACGATGCGGTGCTGGCGCAGGGCGGGCGGATGGCGGTGCCGGAGGGGGCGGGCCTGGGGATGGACCCGGACCCCGCGATCCTCTCGCGCTATGCGGTCTCTCCGGCGACGGTCATTAGGAAGTAAGATTCTTCTTTTTGTGAACAAAAAGAAGCAAAAAAACTTCATTCACTTTCTTGGTGTTGAAAGTTTTTTGGTTCTTTTTTTCAAAAAAGAACAACTTACTTTCCCTTGAACACCGGCTTCCTCTTTTCCAGGAACGCTTTGCGCGCCTCCTTGGCATCCTCGCTGGCGAAGGCCATGCGGATATTGGCGACTTCGTAGCGCAGTTGGGCTTCCATGTCGGTGGTGGCCATCGACTGGACCATGGTGCGTTTGAGCAGGCGGGTGGTGATGGGGGACCAGGCGCAGAGCGACTGGCAGTACTCCCCCAGCCGGGCGGCGAGTTTGTCGTCGTCGACGGTTTCGCCGGCCAGGCCGAGGGCGACGGCGTCTTCGGCCATGACGGTGCGGTTCTCCAGCATGAAGCGCATGGCTTTTTCATAGCCCATGGCTTGCGGCAGGGTGATCGACAGGCCGGCGTCGGGTGAGCCGCCGATGCGGGTGTAGCCGGCCATGAGGCGGGCGCCGCGGGCGAGGATGCGGACGTCGGCGGCCATGGCCAGGCCGAGGCCGGCGCCGACGGCGGCGCCGTTGACGCCGGCGACGACCGGCTTGTCGCAGCGCTTGCGGGCGGCGAGGAGGAAGTTGCCGACCCAGCCGATATCGTCGAGTTGGGCGGTCATCGGCGAGTGGAGCGAGTGGGGCGTGCTGCCGGTGAGGTCGAGGCCAGCGCAGAAGGTGTCGCCGTTGCCGGTCAGCGCGACGACCCAGATGTTGTCGTCTTTCGCCGCGGCATCGATGGCTTCGATGATGGCCCAGGCGAGGTGCTGGCTGAGGGCGTTCTTCTTTTCCGGGCGGTTGAGGGTGATGGTGCGGACATGGCCGGTGTCGGCGATGGTGACGATGTCGGTCATGTGGTCCCTCCGTGATGGCAGGGTGCATGATGGCGCGGGATTGGCATCTTGTCGCGGTGCGGACGCAGGGTCTGCGTGCCGCGATCGCGCCGCCGGCGTTCCACGCGTGCGGCCGCAGCGTCATCCGCGCGCCCAGATCGCCGCCTGACGGGATTCAAGAATAGCAGCGTCGCATCTTCGTGCAGTTCCCTGCGATTGTCGACAAACAGGGTTGCCAGCGCCGGTGTACGCTGGCTACCCTCGGTGCAAGACGGGCGCACCCGATTTGGCAAGCCCGTCGAAGTGGCCGAGAGGAACCGAAAATGCGTTCCCATCAGAGTGCCCGCCGTCGGCACGGCACGGGACCGGCGTCGCGATTGGCTCGTGGCGGTCTCGCAATTCCGCACTCGCCTGCGCCGTGAGCGAGCCGGCAAGGCGATGAATCCCGACGAAACGCTGCTTGCGGTTGACGGACTCGGCATCACCTTTGTCAACGGCAACACGAGGGTGGAGGCGACAAGCGACATCGGCTTTGCCATCGCGCCCGGTGAGCGGGTGGGCATTGTCGGCGAGAGCGGCTGCGGCAAGACCATCACCGGGCTGTCGCTGCTGGGATTGTTGCCGCCGGCGACCACGATCGTGGCCGGCACGGCAATGTTCGAGGGCGAGAACCTGATCGGATTGCCGATGTCACGGATGCGCCATGTGCGCGGGCGCAAGATCAGCATGATCTTCCAGGAACCGATGAGCGCGCTGGACCCGGTGTTCACCATCGGCCAGCAGATCGGCGAGACGATCCGCACCCACTTCAGCGCAACGAAGGCCGAAGCCCGCGAACGGGCGGTGGCGGCGCTGGAGAGCGTCGGCATCCCAAGCCCCGAGCGGGTGCATGACAGCTATCCGCACCAGTTGTCCGGCGGCATGCGCCAACGGGCGATGATCGCCATCGCCCTGGTGTGCGAGCCGCGGCTGCTGATTGCCGACGAGCCGACCACCGCGCTGGACGTGACGATCCAGGCCCAGATCATCGACCTGTTGCTGGCGCAGTCGGCGCGGAGCGGGACAGCGCTGCTGTTCATCACCCATGACCTGGGCGTGGTGGCCGAGACCTGTACGCGCATGCTGACGATGTACGCCGGCGAGATCGTGGAGGACGCACCGGTGGACAGTGCGCTGGTGCGCCCGCGCCATCCCTATACCTCCGGCCTGTTGCGCTCGTTGCCGCGGTTGTCGGCGCGCGGGGCGGTGCTGCCGTCGATCGCCGGGCGGGTGCCGGACCTGCGGGACATGCCGCGCGGCTGCCGGTTTGCCGAACGCTGCGGGCATCGGCGCGCGGAATGCGCGCAGGCGCAGGTGCTGGAGGAGGCGGACGGGCATCGCGTGCGTTGCTGGCGCCAAAGCGAGCTGGTGCTGCCCGGGGCGCTGACCGAGCGCGAGGCGGCGGCGTGAGCGGGGCGATCGTGACGGTGGAGGATCTGCGGATCCATTTCCCGACCCAGGATCGGCGCGAGACGGTCAAGGCGGTGGACGGGATCAGTTTTTCGGTGCAGCCGGGCGAGACCTTCGGGGTGATCGGCGAATCCGGCTCGGGCAAATCGACGCTTGGGCGCGCGGTGGTGTGCCTGTTGAAGCCGACCGGGGGACGGGTGCTGCATGGCGACATCGACCCCTATGCGCTGCCGGCGGCGGCGTTGCGGCAGCGGCGGCGGGCGTTCCAGATCATCTTCCAGGATCCCAACGCCTCGCTGAACCCGCGCATGTCGATGCTGGATTCGATCCGCGAGCCGCTGGACATCGCCGGCGGCGGCAGCCGCGCCGAGCGCGACGCGATCGCGCTGGAGATGCTGGAGCGGGTGGGGCTGAGCGCGGATTTCGCCGGGCGCTATCCGCATGAACTGTCCGGCGGGCAGAAGCAACGCATCAACATCGCCCGGGTGCTGACGGTGCGGCCACGGCTGATCGTTTGCGACGAGGTGGTGGCGGCGCTGGATGTTTCTATCCGCGCCGACATCCTGAACCTGTTCGCCGACCTGCAGCGCGATTTCGGGCTCACGTACCTGTTCATCACCCACGATCTGGGCGTGGTGAGTCATGTCAGCTCACGCATCGCGGTGATGTATTTGGGCCGGTTCATGGAACTGGGGACAGCCGAGGACCTGGCGGAGCGGCCGCTGCATCCCTACACCCAGGCGCTGCTGTCGGCCGAGCCGATCCCGCTGCCGGCGGCAATGCGGCGCGACCGGCGCATCATCCTGCAGGGCGAGATCCCCAGCCCGACCGATCCGCCCAGCGGCTGCCGTTTCCGCACCCGCTGTCCGTATGCGCAGGAGATCTGCGCCACCAGCGACCCGACCTGGCGCGAGGCTGCGCCGGGCCGCTTCGTTGCCTGCCACTTCGCCGGCGACGTCACCGGCCACCCTGTCACCAACCAACCGCACAAGGAGGCGATCGCATGAACGCGCCCACGCACCACGCCCAGGAATACCATGCATCCGGCAGGATCGAGCGGCGAGCCTTCGTCGCCCTGATGGGGGCAACCGCGCTGGCCGGGGGCGACGCGCTTGCCCAGGGAACGCCGAAGCCAGGCGGCAAGCTGCGAGTCTCGGCACAGGGCAATCCGTCCAGCCTGGACCCGATGACCGGCAACTCCGGATCCGATCATGTGGTGCTGTACCCGATGTACGACACGCTGGTGGAATGGGACTACGCGACGTTGCAGGCCAAGCCGGGCATCGCGGAATCCTGGATCGATCCCGATCCGACCACGCTGGTGCTGACCATCCGCGACGGCATCACCTTCCATGACGGCACGAAGTGCGATGCGGCGGCGGTGCGCGCCAACCTGGTGCGCGCAATGACGCATGAGCGGTCCAACATCAAGTCCGACCTTGGCACCGTCAAGGAAATCACCGCCTCGGGCAGGAATGTGACGCTGAAGCTGAAGCAACCGGATTCCGCGCTGCCGCTGATCCTGTCGGACCGCGCCGGCATGATGTGTTCGCCCAAGGCGATGGAGGAATCAGGGCGCGACTACGACCGCAAGCCGGTGGGCGCCGGGGGATGGAAGTTCGTGTCCTGGGCCGACAATGAGAATGTCGTGATGACCCGCAACGAGCACTACTGGAAGCCCGGCCGGCCGCTGGCCGACGCGGTGACGTTCCAGGTGATTCCCGAGCTGAACACCGGGCTCCGCTCGGTCACCGCCGGGCAGAACGACTTCATCTACTTCCTGGTGCCGCAGCAGAAGGCGCTGATCGACCGGGCGCGCAACGTCTCCTCGATGATCGGGCCGACGATGTGGTGCATCCAGATGTACATCAACTACGGTCGTCCGCCGTTGGACAATGTGAAGGTGCGCCAGGCGCTGAACTTCGCGGTGAATCGCGACGAGTTCAACAAGGCGGCCTTCGGTGGGCTGGCCGAGCCGACCACGATGCTGCTGCCGAAGGCGCACTGGGCCCACGTGGCGGAGTTGGCCAACTATTACACCCATGATCCCGAGCGCGCCCGCAAGCTGCTGGCCGAGGGCGGGTATTCGAATGGCATCGACCTGGTTGGCATCAGCTATTCCGAGCAGTTGTCGGTGCAACAGCAGGAAATCCTGATCGAGCAGGTGCGCCAGGCGGGCATCCGCCTGACCTTCAAGCGCTTCACTGGGCCACCGACCACCACTGCGTTCCTGGCCGAGAAGCAGGGTGACGTATTCCTGAGCGCGTGGACCGGGCGGCCGGATCCGAGCCTTACCTACCAACTGATGTTCGGGGTCGGCAGCTACTACAATGCCGGTCGCGGCGAGGGCGCGCCGGGGCTGACCGAAGCGCTGCTGGCCACCCGTGCGTCATCCAACCTGGACGTGCGCAAGGCAGCGTTCCGCAAGCTGCAGCAGATCGTGACCGAGCATGCATTGATGGTTCCGCTGGTGTTCCGACCGGAGTTGGACGCCTTCGGCAAGCGGGTGCATGGCTACCGCCCCAACCTGCTGGGCAAGCCGAAGTTCACGGATGTGTGGCTGGAGGGCTGAACCGGATGCTGGCCAACCACCCCCGGCTGCGGATGGTCGGCCGGCGGCTGGCGCAGATCGTGCCGGTGATCGTGCTGGCCACATTCATCGTCTTTGGCCTGTTGAAGCTGGTGCCGGGGGACGTGGCGGCGACGCTCGCCGGGGAATACGCGACCGACGAGCGCGTCGCCCAGATCCGCGTCGCCTACGGCCTCGATCAGCCGTTCCTGGTGCAGTACTGGCACTGGCTGTGGAACGCGGCGCATCTGGACCTGTCACGCTCCTTCATGTCCAACGAGCCGGTGTTGGACCAGATCCTGCACCGGTTTCCGACAACGCTGCTGCTGGTGTTCTGCGCGCTGTTGATCTCGCTGTCGGTGGGTGTTCCGCTGGGCATCCTGGCGGCGACGCGGGTGGGTTCGCGGGTGGATGTGGCGGTGACCAGCATCGCCTCGTTCGGGGTGGCGCTGCCGAGCTTCTGGCTGGCGATGATCCTGGTGGCGACCTTCTCGCTGTCTCTGGGCTGGTTCCCGGCGACCGGGGCGGTGCGATGGTCGGTCGATCCGCGCCTGGCGGTGTGGTACGCGGTGCTGCCGGCCGTGGCGCTGGCGGCCGGCGGCATGGCCGAGGTGGTGCGGCAGTTGCGCAGCGCGCTGATCGAGGTTCTGGCGTCGCAATATGTCCGCACGCTGTACGCCAAGGGGCTGTCACCGACGGCCATCCTGTGGAAGCACGGGCTGAAGAACGTGGCGGTTACACTGCTGACGGTGATCGGCTTGTTGACCAGCCGGCTGCTGGGCGGCGCGGTGGTGATCGAAGCAGTGTTCGCCATTCCCGGCATGGGCAGCATGGTGGTGCGTGCCGCCATCGTGAAGGATTTCCCGGTGGTGCAGGGCGTGGTGTTCGCAATGGTGATCCTGGTGATCGCGATCAACATGGTGATCGACGTGCTCTACACTCTGGTCGATCCGCGGGTGGCATTGAAATGAGGGCGCTGCGGGCCTGGCTGGGCGGTAACTTCGCCGCGGTGGCGGCGCTGTTCTTCCTGGCGGTGCTGTTCCTGCTGGCGCTTCTTGCGCCGTTCATCGCGCCGTATTCGCCGACCGCGCAGGATCTCGGCGATATCCTCGCCGAGCCGAGCTGGCAGCACTGGATGGGCACCGATGACCTGGGCCGCGACGTGTTGAGCCGGCTGGTCCATGGCGCGCCGGCGTCGCTGTTCGCGAGCTTCCTGGCGGTCGGAGTAGCCTGCATCCTTGGTATTCCGGTGGGGCTGCTGGCCGGCTTCCTGGGCGGCTGGGTGGACGATGCCATCAGCCGGGTGATCGACACGCTGTTGTCCTTCCCCGGCATCGTGCTGGCGATCGGGGTGACCGGGGCGCTCGGGATCGGACTGACCAACGGGATGATCGCGGTGGGGATCGTGTTCTCGCCGGGGTTGGCGCGCCTGATGCGGGCGCAAACCCTGATGGTGAAGCAGGAGTTGTATGTGGATGCCGCGCGCTGTTTCGGTGCCAGCCTGGGGCGGATCCTGTTGCGCCATGTGGCGCCGAACGCGATCCAGCCGGTGATCGTGCAGGTGACGCTTCTGCTGGCGGTCGCCCTGCTGGCCGAGGCGAGCTTGTCGTTTCTCGGCTTGGGGGTGCAGCCGCCGCAGCCGAGCTGGGGGGGGATGCTGGCTCGGGCGTACAACTATATGGAGTTGGCGCCGGAGCAGATGTATGCGCCAGGGATCGCGATTTTATTGACGGCGTTGTCGTTCAACACATTGGGTGAGGCGTTGCGCATGGCGCTGGACCCCACGCGACGACGGCGCTGAGAGTTGCTGGCAGCCCTGTTGCATTGCATGAGCTGGTTGCGGGGACAGGATTTGAACCTGTGACCTTCAGGTTATGAGCCTGACGAGCTACCGGGCTGCTCCACCCCGCGGTGGTTGGTATTGATTGTTGGAGGGGTGCATTGGAAGACCTGGCGGCGAC
>JADLHF010000190.1 GCA_020848935.1 Acetobacteraceae bacterium
CTAGCGTGCTGATCGACGCGGCGGCCTATGGCGGGCTCTTTCTCGCCGCCCTGCTGGCCGCCACCATCCTGCCGATGCAGTCCGAGGCGGCGCTGGTCGGGCTGATCCTGGGCGGCCAGCAGCCGGTGGCGCTGCTGGTGGCCGCCGCCAGCCTGGGCAATGTGCTGGGCAGCCTGGCCAACTGGCTGCTGGGGCGGTTCATCGAACGGTTTGCCGCGCGGCGCTGGTTCCCGGCCTCGGCGGCGTCGCTGGCGCGGGCGCGGCGGCAGTATGAGCGCTGGGGCCATTGGTGCCTGCTGCTCAGCTGGGCGCCGGTGATCGGCGACCCGCTGACGGTGATCGCCGGCATGCTGCGCGAGCGGCTGTGGCGCTTCATGCTGCTGGTGACCATCGCCAAGACCGGACGCTACCTGGTGCTGGCCTGGGCGACGCTGCACTGGGCGTGAGCTAACCGACGACCAGCCTGGGTACCGCGGCCAGCAGGCGCTGCGTGGCCACTGCCTGCGGGCGGGCGAAGACTTCGGCCACCGTGCCATGCTCGACGATCCGCCCCGCCTCCATCACCGCCACGGCACCAGCAACAGCGCGCACCACGGCGAGGTCGTGGGCGATCAGCAGATAGGCGAGGCCGCTGCGCTGCTGGAGGTCCAGCAGCAGGTTGAGCACGGCGTTGCGCACCGAGACGTCCAGCGCCGAGACCGGCTCGTCCAGCACCACCAGCTCGGGGTTGGTGGCCAGGGCGCGGGCGATGGCCACGCGCTGGCGCTGGCCGCCGGACAGCTCGTCGCTGCGCCGGTCGATCAGCGCCGCCGGCAGGCGCACCATGTCCAGCAGCGCCAGCGCGCGGGCCCGCCATTCGCCGCGCGGCGCCAGCGCGTTGACCCGCAGCGGGTCGGCCAGGATGCGGGCCACGCTGGCGCGCGGGTTGAACGCGGCGGCGGGGTCCTGGAATACCATCTGCACCCGCGGCCGGATGGCGCGCAGGGCGGCGGGCGCAAGGCCCAGCAACTCGGTTCCGGCGAAGCGGACGGAGCCGGCATCGGGCTCGGTCAGCCGCAGGATGCAGCGCGCCAGGGTTGATTTGCCGGAGCCCGAGGCGCCGGCCAGCGCCAGCGTGGTGCCGGCGGGCACGCGCAGCGCCACGCCGTCCAGCGCCGCCACCGCCCGGCCGGCGCGCCAAAAGCTCTTGCGCAGGCCCGATACTTCCAGCAACGCCTCAGCCATGCGGCACCACCACGGCGAAATCCGCGCCGATCTCCGGCAGCCGGGCGCCGATCCTGGTGTCCAGGTCCAGCCGCGCGGCCAGCAGGGCGGCGGTGTAGCGATGTGCTGGCCTGCGCAGCACCTGCGCCACCGGCCCGGCCTCCATCAGCCGGCCACCGTGCAGCACCGCGACCTCATCGCCAAGCATCGATGCCAGCGCGATGTCATGGGTGATGAACAGCAGCGTCAGGCCGCGTTCGCGCACCAGTTCGTCCAGCAGCCCGACGATCTGGTGCTGCATCACCGTGTCCAGCGCGCTGGTCGGCTCGTCGGCCACCAGCAGCACGGGGTCGGCGGCCAGGGCGGCGGCCAGCGCGATGCGCTGGCGTTGGCCACCGGAGAACTCGTGCGGATGGCGCGAAAGGGCGGCGTGGGGCTGGGCGATGCCCATGCGGTCCAGCAGCCGCGCCGCCTCGGCCCGCGCCGCCCGCCAACTGCGGCCGCGATGCACCACGGCGACTTCGGCGATCTGCTCGCCGATGCTCAGCACCGGGTTGAGGCTGCCGTTGGGGTCCTGGAACACCACGCCGACGTCGCGGCCGAGAAGCAGCGGGGCGGCGAAACCCACCGTGCCGGACACCGCGGCGGTCGGCGGCAGCAGCCCGCAGATGGCCATCGCCAGAGTGGATTTTCCGGAACCGCTTTCCCCCAGCACCGCCAGCCGTTGCCCGGCATCCAGCGCCAGCGTGATGTCGGCCAGGGCTGGGGGGCCGCGTCCGTAGGCCACGCCGAGACCGCGAACCGAAAGAAAGCTCACGCCACCACCCGCCGCGACCGCAAGGCGTGCGCCACCCCGCGCCCGGCCAGGTGGACCGCGAGCACGGTCAGCACCAGGGCGATGCCCGGGATGATCGACAGGTACGGCGCGCGGCGGAGCACCGTGCGGCCCTCGGCGATCATGCTGCCCCAGGTCACCCGGTTCGGGTCGCCGAAGCCGAGGAAGGACAGCGCCGCCTCGATCAACACCGCGGCCGCGACCACCACGGCGGCCAGCGACACCACCGGGGTCAACGCATTCGGCAGCACCTCGCGGAAGGCGATCTCCAGCGGGCGCATGCCGATCACCCGTGCGGCGGCGACGAAATCGCGCTCGCGCAACGACAGGATTTCGGCCCGGGTGATCCGTGCCGGCTGCATCCAGGCGCCGATGGCGATGCCCAGCACGATGGTGGTCACGCGCGGGCCGGTCACCGAGATCAGCGCCAGGGTCAGCAGGAAGGCCGGCACCGTCTGGAACGCCTCGGCGATGCGCATCAACACCTCGTCCACCCAGCCGCCGAGAAATCCGGCCACGGTGCCCACGGTGATGCCGATGCCGAGTGCGGCGGCCGCCGCCCCGATCGCCACCAGCAACGTGGTGCGGGCGCCGTGCAACAGGGCGGCCAGCACGTCGCGGCCCAGCCGGTCGGTGCCCAGCGGGTGCGCCATGTCCTGGAGCGGCGGCAGCAGCGGGTCGCCGGCGATCGCCAGCGGATCGCCCGGTGCCAGCAGCGGCGCGGCGAGGGCGACGGCCAGCAGGACGGCGAGCATCGCCAGTCCGGAAAACCCCTCGCCGGAGGCCAGGATGCGTCGCAGCACCCTCATCCGCCGGTGCCCGAGCCGACGCGGGGGTCGAGCAGGGCATAGGCCAGATCGACCGCCAGGTTCACCAGTATCACCACCACGGCACTGAGCAGCATCACGCCGAGCAGCAATGGCGTGTCGCGCCGCGCCACCGCCTCGGCCGCCAGCCGGCCCAGGCCGGGGATGGCGAAGACGCTTTCGATCACCACGCTGCCGCCGAGCATCGCGGCCGATTGCAAGCCTAGCATGGTCACCACCGGCAGCAGCGCGTTGCGCGCGACATGGCGCAGCACCAGCCGCGGCCCGGCCATGCCGCGGGCGCGGGCGGCGCGGACGAAATCCTGCCGCCACAGCTCGGCCATGCCGTCGCGCATCAGCCGCAGGTAGAGCGCCATGTACACCAGGCCGAGGGACGCGACCGGCAGCACCAGGTGGCGGGCGATGTCCGCGGCCCGGTCCCAGCCGGCCAGGCCGGAGGCGACCGTTTCGATCCCGCCGCTGGGCAGCCAGCGCAGCCGCACGGAGAAGCCGACGATCAGCACCAGGCCGAGCCAGAAGCCCGGCATGGCATAGATCGCAATCGCCGCCAGCGACAGGGCGCGATCCCGCGGCGAGCCGGGCCGCGCGCCGCACACGATGCCGAGCAGCGAGCCCAGCGACAGCGCCAGCAGGGTGGCCATGCCCATCAGCAGCAGCGTGTTCGGCAGCCGCTCCAGCACCACCGCCAGCACCGGCCGTTCGAACGCGGTGGACCAGCCGAGGTCCAGTCGCAGCAGCGCGCCGAGATAGGCGGCCAGCCGGGGCAGGGGGCCACCGTCGAGCCCCCATTCGGCGCGCAGGGCCGCCACCTGGGCCGCATCGCCGCCGCCGATGCCGGCGAGATAGGCGTCCACGGCATCGCCGGGTGCTGCCTCCAGCAGCAGGAAGCCGCCGATCGCCACTAGGCCCAGCACCGGCAGCGCGCCGAACAGGCGGCGCGCCAGCAGCCGCCCCGCGCGGCGCATCCGCCGCTATCCGGTGAACCCGGTATCGGCCCAGTTCGACACCGCCCAGCGCGGATTGTTCGACACGTTCGCCACCGTGTCCCGCGCCACGGTGATGAAGCTGAACTCGGCGACGTTGATCAGCGCGACGTCATCGACCACCAGCTTCTGGAACGCCCGGTACAGCCGCACCCGCTCGGCATCGTCGATGGTGGCGGCGGCCTGCTTGATCAGGCTGTCCACCTCGGGGTTGACGTAGCCGTACTGGTTGGAGAAGGGCACGCCGGCGGGCAGGCCGCTCTGGAACAGGATGGTCGTCGAGATGGCAGGGTCGCCGCGATAGACCGGGGTGGCCACGGTGATGTCGAAATCGTGGTCGGTATAGACCGCCTTGATATGGGCCGGGGTGTCGTTGGACACGATGGTGGCGTCGATTCCCACCACGGCCAGGGCCTGGCGCAGGTAGTCGCCGAACTGCCGGGTCTCGTTGAAGAAGGGCGCCGGCAACAGGCGCAGGCGGAAGCGCACGCCGTCCGAGCCGCGCGGGTAGCCGGCCTCGTCCAGCAGCGCGTTGGCGCGGGCGGGGTTGAAGCCGTATCCGGCCAGGTCGGGGGCATGGAACACCCGGTCGGATTTCGGCACCGGGCCCTGGGAGGTGGTGGCGTAGCCGCGGAAGATGGTGCGCACCACGAAGTCGCGGTCGATGGCGTGGGCCACGGCGCGGCGGACGCGCACATCCGCGAGTTCCTTGCGCCGGTGGTTGATCTCCACCACCAGTTGGTAGGTCAGGGCCTCGTAGCCGTTGGAATAGATTTTCAGCCCCGGCACCTTGGCGATGCGGTCGAGATCGGCCAGCGGTACGGCGGAGAAGGCCGCCAGCTGGATCTCGCCGGCCTCCAGCGCATTGGCCGCCGCGGCACGGTCGGGCAGGACGCGATAGACGATCTCGTTCAGGTAGGGGCGGTCCTGCTGCCAATATTCGGCATTGCGCACCAGGCGCGTGAATTCGCCCGGCCGGGTTTCGGCGAAGCGGAACGGGCCGGTGCCGACCAGCTTGCGGTTGGCCGGGTTCTTCATGATGTCGGTATCGGCGTAGAGGTGCTTCGGCAGCACCGCGGTCAGCGCCGGCAGGGCGTTGCGGATGAGCTGGGCCGGGGTGGGCACGGCGAAGCGGAACACGGCGGTGTGGGCATCGGGCGTCTGAACCGCTTCGAGGTCGCGGAACACGGCGCGGCCGAGATTCTGGTGCTTCTTCCACACCTCCAGCGCCGAGAACGCCACGTCCGCCGCTGTGAACTTCTGGCCGTCGTGCCAGGCGACGCCGGGGCGCAGGGCGAAGGTGATGGACCTGCCATCCGCCGCGGCGGTCCAGCCGGTGGCCAGGCGAGGGGCGAGGCCGTCGCTGCCGTCGTACGACGCCTCGGCCAGCGGCTCGATCACCTTGCTGGCGACGAAGAAGACGCCGTTGCTGGCGATGATGGCGGGGTTGAGGTTGGGTGGTTCGGAGTCGGCAGCCACGGTCAGCCGGCCGCCGTGCTGGATACCCTGGGCACCGGCGGTGCGCGGCAGCAGCGGCAGGGCGGCGGCAGCGGCGAGGAGGGCGCGGCGGGGAAGGGGGAAGGCGGGCATTTCGACCTCACGCAATGGCATCATCGTCGGCCGCGCATCATGCCCCGGTGCGGGCGGCTTGTCGCGGGGTGGCGCCGTGGCGTTGGCAACCGGCGTCCGGGGCGCCATTGTGCGGGCAACCAGGAGACGATGATGGCCTATTTCCAGCAGAAGCACGCCGCCGGCCGGCATTTCCTGCAGATCCCCGGGCCGACCAACGTGCCGGACCGGGTGCTGCGGGCGATGGACAACCCGACGATGGATCATCGCGGGCCGGATTTCGGCAAGCTCGGCGCCCAGGTGCTGGCGCGGGTGAAGCAGATTTTCCAGACCGAGGGGCATGTGGTGATCTACCCGGCCTCGGGCACCGGGGCGTGGGAGGCGGCGCTGGCCAATACGCTGTCGCCCGGAGATGCCGTGCTGATGTGCCGGACGGGCTGGTTCGCGACGCTGTGGCACGAGATGGCGACGAAGCTGGGGCTGAAGGCGGAGTTCATCGACACGGACTGGCGCCGGGGGGCGGATGTGGCGGCGATCGGCGAGGCGTTGGCCAAGGACCCGCAGCACCGGATCAAGGCGGTGTGCGTGGTGCATAACGAGACCTCGACCGGGTGCACCAGCCGGATCGACGAGGTGCGCGCGGCGATGGATGCGGCGAAGCATCCGGCGCTGCTGATGGTGGATACCATCTCCTCGCTGGCCAGCATCGACTACCGCCATGACGAATGGGGGGTGGATGTCACCATCGCCGGGTCGCAGAAGGGGCTGATGCTGCCGCCCGGCCTGTCGTTCAATGCGATCTCGGCCAAGGCGCTGGCGGCGGCCGAGGGGGCGAAGCTGCCGCGCAGCTACTGGGACTGGCGGCCGATGCTGGCGGCCAATGCGACCGGGTATTTCCCGTTCACGCCGGCGACCAATCTGCTGTACGGGCTGGATGCCGCCTGCGCGATGCTGCTGGAGGAGGGGCTGGCCAATGTCTTTGCCCGCCATGACCGCCATGCCGAGGCGACGCGGCGGGCGGTGCGGGCCTGGGGGCTGGAGGTGCAGTGCGCGGAGCCGCGCCACTATTCCAGCTCGCTGACCGCGGTGCGGGTGCCGGAGGGGCATAGCGCCAACGGGTTGCGGGCGGTGATTCTGGAGCGGTTCAACATGTCGCTCGGCAACGGGCTGGGGCCGCTGAATGACCGGGTGTTCCGCATCGGGCATCTGGGCGATATCGGCGATTTGCAGGTGGTGGGCACGCTGGGGGGCGTGGAGATGGGGTTGCGGGCGGCGGGGATTCCGCACGCCGCCGGGGGCGTGCAGGCCGCGTTGGGGTATCTGGCGGGCAACTAGGCGTTGTGGGCCTTGAACAGCCAGACGCGGGCGGGCAGGGCGACGCGGTTGCCCTGGATGTAGGGCGGCAGGACGGCGGCGATGGCTTCGGCGGCCTGGGCGCGCTCGGCCTCGCTGCGGTCGCGCAGCAGGCGGCCGACATTGCCCATGGTGGTCATGCCGGCGGCGGTCTGGGCGAGGTCGTCGGCGGGGAAGCGCATGGCGAAGTCGAAGGCGCGCAGGTCCACCGCGGGGAAGCCGGCATCGTGCAGGATGCGCAGGACGCGGGCGGGATTGCCGAAGGCGAACTGGCCCGGTTCGTCGCCGTGGGGCTCGTCAGGGTCGGGCGGCGGGGGCGGGGGGACCACGGTGGCGGCGGCGGCGAGGGGGACGGTGATCCAGGGGTTATCGGCCAGGGCGGCCCAGGCGGCGAAGGCGAAGCGGCCACCCGGCTTCAGCGACTGGCGCAGGTTGGCGAAGGCGGCGACGGGGTCGCCGAAGAACATCACGCCGAAGCGGGAGAACAGCAGGTCGGCAGGCGCGCCGGTGCGCTGCCACGTCAGGGCGTCGGCCAGTTCGAGGCGGGCGTTTTCGGTGCCGGCGAGGCGGGCGCGCGCGGCGTTGAGGATGACGGCGGAGACATCGATGCCGGTGACCTCGCCGGCGGGGCCGACCGTGTTGGCCAGGCGCTGCGTGGTGCCGCCGGCGCCGCAGCCGACATCGACCACGCGCTGGCCGGGGGACGGGCCGGCATAGGCGAGCAGGGCTTCGAGCACCGGGGCCAGGGCGCGTTCGGTGCGGGCCTCGCTGGCGGCCCATTGGG
Organism: Acetobacteraceae bacterium; assembly: GCA_020848935.1. Lineage (GTDB taxonomy): Bacteria > Pseudomonadota > Alphaproteobacteria > Acetobacterales > Acetobacteraceae > CAMDGX01. The sequence continues at coordinate 7,555 of JADLHF010000190.1, forward strand.
CGCCCATGAGACCGTTCCAGGCTTCGATCTGGCGGGCGTGGCGGGTGGCGGCGGTGTCGGGCATGGCGGATGGTCCTGGCAGGGTTGGTCAGATGGTTAGTTAGTTACGATATCAGAACGAATTCGACGCAAATCGGCACGGGGCGCCGACGGCGATTTTTTTGCGATATGGCGTGTTGGCAGGCGCGCGGCAACGGTATGGCGCGCAGTCGCGGCGCGGGCGGGGATGCCGCGCACCGGCGCGGGCGACGTGCGGGGAGGAGGGCGGGTGACGGGTCCTGGCCGCGCTTCGGCGGCGCGGCATGCCGGGTACGGCGCGGGCGCGCGGCGGCGGCCGCCCGGAGGGCCTGGCGGGCGGCGACGCGGGCGATGGAGGTGGAGCCGGTGGGGGCGGGGGGCGGCAGCGGCGGCAGCAGGCCGGCGCGGTACAGCGCCAGCAGGTCGTCGAAGCGCGCGATCAGGCGGGTCAGGGCGGCCAGGACCGCCAGGTACAGCGGGGCAAGCAGCCGCGCCCGCTCGGCCCGCGCGGCGAGGCCGTCGGTCAGGTCGGCCAGGATCGGGCCGAGCGCGGGCGGGGCGGGGTGCACTAACATTTCGGCCATTATATCTATCTACGCCGGTGCTGCAAGGGGAAATTCGTCAGCTTGCGTCGTGGCATGGGCTTGGCACGGCCGGGTGCCACGTCAGGGTTGGCGCAAGAAAGCACTTCTTTTTCTGAAGAAAAAGAAGCAAAAAGACTTTTATTCATTAATATCCGTGTGCATGCAGCCCTTTCTTATTGAATAAAAGTTTTTTGGTTCTTTTTTTCAAAAAAGAACATGCTTCCTTGCTACAGCGCGGCGGCCTTCTCGCGCAGGACGTATTTCTGCATCTTGCCGGTGCTGGTCTTCGGCAGCGGGCCGAAGACCACGGTCTTGGGCACCTTGAAGCGGGCCAGGTTGGCGCGGCAGAAATCGATCAGTTCCTCGGGCGTGGCGGTGGTGCCGGGTTTGAGGGTGACGAAGGCGCAGGGGGTTTCGCCCCAGGTGGGGTCGGGGCGGCCGACGACGGCGGCTTCGAGGATGGCGGGGTGTTTGTAGAGGACGTCCTCCACTTCGATCGTCGAGATGTTTTCGCCGCCGGAGATGATGATGTCCTTGGAGCGGTCCTTCAGCTCGATATAGCCGTCGGCGTGCCAGACGCCGAGATCGCCGGTGTGGAACCAGCCGCCGGCGAAGGCTTCGGCGGTGGCGGCGGGGTTCTTGAGGTAGCCTTTCATGACGGGGTTTCCGCGCATGAAGACCTCGCCCATCGTGGTGCCGTCCTTGGGCATGGGTGCCAGGGTGCGGGCGTCGGCGATCATCAGGCCGTCGAGCGAGTGGTAGGGCACCCCCTGGCGGGCCTTGATGGCGGCTTGCCGGTCGGCGGGCAGATCGTTCCATTCGTCCTGCCAGGCGCAGACGGTGACGGGGCCGTAGACTTCGGTCAGGCCGTAGACATGGGTGATGTGGAAGCCGCGCTGTTCGATGCCGGCGATCACGGCGGCCGGGGGCGGGGCGCCGGCGGTCATGAATTCGACCGTCCGGCCGGCGAAATCGGGGTAGGCGTCGTCGGGCACGTTGATCAGCATGTTGGCGATGATCGGGGCGCCGCACATGTGGGTGACGCCGTGGGTGACGATGGCATCCAGCACGGCGGTGGGTTCGACGCGGCGCAGGCAGACATGGGTGCCGGCGACGGCGGTGATGGTCCAGGGGAAGCACCAGCCGTTGCAGTGGAACATCGGCAGGGTCCAGAGATAGACCGGGTGCGGCGCCATGCCCCAGGTGAGCACGTTGGAGGTGGCGTTCAGGTAGGCGCCGCGGTGGTGGTAGACGACGCCTTTCGGGTTGCCGGTGGTGCCGGAGGTGTAGTTCAGCGCGATGGCGTCCCATTCGTCGGCCGGCGGGGTGATGGGGTAGGCCGGGTCGCCGGTGGCGAGCAGGGCCTCGTATTCCAGTGTGCCGAGGCGGGCACCGGGCGGGGCGAGGGGGTCGATGACGTCGATCACCAGCGGGCGCCTGGCTTCGGGGATGAGGGCGAGGGCGGCCTGGATGGTGGCGCTGAACTCGCGGTCGGTGAGCAGGACGCGGGCTTCGCCGTGCTGGAGGATGAAGGCGATGGTGGCGGCGTCGAGGCGGATGTTGAGCGCGTTCAGGATCGCGCCGGTCATCGGCACGGCGAAATGCGCCTCGAACATCTCGGGGATGTTGGGCAGCATGGCGGCGACGGTGTCGCCCTTGGCCACGCCGAGCCGGGCCAGGGCGGAGGCGAGGCGGCGGCAGCGTTCGCCGGCTTGCGCCCAGGTGGTGCGGCGCGTGCCGTGGATGACGGCGATCCGGTTCGGGTGCACCGCGGCGGTGCGGGCGAGGAAGCTGAGGGGGGAGAGCGGCGCGAAATTGGCGGCGTTCTGCGGCAGGTCGTAGTCGGTGGCGGCCATGGCGGGTCATCCCCCTCGCACCCGCCGGTGCGGCGGATTGTGCGCCAGGGTAGCGCCGGAGCGGGCCGGGGAACAGCCGTGGGGTGGGGGGTGGGGAGAATTTGCGCCGGCGCCGGGCTGCGGTATCGTATTCGTCAACTTTCGTCGTGCCATTGATGCGCCGGCCGGGCGGCATGTGGGTGATGGCAGCCTGATGGCGACCGCCGTTTGTCCGCAATGGGCGGCTGGGGTACAGGACAATCGCGGGTTCGGTGGTGAGACAGTGACAGACGGCGCGGCGAACGGCGCGGGACAGGCGGGATGACGGCGCGTATCCTGATCGTGGATGACGTGGCGGCGAATCTGCGCCTGCTGGAGGCGCGGCTGGCGGCCGAGTACTACGAGGTGGCCACCGCCCAGGACGGCCATGACGCGCTGCACCAGGCGCGCGGCTGGCAGCCGGACCTGATCCTGTTGGACGTGATGATGCCGGGGCTGGACGGGTTCGAGACCTGTCGCGAGCTGAAGCGCGATGCCGGCACGCGGCATATTCCCGTGGTGATGGTGACCAGCCTGGACCAGAACGACGAGCGGGTGCGCGGGCTGGAGGCGGGTGCCGACGATTTCCTGACCAAGCCGGTGGATTTCACCACGCTGCTGGCGCGCACCCGTTCGCTGGTGCGGCTGAAGCGGCTGCTGGACGAGTGGCGGGTGCGCGGCGAGACGGCGCGGGCGCTGGGGCTGGGGGCGGAGAGCCTGGCGCTGCCGTCGGTGGCCGGGGCGCGGGCGCTGGTGGTGGACGATCTGGAGGAGTCGGCGGCCGCGGTGCAGGAGGCGCTGATGGAGGAGGGCGTGGTGGCCGGGCGCGCCGGCGGGGAGGCCGAGATGGTGGCGCTGACCCAGGCGATCGACTTCGACCTGGTGGTGATCAGCCTGTCGATGATGGCCGACGATCCGCTGCGCCTGGCGTCACGGCTGCGGGCGGGGGAGAGCACGCAGGCGATTCCGATGCTGGTGATCGCCGAGCCGGAGCAGCGCGACCTGGTGCTGCGCGGCTTCGACCTGGGGGCGAATGACTGGCTGCTGCGGCCGCTGGATGCGCTGGAGCTGCGGGCGCGCGCGCGCAACCAGATCCGGCGCAAGTTCTACCAGGACCGGCTGCGCAGCGACCTGGGCCATGCGCTGGAGCTGGCGCTGACCGATCCGCTGACCGGGTTCTACAACCAGCGCTACCTGTCGCGGCATTTGCAGATCCTGTTGGCGGCGGGGCAGCCGAAGGGGCTGGCGGTGCTGATGCTGGATGTCGACCATTTCAAGGCGATCAACGACCGCTGGGGGCACCAGGTGGGCGACACCGCGCTGACGCTGATCGCGCAGACGCTGCGCGGGCGGGTGCGGGTGTTCGATTCGATCGCCCGCTATGGCGGCGAGGAGTTCGTGGTGGTGATGCCGGGAACCGGGGAGCTGGACGCGCTGTCGGCGGCCGAGCGGCTGCGCGGGGCGATCGAGGAACTGCGCTTCGTGCCGGAGCCGGGGCATTCGCATCTGCTGACGGTCAGCGTCGGCGTGGCCTGCTGCGGTCCGGGCAGCCGAACCACCGCGGAACGGCTGATCCAGGCGGCGGACCAGGCGCTGTATGCCGCCAAGCGGGCGGGGCGCAACCGGGTGGAGGTTGGCCAGACGGTGTAGGCGCGGGGCACGAAAAAGGGGCACTTGCGCGCCCCTTGTGCCGTCACTGCCGGGGGGGTGGGGCTATTTGATCTTGGCTTCCTTGTAGGCGACGTGCTTGCGCGCCACCGGGTCGTACTTGCGCAGCTCCATCTTGCCGGTCTGGGCGCGGGCGTTCTTCTTGGTGACGTAGAAATGGCCGGTATCGGCGGTGGATACCAGCTTGATCTGGATGGTGTTGGACTTGGCCATGGCAGAAGGTCCCGGATTTTGGGCCGGATCGGCGCGGCGGGCGCGATCGGCGAAGGGAGGCTAGTTACGCATCACCGAAGTTCCCGTCAAGCCTGAAGGGGCGGGCAGGCTGGCGGGAGCGGCGGCGGGGCGGGGGCCCGGCGGGGAGCGGGACGGGGAGCGGGACGGGGAGCGGGGCGGGGAGCGGGGCGGGATTGGCGGGAACAGGGCGGCGGCATAGGCGGAGGGGGTGCGCACCAGCGCGCTGGCGGCCACCAGGTCGAGGTCGCCGCCCTCGGCCGCCGGGCAGATGGCGCGGATTTCCAGCACTTCGGACGGTGCCAGCGGGGCTCGCGCGGCATTGTGCCGCTCCAGCCCCGTGCGCATCGGCTGGCGGCCGGCGGACAGGGCGGCGAGGTTGCGCTGCAGCGAGTCCTCGCCGAGGCTGGTGCAGAGTTGCGGCACCACGCCGAGCCCTTGCAGCGGCCAGCCGCGGGGTGCGAGCAGGCGGCTCCAGGTGATGAAGAGTTCGCCGCCATCGGGCAGGGGGGAGATGGTCTGCACCAGGCCCTTGCCCAGCGTGGTGCTGCCGACCACCACGGCGCGGCCGTGGTCGGCCAGGGCGGCGGCCATCACCTCGGCGGCGCTGGCGCTGCGGCCATCGACGATGACCACCACCGGCAGGCCCGGCGCCAGGTCGCGCCCGCCATCGGCGCGGTATTCCACCGCCGCCGCCGGATCGCGCCCGGAGGTGGCGGCGACCACGCCGGTGGGTTGCAGCATCGCCACGGCGGCCACCGCCTGGCGCAGCACGCCGCCGCGATTGCCGCGCAGGTCCAGCACCACGCCGGAGGGGGGCGGGGCGGCGGCGGTTCCGGCGATGAGCTCCTGGGCCAGGCGGGCGGCGGTGTTGTTGGCGAAGCTGCTGATCCGGATGACCAGGAGGTCGGCGTGCCGGGCCGTTGTCACCGTCTCCTGCGGCAGGGCCTCGCGCCGCAGGACGACGACGCGGCTGCCCGTGCGGCTGTGCAGGTCCAGGGTGACCATGCTGCCTTCCGGCCCGGCCAGCAGGGCGGTGATGGCCACGAGGTCGGCGCCTTCGACCGGTTCGCCGTCGATTTCCATGATCCGTTCGCCGGGCCTGACGCCGCCCAGCGCGGCGGGGCCGCCCGGCTGCACCGCCGCGACCAGCACCTGTCCGCCGCGCAGGGTGGCTTGCAGGCCGATCGTGGCGCGGCCGATCCGGCGTGCGCGTTCCGCGGCTGCCTCGGCCGGCGTGGCGTAGCGCGAATAGGGGTCGAGGTGGTTGAACAGCTCGTCGAAGAAGGCGCGCAGGATGCCCTGGGTGCCGGCGCGGCGCACGGGCTCGGAACCGTCCCAGGCGGCGCGGGCCATCTGCGCCACCGCCGCGCCCCATTCGGCGGCGTTGTCGGCCGGCGGGGCGGGGCGTTTCAGCAGCACCCGGCTGGGGCCGATCAGGCGAAGCGTGGCGGTGTCGGGCTGGAGATCCGGGGTCAGCCGGGCGTCGAGCGTGGTCAGGCCGCGCAGGCCCCATAGCGCCATCTGCGGGATGCTGATCGCCTCCAGCGTGCGGGGCGCCATGAAATCGAAGGCGGTTGCCGTGACCTGGGCCACCAGCGGCTGGCTCAGCGCGCTGCCGGCGGAGAATGGTTCGGCCTGGGCGGCCCGGTCGAAGGGTGCCGCCAGGGCGACGAGCAGCAGCAGGAGCCATGCCTGGTTCACCGAGGCCGCCGCCGCCCCCGATTCTTGCCGCTGAAGGGGGGGCCGCCGAGGGGCTGCTTGCCGGCGAGGCGTCGGCCGGAGGGGCTGCCGGCCGCGCCCTGCATGATGTGGAACACCAGCCCGCCGGTGATCGGGCTTGCCTCGGCCAGCCGGGCCTCCACCTCCTGGGCCAGCCGGAAGACCAGGCCGCTGCGGCGTCCGGTCAATGTCTGTTCCGCTTCATCATGCATCCAGAAATCGTCCGGCAGCGAGGAGATCGGCACCAACCCGCTGGCGCCGCTGTCGGCCACTGTGACGAAAAGCCCGAAGCGGGTCACGCCCGAAATGCGCGCGGCGAACAGCGATCCCACCTTGTCTGCCATGAATGCGGCGAGGTAGCGGTCGATGGCGTCGCGTTCGGCCAGGGCGGCGCGCCGTTCGGTGGCGGTGATGCGTTCGCAGGTGTCGGCCAGGGCGGGAATCTCGGCCTCGGCCAGGCCGCCGGCGCCGAGTCGCAGGCCGGCGATCAGGGCGCGGTGGACCAGCAGGTCGGCGTAGCGGCGGATCGGGCTGGTGAAATGGGCGTAGCGGGCAAGGGCCAGGCCGAAATGGCCGATATTGTCGATGTCGTAGGCGGCTTGCGACTGGCTGCGCAGCATGACCTCGTTGACCAGCGGGGCTTCGGGGGTGCCCTCGACCTTCTTCAGCACGGCGAACAGGTCGCGCGGATGCACCTTGTCGCCGGGCGGCAGCGAGATGTCGAAGCCGCGCAGGAAGATGCGCAGATTGGCCAGCTTCTCCTCGGTGGGCGGGGCGTGGACGCGGTAGACGCAGGGGCGGTGCAGGCGTTCCAGCTCCTCGGCGGCGCAGACATTGGCCAGCACCATGAACTCCTCGATCAGCCGGTGGCTGTCCAGGCGCGGGCGCGGGGCGACGGCGGTGACGCGGCCATCGTCGGCGAGCACGACGCGGCGCTCCGGCAGGTCGAGGTCGAGGGTGCCGCGCGCCAGGCGGGCGGCGAGCAGGGCGCGGAAGGCGGCGTATAGCGGGGGGATCGGCAGGGCGAGGTCGTCGTTGGTGTCGTGGGCCTCCTGGACCTGCTCGTAGGTCAGGCGGGCGGCGCTGCGCATCAGGCCGCGGCCGAAGCGGTGGGAGAGCTTGCGCCCGTCCGCGGCGACGCGCATCTCGACGAACAGGCAGCCGCGGTCCTGGCCGGGGCGCAGGCTGCACCAGCCGTTGGACAGCGCCTCGGGCAGCATCGGCACGACGCGGTCGGGGAAGTAGCAGGAATTGCCGCGCAGGCGGGCGTTGCGGTCGAGCGGGCTGCCGGGGCGGACGTAATGCGCGACGTCGGCGATGGCGACCACCAGGCGGAAGCCCTCACCGTCCGGCTCGGCGAACACCGCGTCGTCGAAGTCGCGCGCGTCGTCGCCGTCGATGGTGACCAGGGGCAGGTCGCGCAGGTCCTCGCGGCCCTGGGGGCCGACGCCGGTGGCGGCTGCGGCGTCGGCCAGGGCGTCGGCGGGGAATTCGGTGGGGATGTCGTGGGTGTGGATCACCACCAGGCTGACCGAGCGGGCGTCGCCCATGCTGCCGAGGCGTTCGATGACGCGAGCGGATTTCAGGCCGTAGGGGCGGCCCGATTCGGGCAGGGGGGTGGCGAGCACGATCTCGCCGTCCTCGGCCTCGCCGGCTTCGCCGGGGGGGACGGCCCATTCCGCCTTGGCGCGGCGGTCGGTGGGGATGATGCGGGCCTCGGTGCCGGCGCTCCCGGCGCGGAACACGCCCAGGATGCGCGACGGCGCGGTGGCGAGGCGCTTCATCGTGCGCCCCTCGTAGCGGCCGCGGGCGATGGGCTTGAGGCGCGCCAGCACGCGCTCGCCGGGGGCCAGGGCGGGGCGGCCGCGCGGTTCCGGGGCCATCAGGATCATCGGCGGCGGACCCTCGCCGCGCCACTCCACCGGGCGGGCGATGGCGTCGCCGTCGGGGTCGGTGCCGGTGACCTGGATCACCATGACCTCGGGCAGGCGGCCGGGGGTGGTGAAGCGGCGATGGCCGGCGGGAGCCACCGCATCGTCGCCGGCCAGTTCGTCCAGCAGGTCGCGCAGGGCGGCGCGGTGCTGCGGGCCGAGGCCGAAATGCCGGGAGATCTCGCGCTTGCCGACGCGGCCGGCGGCGGCGGCGATGAAGGCCTGGATCGCCTCGCGGCTGGGCAGGCCGCCGCCTTCGGGCGGTTCGCCGTCAGGTGGTGCGGTGTGCCGTCGCCGGCGGGGGCCACCGCGGATCGGGCGCGCCACTCAGCCGACGGCCTTGCGCGCGGCCGGCTTCGTGGCCGCGGGTTTCTTCTTCGCCTTGGGCTTGGCGGCTGCGCCCTTTGGGGTCTTCTTCGGCGCGGCCTTCTTGGGCGCTGGCGCCTTGGCTGCGGCTTCCTTGGGCGCGGCCTTGGCGGGCTTCTTGGCGGTTTTCTTGGCGCCGGCGCGCGGCTTCAGGGGCTTGCCCTTCTCGGCCAGCAATGCGGCGGCCTGTTCCAGGGTGATGTCGTCCATCAGCACGTCGCGCGGCAGGGTGGCGACGGTGTTGCCGTGCTGGGCATAGGGGCCGAAGCGGCCCTTGCGGACCAGAACCGGCTCCTTGTCCTTGGGGTGCGGCCCGAGGGTGCGCACGCTGGCCAGCTTCTTGGCCAGCAGGTCCATGGCGCGGTTCAGCCCGATCACCAGCACGTCGTCGTCGCGTTCCAGCGAGGCGAAGATGCCGCCCATCTTCACGAACGGGCCGAAGCGGCCGATGCCGGCCTCGATCGGCTCGCGGGCCTCCGGATGGATGCCGACCAGGCGGGGCAGGGAGAGCAGCGAAATGCCCTGTTCCAGGGTCAGCGTGTCGCCCTCCACCCCGCGCGGCAGGCTGGTGCGGCGCGGCTTGGTCTTGCTGTCCGGCACCTGCTCGCCCTGTTGGACATAGACCCCGTACGGGCCGCGGCGGACGCTGATCTCCTCGCCGGTCTCCGGGTGGTGGCCGAGCACGCGCATGCCCTCCTTCAGCGTGTCGCCGGGCTCGTCGCCGCCATCGACCGCCAGGCGGCGGGTGTACTGGCAGCCCGGGTAGTTCGAGCAGCCGATGAAGCTGCCGTGGCGGCCCAGTTTCAGGCCGAGCCGGCCGGCCTTGCAGGACGGGCAGCCGCGCGGGTCGGTGCCGTCCTCGCGCGGCGGGAAGAAATGCGCGCCGAGTTCCTCGTCCAGCGCGTTGATGACGTCGGTGATCTTGAGGTCGCGGGTCTGTTCGATCGCCTTGGAGAAATGCGCCCAGAAGGTATGCATCACCTGGCGCCATTCGGCGCGGCCGCCGGAGATGTCGTCGAGCTGTTCCTCCAGCCCGGCGGTGAAGCTGGGATCGACGTAGCGCTGGAAGAAGCTGGTGAGGAAGGCGGTGACCAGGCGGCCGCGGTCTTCGGGGATGAAGCGACGCTTGTCGAGCTTCACGTATTGGCGGTCCTGCAGCACGGTCAGGATGGAGGCGTAGGTGGAGGGGCGGCCGATGCCGAGTTCCTCCATCTTCTTGACCAGCGAGGCCTCGGAGAAGCGCGGCGGCGGCTGGGTGAAGTGCTGCTCGGCGGCGACCTCGCCACGCTTGAGCGGATCGCGCTCGGCCATCGGGGGGAGCAAGCGGTTGTCGCTGTCGGCGTCGCCGGCCGGCTTTTCCTCGCTGACCTCCTCGCGGTACAGCTTCAGGTAGCCGTCGAAGGCCAGGATCGAGCCGTTGGCGCGCAGGCGGGGGCCGTCGTCGCGGGTGGTGTCGGCGATCTCGACGGCGACCTGGTCGAATTCGGCGGATTGCATCTGGGAGGCGACGGCGCGCTTCCAGATCAGCTCGTAGAGGCGCTGCTGGTCGGCGCTGAGGTAGCGGGCGACGCTGTCGGGCGTGCGGGACACGTCGGTGGGGCGGATCGCCTCGTGGGCCTCCTGGGCGTTCTTGGCCTTGGAGGTGTATTCGCGCGCGGCGACCGGCAGGTAGTTCGCGCCGAAACTGTCGCGGACGTGGTCGCGGATGGCGTCGATCGCCTCGCGCCCCATCTGCACGCCGTCGGTGCGCATGTAGGTGATCAGGCCGGTGGTCTCGCCGTTGATATCGACGCCCTCGTAAAGCCCCTGGGCGGTGCGCATGGTCTGCTGCGCGCCCATGCCGAGGCGGCCGGAGGCGTCCTGTTGCAGGGTGGAGGTGGTGAAGGGGGCGGGCGGGTTGCGGCGGACGCGGCGGCGCTCGACCGCGGTGACGGCGAAGTCGCCGGCCTCGACCTGGGCGCGGGCGCGCAGGGCGAGGGCTTCAGTGTTGAGGTCGAACTGCTCCAGCTTGCGGCCGTCGAGATGGGTGAGGCGGGCGGTGAAGGGGGCGCCGGCGGGGGTGAGCAGCCCGGCCTCGACGGTCCAGTATTCGCGGGCGCGGAATGCCTCGATCTCGGCCTCGCGCTCGCAGATCAGGCGCAGGGCGACGGATTGCACGCGCCCGGCGCTGCGGCTGCCGGGCAGCTTGCGCCAGAGCACCGGGGAGAGGGTGAAGCCGACCAGGTAGTCCAGTGCGCGCCGCGCCATGTAGGCCTCGATCAGCGGCTGGTCGAGGGCGCGGGGGTGGGCCATGGCGTGGCGCACCGCGTTGCGGGTGATCTCGTTGAAGGTCACGCGCTCGACGCGCATGCCCTTCAGCAGGTTCTTTTCCTCCAGCATGGCGCGGACATGCCAGGAGATCGCCTCGCCCTCGCGGTCCGGGTCGGTGGCGAGATAGAGGGTCTTGGCGCCCTTCAGCGCCTTGGCGATGGCGGCGATCTGGCGGTTGCCGCGCTCGTCGGCGGCCCAGTCCATGGCGAAATCCTCGTCCGGCCGCACGCTGCCGTCCTTGGGCGGCAGGTCGCGGACATGGCCGAAGCTGGCCAGCACGGTGAACCCGCTGCCCAGGTAGTTGTTGATGGTCTTGGCCTTGGCCGGGGATTCGACGACAACGACGTCCGACATTCAGGGTCCGATTCCGGTGAGCTCTGCCCAATAGAAAGGCGGCGGCTAACAGCCGAGTAGCGCCACCCGGTTGCCCGGCAGCGTTTCGATACGCCCGGCGATCTCCAGGTCCAGCAGCACCGACAGCACCGCGGGACCGGAGAACTGGCAGCGCCGGATCAGATCGTCAACCGCCGTGGGTGCGGGACCCAGCAGTGACACCACCGCATCGATCACCCTGGCGTGCTGGTCTTGCGTCATTGCCGGGGCCTCGCCGGGGGTGAGGGCGGCCTGTTGGGCCTCGGACAGGCCGAGCCGGCCGCGCAGCCGGGTGGCGTCCCTGGGCAGCGCGTCCAGCACGTCCTGCGCCGTCTCGGTCAGGTGGGCGCCGTCGCGGATCAGGCCGTTGGCGCCGCGCGAGCGCGGGTCGAGCGGCGAGCCGGGCACGGCGAACACCTCGCGCCCGGACTCGTTGGCCAGGCGGGCGGTGATCAGGCTGCCCGAGCGGGGCGCGGCCTCGACCACCACCACGCCGAGTGCGAGGCCGGCGATGACGCGGTTGCGGCGGGGGAAGTGGCGGGCCTGGGGGGCGGTGCCGGGGGCGTGTTCGGCGACCACGGCGCCGCCCTCGGCGATGGCATCCTGCAAGGCGCGGTGTTCCGGGGGATAGGCGATGTCCGGGCCGCCGGCGATGCAGGCGATGGTGGCGCCGGTGCGCAGGGCGCCGCGATGGGCGGCCGCGTCGATGCCGCGGGCCAGGCCGGAGACGACGACCACGCCGGCGGCGGCCAGGTCGGCGGCGAGGCTCTCGGCCAGGCGCTGGCCGTTGGCCGAGGCGTTGCGGCTGCCGACGACGGCCACGGCGCGGGCCGCCAGCAGCGCGGCATGGCCGAGCACCGCGAGGACCGGGGGGGCATCCTCCAGCTGTGCCAGCAGCGGCGGGTAGAGCGCATCGCCCTGGAACACCAGGCGGCCGCCGAGGGCGGCGATGCCGTCGAGTTCGCGCCGCGCGTCGTCCGGCGCGGGGATGCGCGGGGGCGTGGCGCGGCCGCCGGCGCGGGCGAGGGCGGGCAGGGCGTCCAGGGCGGCGGCGGCATCGGCGTAGCGCGCCAGCAGCCGGCGATAGGCGACGGGGCCGACGCCCTCGGTGCGGGCCAGGCGCAGCCGGTCGATGGCGGCGTCGGCGGGCGGCAGGTTCATTTGCCGCCGCCGATCCGTGGTTCGGTACCGGCGACGAGGCGGGCGATGTTGTCGCGGTGGCGCTGCCAGATCAGGGCGGCGACGATGGTGGTGCAGAGCAGCAGGGGGAAGGCGACCTGGAGGATGGCGGCGAAGACCGGCGCCAGGGCCGAGGCGGCCAGCGCGGCGGCCGAGGAGATGCGCAGGAACCAGGCCATGGCGAGCCAGACCGCGGCACAGGCCAGGGCCAGCACCGGGTTTGCCGCGATCAGCACGCCGAAGCCGGTGGCGACACCCTTGCCGCCGCGAAAGCGCAGCCAGACCGGGTACATATGGCCGACCACGGCCAGCACGCCGGCGGCATAGCCCACCGTGTAGCCCGCCAGCGCGATGCCCAGCAGCACGGCGGCCGCACCCTTGCCGCCGTCCAGCAGCACTGTGGCCGCCGCCAGGCCCTTGCGGCCGGTGCGCAGCACGTTGGTGGCGCCGATGCTGCCGGAGCCGATGCGGCGGATGTCCCCGGCGCCGGCCAGGCGGGTGAGCACCAGGCCGAAGGGGATGGAGCCGAGCAGATAGGCAGCCAGCAGGGCGAACAGGGCGGGGGTGATTTCGGTCATCCGAACACCCTGCGCCCGGCGCGCCAGGTGCCGATGACCCGGCCCTCCAGCGCGCGGCCGTCGAACGGCGTGTTCTGCGCCTTGCCGGGCAGGGCGCCGGCCAGCACCTGCCAGCCGCGTTCCAGGTCGAACAGGCACAGATCGGCCACCGCGCCAGGCGCGAGGGTGCCGGCGGGGCTGCCGAGCAGGCGGGCGGGGGCGACGGTGAGCAGTTCCACGGCGCGCAGCAGGGGCAGGGTGCCGCCGTGGACCTGCGCCAGGGTGACCGCCAGCAGGGTGGCCAGCCCGGTGCCGCCGGACGCGGCCAGGGCGAAGGGCAGGCGCTTGTCGTCGGCGTCGCGCGGCTGGTGGTCGGACGCGATGGCATCGATGGTGCCGTCGGCCAGGGCGGCGGCGACGGCCATGCGGTCGGCCTCGGCGCGCAGCGGGGGCGACAGCTTGGCGTAGGTGCGGAAATCGCCGATCGCGGTCTCGTTGAGGTCGAAATAGGGCGGCGCGGTGTCGCAGGTGACGGCCAGGCCATCGGCCTTGGCGGCGCGGATCAGGGCGAGCGCCTCGGCGGTGGAGACGTGGGCGAAGTGGACCGCGCCGCCGGTCATGCGGGCGAGGCGGATGTCGCGCCAGACCATGATCGCCTCGGCGGCGGCGGGGATGGCGGGCAGGCCGAGGCGGGTGGCCAGCTCGCCCTGGGTGGCGACGCCGCTGCCGGCCAGGGAGGGTTCCTCGGGGTGCTGGACCACGCGGGCGCCGAATTGCGCGGCATATGACAGGACGAGGCGCATCATGCGGGCCGAGGCGATGGCGCGGGCGCCGTCGGTGAAGGCGACCGCCCCGGCCTCGCGCAGCAGGCCGAGTTCGGCCATCTCCTCGCCGCGGCAGCCGCGGGTGACGGCGGCGTAGGGCAGGACGGCGAGGCTGCCGGTTTCCTCGCCGCGGGCGCGCAGCAGGCGGACCAGGGCGGGGTCGTCGATCGCCGGCTCGCTGTTGGGCAGGGCGGCGACGGTGGTGATGCCGCCGGCGGCGGCGGCCAGGGCGGCGCTGGCGATGGTTTCGCGGAACTCGCCGCCGGGCTCGCCGAGTTCGGCGCGCATGTCGACCAGGCCGGGGCACAGCACGGCGCCGCCGGCATCGATGGTCTCGGCGCCGTCGGGGCGGCCGAGGGTGGGGCCGAGATCGGCGATGCGGCCGGCGCGCACCAGCAGGCTGCCCATCGTGTCCAGCCCGGTGGCGGGGTCGATCAGGCGGGCGTTGGTGAACAGCGTGTCAGTCATTGCGGCGATTGCTCCGCGCCAGCAGGTCGAGCACGGCCATGCGCACCGCGACGCCCATCTCCACCTGCTCGCGGATCACGCTGCGCACGGGGTCGTCGGCGATGGCGCTGTCGATCTCCACGCCGCGGTTCATCGGGCCGGGATGCATGACGATGGCGTCGTCCTTGGCGAAGGCGAGCTTCTCGGCATCCAGGCCCCAGAAGCGGAAATACTCGCGCGGGCTGGGCACCAGGCTGCCGGCGCCGCTCATGCGTTCGCGCTGGAGGCGGAGCATCATCACGACATCAGCGTCTTGCAGGCCGTCTTTCATGTTGTGGAAGACGTCCACGCCGAGCCGTTCGGCCTGGTTGGGGATCAGGGTGGGGGGTGCGACGACGCGCACGCGGCAGCCCATGGTGCCCAGCAGGTGGATGTTGCTGCGCGCCACCCGGCTGTGCAGCACGTCGCCGCAGATCGCCACCACCAGGCCTTCGAGGCGGCCCTTGCGGCGGCGGATGGTCAGCGCGTCCAGCAGGGCCTGGGTGGGGTGTTCGTGGGTGCCGTCGCCGGCGTTGATCACCGCGGCATCGACCTTCTGCGCCAGCAGGTTGGGCGCGCCGGACTGGCCGTGGCGGACCACCAGCAGGTCGCAGTTCATCGCGTTCAGGGTGGCGGCGGTGTCCAGCAGGGTTTCGCCCTTGTTCACGCTGGAGGTCGAGACCGACATGTTGATGACGTCGGCGCCGAGCCGCTTGCCGGCCAGCTCGAAGCTGGTGCGGGTGCGGGTGCTGTCCTCGAAGAACAGGTTGATCAGGGTGCGGCCGCGCAGCAGGTCGCGCTGGGTGGTGCCGGAGCGGTTGAGCAGCACGTAGCTCTCCGCCAGGTCGAGCATGGTGTCGATCTGGGGCGGGTGCATGCCCTCGATTTGCAGCAGATGGCGCGGGGCGGTGATCACGCGGCGTTTCCCGACTCGGTTCGGGGCGGCAGGGTAGCCAAGCTGCGCCGGCGACGCCATGCGGGCCATCTTGCTGCGCTGCAACACAACCTGCTATCGGCCGCAATCCCTCGGAGCCCTGGCCCATGCGCATCGACGCCATTCCCATCGGCAGCAACCCGCCGGACGACGTGAACGTGATTGTCGAGGTGCCGATCGGCGGCGAGCCGATCAAGTACGAGATGAACAAGGAGGCCGGCACGCTGTTCGTCGATCGCTTCCTGCACACGCCGATGCGCTACCCGGGCAATTACGGCTTCGTGCCGCACACGCTGAGCGCGGATGGCGATCCGATCGACGTGCTGGTGGCCAATACCCGCCCGATCGTGCCGGGCGCGGTGATCAACGTGCGGCCGGTGGGCGTGCTGAAGATGGACGACGAGGCGGGCGGGGACGAGAAGATCATCGCCGTGCCGTCGCCGAAGCTGACCAAGCGCTACCTGAACGTCACCAACTACGATCATCTGCCGCAGATCACGCTGGAGCAGATTCGCCATTTCTTCGAGCACTACAAGGACCTGGAGCCCGGCAAGTGGGTCAAGGTGCTGGGCTGGGGCGACGCCGCCGAGGCGCGGGCGATGATTTCGGCGGCGATTGAAAGGGCGCGGCCCGCCGGTTGAATCGCCGCCGCCGCGCAACCGGTTGTTAACCCGGCGCGCCCAAGGTTGGGGTTCATCGCCAAAACTGCGAGAGCTCATGACCCTTCCTGTGCTGTCCCCGGCCGACCCCACGCAGATCGTGAGCTATTTCTGTCCCAATGTCTGGGTCAACCAGGACCGGGCCGAGATTCTCCGCCTCGCCACCGAAATCAGCAACCGGGTTCCCCCGGGGTTCCATTTCGCCGACAGCTTCCTGGCCTGGGGCCGCAACAATTCGATGCTGGAGGATGCCGCCTTTCTCCAGGCCTGGCAGAGCAACGCCGAGACCGAGTCCGACCGGACGGTGATCTGGCGCCGTTACATCCTGGCCTGCGCGGCCTATCACGCGGTGCACCTGGACGGTGATTTCGTCGAATGCGGCTGCTATCGCGCGGTGGCGATCAAGACGGTGGTGGACTATCTCGGCGGGCCGGAATTTCCCAAGACGTTCTGGGGCTACGACCTGTTCGAGCACGAGGCCGGCATGGCCCACCATGCCATGCCTGCCCACGGCCCGAGCCTGGCCGAGACGGTGCGCGGCAAGTTCGCCGGCTACCCCCAGGTCCGCATCGTCCAGGGCGAGGTTCCCGGCAGCTTCGTCGGCCAGTCGCCCGAGCGCATCGCCTATCTGCATCTCGACCTCAACCAGGCCGCCGCCGAACTCGCCACGCTGGACGCGCTGTTCGACCGCATCGTGCCGGGTGGCATCCTGATATTGGACGACTACGAATGGGCGATGGCCTATCGCGGCCAGAAGATCGCCGAGGACCCGTGGTTCCAGGCGCGCAACTACCGTGTGATGCCGCTGCCGACCGGCCAGGGGCTGGTGATCAAGCGGTGAGCGCCGGCTATTCCTTCTTCTCGCGGTAATCCCCGAACGCCTTGTCCCGCGCGCTCAGCACGGCGCTGACCGACTTGCCGTCGCGCTTGAACTGGGCGCGGTAGTCCAGGCTGGACTTGGTGGTGAAGGCCAGGGCCTGCAATTCGGTGCCGGCGCGGATGGCGGCGCGCAGGCCTTGCGCCTCCATGGCGCGGTGGACGCTGCGCTTGTTGATCTGGTTCAGCTCGGTCGGGATCAGGGCGACGCGGGCGGCAATTTTGAGCACCTCGGCGTCCAGCGCGGCGGCGGGGAAGGCGCGGTTGGCGAAGCCCTTGGCGGCGGCCTCGGTGCCGGTGATGCCGTCGCCGGTCAGCATCATCTCCATGGCGTTGCGCATGCCCATCAGCCACGGGTGGAACTGGTTGTCGGGCGGGGACATCAGGCGCACCGGCGGGTAGCCGATATTGGCGTCCTCGGCGACGTAGACCAGGTCGCAGCAGGTGGCGAGCTCGCTGCCGCCGGCCAGGCAGTGGCCGTGGACCTGGGCGATCACCGGCTTGGCGAGGTCCCAGATGCGCATCCAGCCATCCACCACGTGGCGCGCCCAGGCACCGGCGCCGCCGGCCGTGTAGTACGGCTGATCGACGGCGTTGTTGGCCGACAGGTCGTAGCCGGAGCAGAAGCTGGGCCCGGCGCCGCGCAGGATGGTGACCTGCACCTCCGGGTCGCGGTCGGCGTCGACCAGGGCATCGAGGATGGCCTTGCGCAGCGGGTTGTTCAGCGCGTTGCGCTTTTCCGGCCGGTTCATGGTCAGCCGGCGGATGCCCGGCGCGGGCATGTCGGTCAGCAGGATCGTCGGGTCGGACATGGCGGCGCTTCCCTGGTGGTTTGCGCGATGTTCGGCCATGCCGCACCAGGGAGGCAAGCGGCGCGTGCCGGGACACGCGCCGCCTTTTCGCCTACGCCTTGGGGAAGGCGAAGGCGACGAAGCGGGGGCCCTGCGCGGTCTTGACCTTCATCAGGACCACCTTGCGGCCATCATGCTTCGCCTCGTCCAGCCCGGCGCGGATATCGGCGGGCTTGGACACCGCGCGGCCGGACACCTCCAGGATCACGTCGCCGTCCGACAGGCCCTTGGCGGCCGCCTGGCCATCGGGATCCACGCCCACGATCACCACGCCCTCGTCGCCGGCGCCGCGCACCTGGGAGGCGGGGGCGATTTGCACGCCCAACACCGAGCCGGCGGTGTCCTCGGCCTGGTTATGCTCGGCCGCGGCCACCTGCTGGCGGGCCTGGGCGCCGAGTTTCACCTCCACCGTGCGCTCATGGCCATCACGCATCACGCGCAAGGACACGGTCTCACCCGGCTTCATCATGCCCACACGGCGGCTGAGGTCGCGCGAGTCGGTGACCTCGCGGCCATTCAGCGACAGGATCACGTCACCCGATTTCAGCCCCGCCTTGGCCGCCGGGGTACCGTCCTCGGCCTGGGCGATCAGCGCGCCGCCAGCCTTTGGCAGCCCCAACCCTTCGGCGATGTCGGCGCTGACCGGCTGGATCTGCACGCCCATGAAGCCGCGCGCCACCGATCCGTCATGCTCCAGCGCCGCCACCACGCTCTCGGCGGTGCTGGCGGGAATGGCGAAGGCCAGGCCGATATTGCCGCCCGAGGGCGAGAAGATCGCGGTGTTCACGCCCACCACCTCGCCCTTGAGGTTGAAGGTCGGCCCGCCCGAGTTGCCCTTGTTGATCGGTGCGTCGATCTGCAGGAAGTTGTCGTACGGCCCCGCGCCGATGTCGCGCCCGTTGGCCGAGACGATGCCGGCGGTCACCGTGCCGCCGAGGCCATAGGGATTGCCGATCGCCACCACCCAGTCGCCCAGCTTCGGCGCTTCCTTGGCAAAGGCCACGAAGGGGTAGTCGCCGGATTTCTCCACCTTCAGCACGGCGAGGTCGGTCTTCGGGTCGGTGCCGACCACGCGGGCGGGCAGGGTGGCGCCGGCATCGGTGGTGACGCTGACCTTGCTGGCGTGTTCCACCACGTGGTTGTTGGTGACCACGTAGCCGTCGGCCGAGATGAAGAAGCCCGAGCCCTGGGCCATCGCCTTGCCGGTGCGCGGCGCCTCGCGGCCCTGCTGGCCGCCGCCGAAGCGACGCAGGAATTCCTGGATCTGCGGCGGCAGCGCGTCCATGCCCGGCGGGCCGGAGTCGCCCGTCTGCTCGAGGCGGAGTTCCACCTTGACCGAGACCACTGCCGGCTTCACCCGGTTCACCACGGTGGCGAAGGAGGGCAGCGCGTCGGCGCGAAGGTCCGATGTCACCACCGCAGCGGCGCCGGCGGGATGGGAGTGCAGAACCATCGTGCCGCCGACGGCCAGGCTGCCGACCAACGCCAGCGCGGCAGCAGAGCCGAGCAGCCGGCGGCGGCGGTTTGCGGGACGGGAAAGGGCGGGATTCGTTGACATGCGCTATCTCCAGTTTTGTCGGCGGCGCGGTGCGTCGCATGGCCGGAGCGTATGGCAGGGCATATCTCGCGAGTTTCGCCGGCGGATTAATCTTTGAACACGCCGATCTCACCGCCGCGCCGGCCAGTCCTGGCGATGGCGCGCAGCTTCGCCCGGGCGGCGAATGCCCAGGGCGGTCATCCCAGCCAGATGCCGTCACGCATCAATTCGCGGCCGGGCAACTCGTTCTCCTCGCGCCAGGCCTGGATGCGGCGCGGGCGAATCCAGATGAACGCCATGCGCGCGGCACTGCGCCGCGGGTCGAAGCCCGTGCGCGCGGCGAAGGCATCGGCGACCGCCGGCGCCACGGCAGCCAGGGGCAGGGATTGGGCAGTGCCTTCGATCACCACCACGTCGCGGGTGGTGCCCAACGTCAGCCGGGCGCGGCCGGTGGCGCGCAGGTTGCGCGCGGTGACCGAGTTGTCATACCGGCCCGCATAAAGGTTGACCCATCAAGCATGGGTCAATGCGGGCTGGCATGAGTCCTTGCTTTGCGCGCGGCCACCGGCCAGCCCCGCGGGCGGTGGCGACCCAGACATCGACGTCGCGCGCCAGGCGCAGCATCGTCTCCTGCCGGCACTGTGCCATGCCGCGCGGCGCTTTGGGCAACGTCGGGGGCGGGGAGTGTTGCATGCGGGCCGGGCACTTCGCGCGACTGCAAACGCCCCGCTGCCCCTAATCGCCCATTGCGGGGAAGTTCTTGTCGTACTGGGTCTTCCTTTGCGCGTCGCCCCAGCTCGCGCCCTGCGGAATACCTGCGTTGCCGCCCTTCTGCACCGTCGATGTCGTGGAGATCGCGGGCTGCGAGGCTGTCGTCTGCTGTGGCGCGAAGAAGTTGAGCGCGGTTGCCTTTGCCGTGCGGCGGCTTTCGAAGAACGCCCAGAAATTATCCGGCATGGCCGCGCTGGGGCTCACGATGTTCTTCACCAATAGCCGCTTCGACCCCGCCAGCGCCACCCCGGTGACGCCCACGGTCATCATTTGCATCCCCAGCTTGGTGTCATCTTTCTGGGTGCTGATCACATAGACCGAGACATGGATCGATTTGTTCGTCTGGAAAGTGGCATGCACATCGAGCCCGCTGCTCTGGAAGTCGAGGAACATCAGGAACCCGTGGGCCCATGGGGAGGTGGCAATCTCCCAGATCGGTTCCGGCATCGTTGTCCCCTGTGCGTGTGCGGCGCCGGGCAATCCGGCCCATCGTCAACGGGATGCAATGGCATCCCGGCGCGCGGAGAATCATTTCGCCGTCATCGCGCCGCCGCGGCGATCCGTGCCAGGGCCTCTTCACGGCCCAGCGCCGCCAGGACTGCATCGATCCCGGGGCTCACCGTGCTGCCGGTCAGCGCCGCGCGCAGCGGTTGGGCGACGGCGCCGAGCTTGCGGCCGGTGGCCTCGGCGAAGCCGCGCAATGCGGCGTCCAGCCCGGTTGCGGTGAAGTCGCTTGCCGCCAGGGCCGTCGCCACCTCGCGCAGCATCAGGCAGTTTTCCGCGCTGAGCAGGCCGGCGGCCTTCGGCTGCATCGGCAACGGCAGGGTGTACGCCAGGAAGGTGGCGGAATCCGCCAGCTCCACCAGCGTCTTCGCCCGCTCCTTCAAGGCCGGCATCAGGGCGCGGATGCGGTGGATGGCGTCGGTTCCCAAGGCGAGGTTGGGCCGGCCGACCAGGCGGCGGGCCACTTCGGCGGCCAGCCAGGCGTCGTCACGCAGTTTCAGCCAGTGCGCGTTGATGTGGCCGAGCTTGGCCGGGTCCATGCGCGCGGCGGCGCGGCCGACGCCATCGAGGTCGAACAGGCGGATCGCCTCGTCGCGGTCGAGGATCTCGACGTCGCCATGCGCCCAGCCGAGGCGGAGCAGGTAGTTGCATAGCGCCTCGGGCAGGTAGCCCTGTTCCTGGAACTCCAGCACGCTGACCGCGCCGTGGCGCTTGGAGAGCTTCTTGCCGTCCGCGCCGTGGATCAGCGGGATGTGGGCGAAATGCGGGCGTGGCCAGTCCATGGCGTCGTAGATCTGCGCCTGGCGGAAGGCGTTGGTCAGGTGGTCGTCGCCGCGGATGACGTGGGTGATTGCCATGTCATGGTCATCGACCACCACGGCGTGCTGGTAGGTGGGCGTGCCGTCGCTGCGCAGGATGATCATGTCGTCCAGCTCGGCATTGGCCACCCGCACGGTGCCCTGCACCAGGTCGTCGATCACCGTCTCGCCCTCGCGGGGCGCGCGCAGGCGGATGGCCGGCGCCACGCCGGCCGGCGCCTCGGAGGGCGCGCGGTCGCGCCAGGGGGAGCGGAATCTGGTCACGTTGCCGGCGGCGGCGGCGGCTTCGCGGGTGGCCTTCAGTTCCTCGGCGCTGAGGTAGCAGTGATAGGCCGAGCCGCGCGCAACCATCTCGCGGGCGACCTCGGCATGGCGCGCCGCGCGCTGGCTCTGGAACACCGTCTGGCCGTCATGGGCGAGGCCGAGCCAGGCCAGTCCGTCCAGGATCACCTGGGTGGCCGCATCGGTGGAGCGTTCGCGGTCGGTATCCTCGATGCGCAGCAGGAATTCGCCGCCGTGATGGCGGGCGAACAGCAGGTTGAACAGGGCGGTCCGGGCGCCGCCGATATGCAGCAGGCCGGTGGGGGAGGGGGCGAAGCGCACGCGTACGGTCATGGCGCCTATCTACGTCCGCCGCCGGGAATGCGAAAGCCTAGCCCTCGAAGCGGGCGAGGTGGGCGCGGTTTTCCGGTTTGGCATTCTGCCGGGCCGCCGCCTTGGCCACCACCGAGGCGATGCCGGCGGGCGGGTAGTCCTGTTGGGCCAGGGCGAGGCCGCGGTCGAACACCTCGAAATAATGCGCGATCAGGCCGTCTTGCAGCCGGAAGCGGCTGATGCCCTCGAACAGCACCGGCTTGCCCTCGGCGCCGGGGCGGCGGGAGGCATAGCTGAAGCGCCAGCGCGCGTAGCCCAGGTCGCCGGCGTGGAGCGGCTCGGTGAACTCCCACCAGTAGTCGCGCCCGCCGTCGTGGAAGCGCTGCAGCATCGCCGCGATCGCCGGGCGGCCGGGATGGGGGCCGAAGAAGCCGTCCTCATAGACCCCGTCCGGGGTGAACAGCGCGGCCAGCCCGGCGCCGTCATTGCTGCGCACCGCGTCGGCGAACCGCGCGAGCAGGGTGGGGAAATCCATCCGGGCCTCCTGTTTCGGTCACGACCGGCAACGAAAGCGGCGTGACGGACCCTGTCGTGCCGCGTAGCGTGGCGCAATGCAACTGCCCGCGCGCCTGTCCCCGCTTGCCCGGCTGTCCGCGCTGGCCGATGCCGAGCGGGGGCGGTTCGCGCCGTTCCTGGCGATCGCGCTGGCTGCCGGGGCGGCGCTGTACTACGTGCTGGCGGCCGAGCCCGGCTGGCGCACCGGCCCGGCGATGGCAACCGGCGGCATGACGCTGGTGCTGCTGGGCCGCCGCCATCGCGGCGTGCTGGCCCTGGGCCTGCTGGTCGCCGCGTGCGGGATCGGGTTCAGCGCGGCGCAATGGGCCACCGGCCGCGCGCCACCGCAGCCGGGCCTGCCGACGCGCGCGACCATCGTCACCGGGAGTGTCGCCATGGTGGAGCCGCTGCCCAAGGGACGGCGCGTCACCCTGGCCGCGCCCCGGCTGGGCGATGCTGCCCCGCTTTCGCGCACCCTGCGCATCCGCCTGCGCGCCGATGATCCCGTGGTGGCCGTACCCGGCGACACCTTGCGGGTGCGCGCCATGCTGATGGCGCCGTCCGGCGCGCCGTTGCCAGGCGGGTGGGACATCCAGTTCGACGCGTACCACACCGGTGGCGGCGGCTTCGGCTACGCGCTGAACCCGGCCGAGCGCCTGGCCAGCGCGCCGCCCACCGGGCTGAAGCCGCGCATGCGGGCGTTGCAGGAGGCGATGATGGCGCGCATCCACGCCGCCCTGCCGGGGCCGATCGGCCGGCTGGCGGCGGGACTGATGGTGGGCGGCGCCGGGGCCATCGCGCCGGAGGACCAGGCGGCGTTTCGCGGCGCCGGGCTGTCGCACCTGCTCGCCATCTCCGGCCTGCACCTGGGCATTGCCATGGGGCTGGTGTTCGCCGCCGTGCGGCTGGTGCTGGCGGCGTGCCAATGGACCGCGCTGCGCCTGCCGACCAAGGCGATTGCGGCGGTGTGCGCGCTGGCCGCGGGCGGGTTCTACACGCTGCTGACCGGCGCCCAGGTGCCGATGCTGCGCTGCTTCGCCGCCGCCTGCCTGGTCACGCTGGCCATCCTGGCTGGGCGGCGCGCAATATCGTTGCGTGCCTGGGCCCTGGCGCTGGTCGCGGTGCTGCTGGCCGCCCCGTACGAGGTGGTGCGGGTGAGCTTCCAGATGAGCTTCGCGGCCACGCTGGCGCTGATCGCGGGGTTCGAGGCGCTGCGCCCGTGGCTGACCGGGATCGCCGTCCAGGGCAGCCGACCGCGCCGTGCGCTGGCGTGGCTGGCCGCCCTGGTGCTGACCAGCGCCCTGGCGGGCACCGCCTCGGCACCCTATGGCGCCTATCATTTCGGCGCGGTCCAGTTGTACTACGTGATCGCCAACATGGCGGCCGTGCCGCTGACCTCGGTGCTGGTGATGCCGTCCGCGGTGCTGGCGATGCTGCTGATGCCGCTGCATCTGGAATGGCTGGCACTGGTGCCGATGGGCTGGGGGGTGGAGGGGTTGCGGACCATCGCCCGGACCGTCTCCGCCTGGCCGCAGGCGGTGGTGCCGGTGCCGCATATCGCGCCATGGGGCCTGGCCGCCTACAGCCTGGGCCTGGCGTGGCTGGCGCTGTGGCGCACCCGGCTGCGGCTGCTGGGCGTGCTGCCGATCGCCGCCGGACTGCTGTCGGCGCCGCTGTATCGGGCGCCGGACCTGCTGGTGTCCAGCGATGCACGGCTGATCGCGCTGCGGGCCGGCAGCGTGCTGTATGTCGAGCGCACCGGTTCCGCCTCGGGATTCGTGCTGGAGTCGTGGTTGCAGCATCTCGGCCTGCGCGATTGGCGGGCGATGCCGCCGGCCGGGGCGGCCAGCCCCGATGGCGCGGTGGCCTGCGCGGCGCGGGCCTGCACCCTGCGCCCGCGCGCCAATGGTCCCGCCGCGCTGCTGCTGCGCGGCCCGCCGGATGCCGATGCCTGCACGGCGGACCTGGCGGTCAGCGCCGAGCCGCTGCGGCTGGACTGCCCGGGGATGCCGGCGATCGACCGATTCAGCGTCTGGCGCGAGGGCTCGCATGCCGCCTGGCTGGAGCCGGCAGGCCCGCGGATCATCAGTGACCGGCGGCTGCGCGGCGACCGGCCCTGGGTGACGCCGCTGCCCACCCGCAACCGCCAGCCACCAGGGCCGCTGCTGCCGCCGGCCAGGGTCGACGAGCCCGCCGCCCGCTCAGGGGGCCAGGATGATCCGGAATAGCAGCTTCTCCTTCCCCGGCCGCAGATCGTCGGGTGCGCGCGACACCAGCGTGCCGCCATTGGCCTCGATCACCTTCTGCGACGGCCGGTTGTCGTCGTCGCAGGTCAGATCGACATGGCGCAGCCCGGCGTCGGCGGCATGGGGCAGGATCTCCCGCAGCGCCTGGGTGGCATAGCCCAGCCGCCGCTTCCAGGGCACCACGGCATAGCCGATATGGCCCTCGACATACGATGGCAGTTCCTCGGTGCCGGGGACGTATCGCAGGCTGACGGTGCCGCAGAAGTCGCCATCCCACAGCCAGCGCACCAGCCCCGGCAGCCGCGGCACCACGCGCCCGTCGCCCAGGCTGATGGTGCCGCCGGGTTGGGTCAGGCCGCGCAGGAAGGCATCGGGGTCGGCGGCGATCGCCGCCAGGTATTCGCCGGACACGTCGCGCAGCGTGTTGGGCGACCAGCCCTGGCGCAGGGCGGCGACATAGCCGTCGAGATACGGCGCCGCCGGCACGACCAGGCTGAGGCCGCTCATTGGTATTGGCGCAGCAGCCCCACCAGCCGGCCCTGCACCCGCACCCGGTCGGCCGGGAAGATGCGGGTTTCATGGCGAGGATTGGCCGGTTCCAGCGCGATCGAGGCACCGCGCCGGCGCAGCCGCTTCAGCGTCACCTCGCCGTCATCGACCAGCGCGACGACGATCTGGCCGCTGTCGGCGGTGTCGGCGCGGCGGATGATCACGGTGTCGCCGTCCAGGATGCCGGCCTCGATCATCGAATCGCCGGCGACCTCCAGCGCGTAGTGCTCGCCGCCGGCCACCAGCGACATCGGCACCTCGACATGGTCGCGGCTGTCGCGCATGGCCTCGATCGGCAGGCCGGCGGCGATGCGGCCGTACATCGGCAACTGCACCGCACCGGCCGAATCGGCGGCCTTCACGCCGGGCAGCCGGGTGGAGAAATCACCGCGGATCACGTTCGGCGCGAAGGCCGACACGCCCCGCGCCGCGGCCTCGGCCGGGCGGTTGGCCATGTCGTCGGGCATCCGCACGACTTCAAGGGCGCGCGCGCGGTTGTGCCGTCGCGACAGGAAACCGCGCTCCTCCAGCGCCGAGATCAGCCGGTGGATGCCGGACTTGGATTTCAGATGGAGCGCGTCCTTCATCTCCTCGAAGCTCGGCGAAAAACCGGTGGCCTTCAGGTGCCGGTCGATAAATACCAGCAGCTCGTGCTGTTTGCGGGTCAACATGCGCGGCAATCCCACCCCGTGGACAACTGGTGCATCACGTCACTGACTCAGAACAAATCAGCAACAGTGCTCATGTTCTACAAAGGTTCTCACGCGTCGGTCAAGCACCATCTCAAGCACCATCTCAAGCGCCATCTCAAGCGCCGTCTAGAGCCCCAGCGCATCCAGCCGGATCACCGGCACCGCTGCGCCGGCCGCCAGCGCCGGTGCGTGCGGCGCGCGCAGGATCAGGGCGTCGGCCTGCGCCATCGTGCGCAGCAACGAGGAGTCCTGGCGGGCGAAGGCGGTGGCAACCAGCCCGCCGTCGCCGTCCAGCGACAATGTGGCGCGCAGGTGATCGGCCCGCCGGTCATTGGCCGCCAGCGCCGCGCCCAGTCGCGCCGGGACGGTGGGCGGCGCGCTTGCCGGCAGTCCGCCAAGCTTCGCCAACGCCGGCACCAGGAACAGGATGGCGCAGACCAGGGAGGAGACGGGATTGCCCGGCAGCCCGATCATCGCCACCTCGCCCAACCGGCCATGCATCAGCGGCTTGCCGGGCCGCATGGCGATCTGCCAGAAATCCACCACCAGCCCGCGCGCGCCCAGCGCCTCCTGCACCAGGTCGTGCTCGCCGACACTGGCGCCGCCGCTGGTCACCAGCAGGTCCATGCCATGGACCGCATCCACCGTTGCCATCAACGCGGCGCGGTCGTCCGGCGCGATCGGCAACACCACCGCCTCGCCGCCGCAGGCGCGCACCAGGGCGGCCAGCGCGTGGCTGTTGGAACTGACGATCCCGCCGGGCGGGATCGGATCGCCGGGCAGGGCGATCTCGTCGCCGGTGGCCAGGATCGCCACGCGCGGGCGCCGGTGCACCGCGACCCAGGGATGATTGCCCGCCGCGATCAGCCCGATATCGCGTGCATTCAAGCGCTTGCCGGGTGAAATCAACACATCCCCGACAGCGAAATCCTGACCGGCGCGGCGGATGTGCCGGCCCGGTGTCGCCGCCTCGTTCACCGTGACGCTATCCCCGTCGCGCGCCGCATCCTCCTGCAACAGGACGGTGTCGGCACCTGCCGGGACAACGCTGCCGGTGAACAGCCGCAATGCCTCCCCCGCTGCCAGCGTGCCGTCCCAGGGATGGCCCGCCGGGGCCGCGCCGACCACGCGCAGGCGCGCGCCCAGCCCGCCATCGGCCGCGCGCAGGGCGTAGCCGTCCATCGCCGAGACGTCGCGCGGCGGCTGGGTCAGCCTGGCGGTCACCGGGGCGGCCAGCACGCGGCCCCAGGCCTCGGCCAGCGGCACGATCTCGGCCGGCGTCGGCGACAGCGCCGCCAGGATGCGGCCACGGGCTTCCTCCACCGGGATCATGCCGCACTACTCCTGTTTGAAATCGCCGGATTTTCCGCCGGACTTCGCCACCACGCGCAGCCCCTCGATGCGCATGCCGCGATCCACAGCCTTGCACATGTCATAGACGGTCAATGCCGCCACCGACGCCGCCGTCAGCGCCTCCATCTCCACGCCGGTCTGGCCGGTGGTGCGCACGGTCGCCGCAATCGCGACGCTGTCCTCGCCCGCCGCCTCAAGTTCGACCGCCACGGCGGTGATCGGCAGCGGATGGCACAGCGGAATCAACTCGGCAGTGCGCTTGGCCGCCATGATGCCGGCCAGCCGCGCCACGCCGAGCACGTCGCCCTTCTTTGCCGAGCCCGCGCGGATCATCGCCAGCGTCGCCGGCAGCATCACCACGCGAACCCGCGCCGTTGCGCTGCGATCGGTGATCGGCTTGGCACCGACATCGACCATCACCGCGCGGCCTTCGGCGTCGAAATGGGTCAGCTTGTCGCTCATCCCCGGAGCAACGCCCGCGTCGCCTCGGCGAGGTCCTCCTGGCGCAGCAGGCTTTCGCCGACCAGGAAACGGCGAACCCCGTGCCCGGCAATGCGCGCCAGGTCGGCGTGCTGCCTGTAGCCGCTCTCGCCCACGATCACGCGGTCGGCCGGCACGCGCTTGGCCAATTCCACCGTTGTCTCAAGGCTGGTTTGCATGGTTCTGAGATTGCGGTTGTTGATGCCGATCAGCCGTGTCTGCAACCGCAGCGCCCGCTCCAGTTCCGCGGCGTCGTGCGATTCGGCCAGCACATCCATGCCAAGCTCGAAGGCCCGTGCCTCCATCTCCGCCGCCTGGGCGTCCGACAGCACCGCCAGGATCAGCAGGATGCAATCCGCCCCCAGCGCCCGGCTTTCGTCGATCTGCCAGGGATCGACCATGAAATCCTTGCGCAGCACCGGCAGGTCGCAGCCCGCCCGGGCGGAAACCAGGTCGGCATCCCGGCCGCGGAAATACGGCGCATCGGTCAGCACCGACAGGCATGCCGCCCCGCCGCGCCGATAGGCCGCCGCCAGCTCCGCCGGATCGAAATCCGGCCGGATATCGCCGCCGGAGGGCGAGGCGCGCTTGATCTCGGCGATAATGCCATATCCACCCTCCGCCACGGCCCGATCCAGCGCCGTCGCAAAGCCGCGTGGGGCAGGGGCGGCGACCAGCCGCGCCCGCAGATCACCGCCGGCGGCACGCCGCCGCGCCACCTCGGCAGCGGTGTCGGCACAGATGCGCCGCAGGATATCGGGCGGGCCATTCATGCCGCCGTCTCCCGCCGGAGCGTCTCCAGCGCCGCCAGCGCCACCCCGCGATCGATCGCCCCGGCCGCCAGTGCCACGCCTTCGCGCAGGTCAGCCGCCCGCCCCGCCACGATCAGCCCGGCGGCCGCGTTCAGCAGCACGGTGTCGCGATAGGCCCCCGGTGCGCCCTGCAACAGGCCCAGCAAGGCCGCCGCATTCACCGCCGCGTCGCCGCCGCGGATCGCGGCCACCGGCGCCCGGCCCAGCCCGGCATCCTCGGGCGTGATCCGGAATTCGCGAATCGCCCCGCCGGACAGCGCCACCACCTGGTTGTCCCCGGCGATGGTCAGCTCATCCAGCCCCTGGCCATGCACCAGCCAGACATCGGTGGAGCCGAGATTGGCCAATGTCTCCACCATCGGCCGGGCCCAGGCGGGGTCGAACACGCCGGTCAGCTGGCGCGTCACCTCGGCGGGATTGGCCAGCGGCCCCAGCAGGTTGAAGATGGTGCGCGTGCCCAGCTCCACCCGCGGCCCGGCGGCATGGCGCAGCGCGGCATGGTGGCGCGGGGCGAACAGGAAGGCGCAATGGGCCGCCAGCAGCACCTGCGGCAGGCGGGCCAGCGGCACATCGACATTGACCCCCAGCGCCGTCAGCACATCGGCTCCGCCGGTGCGCGAGGACAGCGCCCGGTTGCCATGCTTGGCCACCGGGACACCCAGCCCGGCGAGCACGAAGGTGACGGCCGTCGAGACGTTCAGGCTGCCGGAGCCGTCGCCGCCGGTGCCGCACACGTCGATGGCGCCGGCAGGTGCCGCGACGCGGTTCATCCGCGCGCGCATCGCCCGCACCGCGCCGGTCAGCTCGGGCACCGTTTCGCGCCGCACCCGCATGGCCATCAGCAGGCCGGCGATCTGCGCCGGGGTCGCCTCGCCGGCCATGATGACGCCGAACGCGGCCTCGGCCTCCGCCTCGCTCAGCGTCTGTCCGGCGGCCAGGCGTGCCAGCACCGGCTTGAGGTCCCCCGCGTTGCCTGATCCGGCAGTGGCCGACATGGGATCAGGCCGCCCGGGACGGGGTGTTCAGCCCGCGGGCGATATCGAGGAAATTCTTCAGGATGGCATGGCCGTGCTGGCTGGCGATGCTCTCGGGATGGAACTGCACCCCGAACACCGGCAGGCTGCGGTGGCGCATGCCCATGATGATGCCGTCGGCATGCGCCGTCGCCTCCAGCACCGCCGGCAGCGTCTCGGCGCGCAGGATCAGGCTGTGATAGCGCGTCGCCTGGAACGGCGAGGGTACGCCGGCGAAGATATCGCTGCCGTCATGGGTGATGGCACTCAACTTGCCGTGCATCGGCAACGGCGCGCGCACCACCTCGGCCCCGAAGGCCTGGCCGATCGCCTGGTGGCCGAGGCAGACGCCCAGGATCGGGATGCGCCCGGCGGCGGCGGCGATCAGGTCCAGGCAGATGCCGGCCTGGTTCGGCGTGCACGGCCCTGGCGACAGCACGATCGCCTCCGGCGCCAGCGCCATCGCCTGTTCCACCGAGAGCTTGTCGTTGCGCCAGACCTGACAGCGCGCGCCGACGTCGCCCAGGAAGTGGACGAGGTTGAACGTGAAACTGTCGTAGTTGTCGATCAGCAGGATCATGGTTCCGGCATCCTGGCCGAGCCCGCGGCAGGGGTCAATCGAGCCCGCCCGCCGCCACCGGCCCGCCGCCACCGGCGCGGCAGTCCACCGGCGCGGCAGTCCACCGGCGCGGCAGCCCACCGGCGCGGTAGTCCAATTGTAACCACTATGCGCTAGGGTGGCGATCTCGACGTTTGTCACCGCGCCGGCATCCCACGGCACGAGCGGCGCCGAGGGCAGGAGAGCCCAGAATGAGCGCTGTCATCGCCCGATTGCGGACCGGGCTGGGGGATGTCCGCGGCGCCAGTGCCACCGAATACGCCATGATGGCGGGCGTTCTGGCTGTCGGCCTGGCCGCTGCCTTTTCCAGCCTGGCCAGCCGGCTGCGCGACGCCTTGAACACCCTGGCCTTCTGATATCAGCCCGCGAAATGGCCGACTCTTCCGGCCGTTTCGCGGGCCGGTATCGCGCGCGGGGCTGGCGGGTGGCCGCGCGCAAAACAAGGACTCATGCCAGCCCGCGTTGACCCATGCTTCATGGGTCAACCTTTACGTGGGCTGATATGAGCCGCCGGGCGGCTACCCGCCTTTGGCCAGGATCCGTTGCACCGCATCCCGCCAGCCGGCATAGCGCCGCGCCCGCTCCGCCGCCGCCATGCCCGGCACGAAGCGCCGCTGCAATGCCCAGGAGCGGGCGAACGCCGCCGGCTCCGGGCATGCCCCGGTGGCGTGCCCCGCCAGATAGGCCGCCCCCAGCGCGGTGGTCTCCTGCACCACCGGCCGATCGACCGGCGCGTCCAGCTGGTCGGCAAGGAACTGCATGGTCCAGTCGCTCGCCACCATGCCGCCATCCACCCGCAGCACGGTCCGCGACGCCGGGTCGGCCGCACCGGGCCAATCCGCCTTCATCGCCGCGATCAGGTCGCGGGTCTGATACGCGACACTCTCCAGCGCGGCGCGCGCGAATTCCGCCGGACCGGAATTGCGGGTCAGGCCGAACATCGCCCCGCGCGCCTCGGCATCCCACCACGGCGCACCCAGCCCGGTGAAGGCCGGCACCAGGTACACCAGTTGCGCCGGATCGGCCGAAGCCGCCAGCCGGCCGGCATCCTCGGCCGCCGCGATCATGCCGAGCCCGTCGCGCAGCCACTGCACCGCGGCGCCGGCGACGAAGATGGCCCCTTCCAGCGCATAGGTCCGCTTGCCGGCGAACTGGGCGGCCACCGTGGTCAGCATCCGGTTGGCCGAGGCCACCGGCGCGTCCCCGGTATGCAGCAGCAGAAAGCAGCCGGTACCGTACGTGGATTTGACCATGCCCGGCGTGAAGCAGGCCTGGCCGATCATCGCCGCCTGCTGGTCGCCGGCGATGCCGGCGATGCGGATGCTGCCACCCAGCATCGCGGTGGCGCCGAAATCCCCGGCACAATCGCCGATTTCGGGCAGCATCGCGGCCGGCACCCGGAACAGCTCCAGCATCGCCGGGTCCCACGCACCCCGGGCGATGTCGTAGAGCATCGTCCGGCTGGCATTGGTGGCATCGGT
Organism: Acetobacteraceae bacterium; assembly: GCA_020848935.1. Taxonomy (GTDB): domain Bacteria; phylum Pseudomonadota; class Alphaproteobacteria; order Acetobacterales; family Acetobacteraceae; genus CAMDGX01. The sequence continues at coordinate 39,021 of JADLHF010000190.1, forward strand.
GCGGTGCACCCGCCCCTCGGTCAGGCGCCAGAGCAGCCAGGTATCGACCGTGCCGAAGGCCAGCCGCCCGGCTTCGGCATCGGCGCGGGCGCCGGGCACGTTGTCCAGCAGCCAGGCGATCTTGCTGGCGCTGAAATACGGGTCCAGCAGCAGCCCGGTGCTGGCGCTCACCGCGGCCTCGTGCCCCGCCGCGCGCAGCGCCGCACAGATCGGCGCGGTACGCCGGTCCTGCCAGACGATGGCGCGATGGATCGGCCGGCCGGTGGCACGGTGCCAGACCAGCGTGGTCTCGCGCTGGTTGGTGATACCGATGCCGGCGACATCGGCGGGTGTGGCGCCGGCCAGCGCCATCGCCTCGCGCAGCACCGCCAGCGAATCGGCGAGCAGGTCCTCGGGTTCGTGCTCCACCCAGCCGCTGTCCGGGAAATGCTGGGCGAGGTCGCGCCGGGCCGTGGCCACCGGGGCCAGCGACGGCGCACGGAAGGCGATCGCCCTTGTGGAGGTGGTGCCCTGGTCGAGGCCGAGGATCAGGTCCCGCGCCATCGCCAGGCTCAGCGCCGGGCGGCCTGGATTGCCGCCCACACCCGCTCGGGCGTCGCCGGCATGTCGATATGGGTGATGCCGTATTCGCCCAGCGCGTCCACCAGCGCGTTCATCACCGCGGGCAGGGCGCCGGCACAGCCGGCCTCGCCGCAACCCTTGACGCCCAGCCCGTTGGTCCGCGCCGGCACCGGGTGGCTGATGAAGCCGAAGCTCGGCACGTCGTCGGCATGGGGGATGGCGTAGTCCATGAAGGAGCCGCTCAGCAACTGGCCGTCCTCGCTGTACGCCATCGCCTCGCCCAGCGCCTGGCCGATGCCCTGGGTGATGCCGCCATGCGCCTGGCCCTCCACCATCAACGGGTTCAGCAAGGTGCCGAAATCATTGACCGTGCTGTATTTCACCACCGCCACCTGCCCGGTCTCGGGATCGACCTCCACCTCGGCGATGTGGCATCCGTTCGGAAAGGCGCTGGGCACGCCGGGCACCACCATCGCCACGTCCAGCGTCGGCGGCACGTCGTCGGGCAGAGCGGGGCCATCGCGCAGTCTTGCCGCCAGCTCCATGATGCCGATGCCGCGATCGGTGCCGGCGATGGAGAAGCGGCCGCCATCCCGTGCGTTGGGGGAAAACTCGATATCCGCCGCCGCGGCCTCAAGCAGATGCGAGGCGATCTTCACCCCCTTGGCGACCACCTCGTCCGAAGACACCGAAATCGCGTTGCTCCCGTTCATCGCCGATCGCGAGCCGCCGGTGCCGCCGCCGGCCAGCATCTGGTCGGAGTCACCCTGCACCAGGCGGATCGCCGCGAACGGCACGCCGAGCTTGTCCACCAGCACCTGGGCGAACGGCGTCCAGTGGCCCTGGCCGTAATCCAGCGTGCCGGAGATGATCGTCACCGTGCCGTCCGCCTCGAAGCGGATGCCGCCCATCTCGTTGTTCGCCGGCGCGGTCACCTCCAGGTACTGGCCGATGCCGCGCCCGCGCAGTTTCCCCGCCGCCCGGCTCGCCGCCTTGCGCGCCGCGAAGCCGTCCCAGTCGGCTTCCGCCAGCGCCCTTTCCAGCACCGTCGGGAAATCGCCGCTGTCGTATTCCATCGTCGAGGGCGCCGTGTACGGCATCATCTCCGGCCGGATGTGGTTGCGCCGGCGCAACTCGATCGGGTCCTTGCCCATCTCGCGCGCCGCGGTCTCGATCAGCCGCTCCATGTAGTAGTTCGCCTCGGGCCGCCCGGCGCCGCGATAGGCGCCGACCGGGGTGGTGTTGGTCACCACGCACTTGACCTGCACCGAGATGGCAGGCGTGCGGTACACCCCGATGATATTCTTCACCATGTTCATCGTCGGCGGCTGGGTGGTGGAATTGGACAGCACGGCGCCGAGATTGCCGTAGCCGCGCACCCGCAGCGCCAGGAAATTTCCCTCGGCGTCCAGCGCCAGTTCCTGGATGTGCTCGTGCCCGCGTCCCTGGCTGTCGGACAGGAAGCTGTCGCTGCGCTCGTCGGTCCATTTCACCGCCCGGCCCAGGCGCTTGGCCGCGTACAGCGCGCAGACATATTCGGGATAGACCTGGGACTTCATCCCGAAGCTGCCGCCTACATTGCCGGTCAGCACGCGCATCTGCTCCGGCGCCACCCCCAGCACGCGGCCCAGATTGTTGCGCAGGCCGAACACGCCCTGGCAGCCCACCCGCAGGAGGTAGCGCCCCGCCTCGGCGTCGAACTCCGCCAGGGCGGCGCGCGGCTCCATGGCGCAGACCACGATGCGCGAATTGACGATCGCCATGCGGGTGACATGCGCCGCGCGGGCGAAAGCGGCATCGACGGCGGCATGGTCGCCGAACCTGAAGTCCAGGATCACGTTCCCCGGCGCCTCCTCATACAGCAGCGGCGCGCCCGGCTTCACCGCCTCGGCCGCCGTGGTGACCGCCGGCAGCATGTCGATATCGGCGAACACCGCCTCGGCGGCATCCTTGGCCTGCTGCACGGTCTCGGCCACCACGAAGGCAATGGGCTCGCCGACATAGCGCACCTTCCCCGTCGCCAGCGCCATCTGCGCCGGCTTGGGGATCGGCCGGTCGTCATGGTTCTTCTGCAGGACGTTGGCGCCCATCGGCTTGATCCCGGCATCGACCAGGTCCTGGGCCACCACCACCGCCAGCACCCCCGGCATGGCGGCGGCCTCGGCGGTCGCGATGCCGCGCAGCACGCCATGCGCCACCCGGCTGCGCACCACCACGCCATAGGCCTGGCCCGGCAGGTTCATGTCGTCGGTGTAGCGCCCCTCGCCGCGCAGCAGCACCGGGTCCTCCAGCCGCGAGACCGGCTGGCCGACGGCGTAGCGGCCGGGTTCCAGCATGTCGGGGACAAGGCGGGAGGGCGGGGTGGCGACGTTCATGCGGCGGGCTCCTGGGGCACGGAGTCCTAACGTGGAAGCACTTGCAGCATTGCGCAACCGGGCGCGGGGGAGGGATCAGGGCTTGCGCCGTCACGGGGGAAACCCGGATCAGCCTGCCGCCATTGCGGCACCGCGGCGGGGCCGCCAGCCAACCCATCCCACCGCCCACGGCCGCCTCGACAGCGCCGTCCGCGCGGCTAGCTTCGCGTATCCGGGTGGCCCCGTTGCCGGGGGGGCCAGAACCGCCAGCCCAGCACCGCAATCACCGCCAGCGCCGGCAGCACCAGCATCACCACGCCGCCCCAGCCCGCCCCGGTCCAGGCCAGGGCCGGCGCCACGCCGCCCAGCGCGCCGCCGACATAATAGGTGGTGACGTACATCCCCACTGCCGCCGACCGGCCATGGCCGGCCGCCACCCCGATGAAGCCCAGCGACAGGTTCTGCACCACCAGCAGCCCGCCCGACAGCATCGCCAGTCCCACCACCACCACCGGCAGCGTCGGCCAGAGGGTCAGCGCCAACCCGCACGCGGCCAGCCCCGCCACCAGCATCAGCGTCGCCCGCCGGCCGATGCGCACCGCCAGCCGCGCCGCCGCCGCCGTGGTGGCCGCGCCCACCAGGTAGACCGCGAACACGCCCCCCATCGCCGCCGGGCTCAGCGCGAAGGGCGGCGCCGTGAGGTACAGGTTCACGAAGGTGTAGACGGCGACATTGGTGAACAGCATGCAGAAGCCCACCGCACAGGTGGCCATCAGCCGGGCATTGCCGAGATGATCGCGCCACACGGCCAGCTGCGCCCGCACCCCGCCGGGCTGGGCGCGAAACTGCCGCTCGGCCGGCAGCAGCAGCGCCACCGCCAGCCCGGCCAGCAGGGTGAACACGCCGATCACCACGAACCCCGCCCGCCACCCGGCCAGCTCGGCGGCAATGCCGGCCACCAGCCGCCCGCCGAACCCGCCCAGGATGGTGCCCACGCCATACAGCCCGGTCAGCCGGATGCCGTCCGCCCCCTCCGCCTCCTCGCCGATATAGGCCACCGTCACGGTGAAGATGAACGGCATCGCCAGGCCTTGCAGGAAGCGCCAGACCAGCATCGCCTCCAGGCTCTGCGCCCCGGCAACCAGCAGCGTCGGCAGCGAAAGCAGCGTGCAGGCCCCGGCGATCAGCCGCTTGCGCCCCACCCGGTCCGAAATCGCCCCGGCGAATGGTGCGAGCAGCGCCACGGCCACCAGCGACGCGGTGACGGTGCGCCCGGTCTGCGCCACATCCACGCCGAATTCCGCCGCGATCAGCGGCAGGATCGGCTGGGGCGTATACAGGTTCAGGAAGGTGGCAAACCCGGCCAGGACGACGGCAACGGCCCTCGCTCCCACGGGGCGCGGCCTCACGCCATCACCGGCGCCCAGTGGAAGCGGCCGCGGGCATGGTCAGGATCGGGCCACAGGCGGCCGGCACGCGTGGCGCCTGCGGCTTGCGGGGAACCGGCTTGCTGGCCGGCTGGTCCAGCCGGTCGAACCACCATTGCAGGCTGGCATCGCAGCCATCGCCCGGCGGGATCGGCGGCAGGTCGCGGCATTCGCCCTGGCCGGCGGGGCAGCGGAAATGGATGTGCATGTGCGAGGCATGGCCGTACCAAGGCCGGATGCGCCGCAGCCAGTCGCGCGCGCCGGCCGGCACCTCCAGGCACAATTGCCGCTTGATCGCCGCGTTCACCAGCACCCGGTCCACGCCGGGCAGCGCGGTCGCCAGCCGCAGCAGCGTGACGTGCCCGGGCTTCCAGCGCGCCGCGTCCACCCCGCGCTGGTCGCCGCGCACCAGGCTCGGCGGCTCGATCGCCTCGCGCGCCGCCGGGCTCAGCGCCTGGCGCGGCAGGCTGATGTCCAGGTACACATCGGCATCCAGCCCCAGCTGGTGGCTCGCATGCCCCCCCGGCAGCGGCCCGCCGCGCGGCGCCGAAATGTCGTTCATGTACAGGTCCGGCAACCCCGCCGCCCGCGCCCGTTCGCCCAGCAGCTTCAGCCCGGCGATGACATCGGGATGGCCCCAGAAGGTGGAGCGGCCCAGCCGCACCGTCTGGATGCCGGGCGCGCTGTCCGGCAGGCGCTCGGCCCCGGCGATGCAGCCTGGTCCCGGCCCGCCGACCACCCGCACCGGCCCCGGCGCCGGCCCGGGTGCCGCACGCGGCGCCACGATGGTTGCAACCGCCGGCGCCTGCGCCAGGACAGGCGCCGGGACCATCAGCAACAGCAGCGCCAGCAGCCGCCTCATGCCGGCCTCATGGGGCCGTCGGCGGGGCCGGGATTGCCAGATAGGCCAGGCGCTTCACCTCCTTGCGCCCGCGCGCCACGGAATCCAGCACCAGGCCGCAGGCGAACGACAGGGCCGCGATCAGCACCAGCCCCATCGCCAGCACCGCCGTCGGCAGGCGCGGCACCAGCCCGGTATGCAGGAACTCCGCCACCACGGGCGCGCCCAGCAGGATGGCCGCCGCCAGCAGCACCAGCCCGCAGATGGCAAAGAACTGCAGCGGCCGCTCCTCCTTCACCAGCACCACGATGGTGCGCAGGATGCGCGCCCCGTCGCTGTAGGTGCGCAGCTTGGAGACCGAGCCGGCCGGCCGGTCGCGATAGGCGGTCGCCACCTCGCCCACCGGCATCCGCAGATCCAGCGCATGCACGGTGAACTCGGTCTCGGTCTCGAACCCGCCGGCCAGCGCCGGGAATGACTTGACGAAGCGCCGGCTGAACACCCGATAGCCCGACAGCATGTCCGAGATGCGATCGCCGAACACCGCGCGCACCATGCCGGTCAGCACCAGGTTGCCCAGCCGGTGGCCGGGCCGGTACGCCTTCGCGATGTCGGTCACCCGCGCGCCATTGACCATGTCCAGCCCGTCGCGCAGCAGCAGCTCCACCATCGCCGGCGCGGCGGCGGCGTCATAGGTGTCGTCGCCATCCACCAGCACGTAAAGTTCGGCATCGACATCGGCGAAGGCGCGGCGGATCACGTTGCCCTTGCCCTGCAAGGTCTCGCGCCGGACGATCGCGCCGGCCGCCCGCGCCGCCGCCACCGTCCCGTCGCGCGAGTTGTTGTCATAGACATAGATCGCGGCATCGGGCAGGGCGGCGCGGAAATCGGCCACCACTTTCGGGATGGCCACCGCCTCGTTGTAGCAGGGCACGATCACGGCGATGCGGGGCGCGCGGCCGGCGAGGCGGGAGAGCGGCGATGCGGACGGAGGGGTCATGCGGACATCCGGGTGTGGGTCCACTCATACAATTCCCCACGCCGCACCGCCAAATCCCGTCCACCCCGCCTGCTGCGCGGACTTGTCCGTGCCGTCCTGCCCCGCCCCTGCTGCGACCTCGACCAGAGCAACAACGCCGGGTCAGAATCCCTCGCGGGCAATGTCCATGGCGAAGTATGTCAGGATCAGGTCGGCGCCGGCGCGCTTGATGCCGCCAAGCGTCTCCCGCACGGCGCGATGCTCGTCGATCGCCCCGGCGGCGGCGGCGAACTTGATCATCGCGTATTCCCCGCTGACCTGATAGGCGGCCACCGGCAGCAAGGAGCGCGCGCGAACCTGCGCCAGCACGTCGAGATAGGGCAGCGCCGGCTTGACCATCAGGATGTCCGCGCCCTCGGCCTCGTCGCACACCGCTTCCAGCAACGCCTCGCGCCCGTTGAGCGGGTTCATCTGGTACGCCTTGCGGTCGCCCTTCAGCTCCGAACCCGCCGCGGCGCGGAACGGGCCGAAGAAGCTGGAGGCGAACTTGGAGGAATAGGCCATGATCGGCGTCATCTCGAAGCCTTCGGCGTCGAGCGCCGCGCGGATCGCCGCCACCTGGCCATCCATCATCGCGGACGGGGCGACCATGTCCGCGCCGGCGCGCGCGGCCACCACGGCCTGGCGGGCCAGGTTGGCGATGGTGTGGTCGTTGTGGACGTGGCCGCCCTGCACCACGCCGCAATGCCCGTGCGTGGTGTATTCGCAAAAGCAGGTGTCCGGGATCACCATCAGGTCGGGTGCCGCGTCCTTGCAGCGGCGCACCATGCGCGCCAGCAGCCCGTCCGGGTTCCAGGTGTCGCTGCCGGTCGCGTCCTTGTGGTGCGAGACGCCGAACAGCATCACGGCGCGGATGCCGGCGGCGGCAATCTCGCGGATCGCCACCTCCAGCCGCCGCTCGGGAATACGGCTGACGCCCGGCATGCTGTCCACCGGCGCCGCGTCATCCACCCCTTCCTCGACGAAAATCGGATAGATCAGGTCGTTCAGCGAGACGCTGGTCTCCTGCAGCAGGTCGCGCATGGCCGCCGTGCTGCGCAGGCGACGCAGGCGATTGGTCGGGAAACCCGGCATCGGTTCACTCCACAAGCACCGGCCCCGGAATGCGGCCGGATGCCGACTTTATAGATGTCCACTGGGAAAGCGAGAAGCCATCCCGGGCTCGCGGGCTAGGTCGCCGCCCACATGGGGCTCTCGGGCAGCATCGCGCCGCCATCGACGATGATGGTCTGCCCGGTGATGAAGCTGCTCTCGTCGCTGGCGAGAAACAGCATCGCATGCGCCACATCCTGCGGCGTGCCGAGGCGCTTGGCCGGGATGTATCTGGCGATGTTGTCCGCCCCATATCGCGCCTTCATCCCCGACAGCCCCGGGGTATCGATGTAGCCCGGCTCCACCCCGTTCACCGTGATGTTGTCGGCCGCCAGTTCGAGCGCCGCGGCCTTGATGAAGCCGTTCACCGCGCCCTTGGTGGCCGAATAGGCGCCGGTGCCCGGCATCGTCACGCGCGGCCCGGTGACCGACGAGGTGACCAGCAGCCGCCCGCCGCCCCCCTTCTTCATGTGCGGATAGGTTGCCGCCGCCAGCCAGAAGCATGCCTTCACGTTCACCGTCAGCATGGCATCCAGCAGCGCATCGTCGCGCTCGGTCACCGTGTGCCGGCCCATCACGGCCGCGTTGTGCACCACGATATCCAGCCGGCCATGCTTCGCCGCCACGTCATCGACCATGGCGAACACCCGCGCCTTGTCGGCCATGTCGATCACCAGCAGCTCGGCCCGCCCGCCGGCGGCCAGGATGGCGTCCACCGTCGCCTGGCCCGGTGCCGCGGTGCGGGTGGCCACCACCACCAGCGCGCCCTCGGCCGCCAGCACCTGGGCGGTGGCGCTGCCGATCCCCTTGCCGGCGCCGGTGACGATGGCGACCTTGCCCGACAGGCGCGGGCCGGCGCGGTGGGTGACGGGATTCTCAGGCATCTTCGCTCTCCATGAATGCGCCGATCTCGGCCAGGCACGCCGCGGTTTCCTCGACATGCGGCATGTGGCTGCTGTTCTCGAAGATCACCCAGCGGTTGCGGGCGATCCGGTCGGCAAAGGGCCGCATCACCGCCGCCGTCGCCTCGTCGTGGCGGCCGGAAATCAGCAAGGTGGTGGCACGGATATGCTTCAACTGCCCGGTGATGTCCCAGTTCCGCAGGCTGCCGATGCAGTGGAACTCGCTGGGCCCGTTCATCGTGTGGTACACGGTGGGATCGGCGGCGATGCCGGCGAAGCTGGCCAGCACCTCGTCCGGCATCGGCTGCACCCGGCAGACATGCCGCGCATAGAAAACCTGCGTCGCCGCCTCGTAGGCGGGATCGTCGGTTGTCCCCGCCTGCTCGTGGCGCAGCAGCGTCGCCTGCACCTCGGCCGGCAGCAGCGCGCGCAGCCGGTTCGCCTCGCGCACCCACAATTCCATCGACGGCGGCGAATCGGCAATCACCAGCCCGCGCAGCCCGAGCGGCCGGCGGATGGCATGCTCGGCCGCCAGCATCCCGCCCCAGGACTGGCCCAGCAGATGGTAGCGCCCGGAAATGCCCAGATGCGCCAGCACCGCGTCCAACTCGTCGAGAAACAACTGCACCGTCCAGAATCCGGGATCGGCATCGCGCAGATGCGTCGAGCGCCCGCAGCCCAGCTGGTCGTAATGCACCACCGCCCGCTCGGGGCGCGCCAACCCGGCAAGCCGCAGCGTGTAGTCGTGGCACGCACCGGGCCCGCCATGCAGCACCACCAGCGGCGGCAGCGCCGCCCGTTCGCCGCCGCTCACCCGGAACCAGGTCTGGTGGCCGCGAAACGGCACGAGGCCGGTCAGCCGGGGTTCAGGGATCATGGCGCGCTCCACGAATTCCGGCCTATGCTAACGCCCAGAGACGGGAGGGCAACCATGGTCCAGGCAGCAGACCTCATCATCCGCGGCGGCACCGTCGTCGATGGCACCGGGGCCGCGCCCTACGCCGCCGACATCGCCATCGCCGGCGGCAAGATCACCGAGATCGGCCACATCACCGCCAGCGCCGGCGAGGAAATCGACGCCCGCGGAAAACTCGTCACCCCCGGCTTCGTCGATCTGCACACGCATTACGACGCCCAGGTCACCTGGAGCAGCAACGTCACCCCCTCCTCCTGGAACGGCGTCACCACCGTGCTGATCGGCAATTGCGGCGTCGGCTTCGCGCCCTGCCTGCCGGAGCGCCGCCAGATGCTGGTGGAACTGATGGAGGGGGTGGAGGACATCCCCGAAGTCGTCCTCACCGAGGGCCTGCCGTGGAACTGGCAATCCTTCCCCGAATATCTCGACGCGCTGGACGCCCGCCAGTACGACCTCGACGTCTGCACCCAGGTGCCCCACTCCGCCCTGCGCGTCCACGTGATGGGCCAGCGCGGGGCGGACCGCGAACCGGCCACTGAAGCCGACCGCACCGAAATGGCCCGCCTCGCCGCCGAGGGCATGGAAGCCGGCGCGCTGGGCTTCTCCACCTCGCGCACCCTGGCCCACAAGACGCTGGACGGCCGCCACATCCCCACCCTGCGCGCCGAGGAAAGCGAACTCGCCGCCATCGCCCAATCCCTCGGCCGCGGCTGGATGCAGGTGATCTCGGATTTCGAGGACCTGGACCAGGAATTCGCCATGCTGCGCCGCCTGGCGCTGGGCTCCGGCCGCCCGATGACCATCTCCCTGCTGCAACGCGAACAGCGCCCGGACGCCTGGAAGACCGTCCTCGGCCACATCCACGCCGCCAACGCGGCCGGTGCCAAAATCTCCGGCCAGGTCATGGCCCGCCCGGTCGGCGTGATGGTCGGTTTCGAAATCTCGCAGAACCCGTTCATGGACCGGCCGTCCTGGAAGGCAATCGCCCACCTCCCCTTCGCCGAGAAGCTCCCCCACCTCAGGAATCCCGAATTCCGCGCCCGCCTGCTCGCCGAGCAAACCACCGACCCCGCCCTCAGGCACCGCCTCAACACCTGGGAGAAAATTTTCCCGCTTGGCGACTCGCCGGATTACGAGCCGGCGCCGGAGGCCAGCGTCGCCGCCGTCGCCGCCCGCCACGGCCGCGACCCCGAGGCGGTCGTCTATGACATGCTGATGGAGCGCGACGGCCGCAACGTGCTCTACCGCCCGATCATCAACTACGCCTATGGCGACCTCGAAGCCGTCAAGACCATGATGCAGGATCCCCACACCATCATGGGCCTCGGCGACGGCGGCGCCCACGTCTCCATCATCTGCGACGCCTCGGCGCCGACCACCATGCTCAGCCACTGGACCCGCGACCGCACCCGCGGCGAACACCTGCCGGTGGAATGGGTCATCAAGCGCCTCTCCGCCGACAACGCCGCCGCCCTCGGCCTCTCCGATCGCGGCCTGCTCAAGGTGGGCATGAAGGCCGACCTCAACGTCATCGACCACGCCCGCATCCGCGCCCGCCTGCCCGAAGTCCGCTACGACCTCCCCGCCGGCGGCCGGCGCCTGGTCCAGACCACCGAGGGCTACACCGCCACCATCGTCAGCGGCACCATCGTCCAGCGCGATGGCGTGGCCACCGGCGCCCTGCCGGGCCGGCTGGTGCGCGGCACACGGTAGCCGCCATGGCCTACGCCCCCGACCAGATGGCCCGCCTGCGCGCCGCCCTGGCCGGCGTTGAACCGCTCGTCGAAAAACGCATGATGGGCGGCGCCTGCCTGATGTGGGGCCAGCACATGCTCTGCGGCGCCGACGTGCCGAACGACGGCATGCCCCGCTTCATGTTCCGCGTCGGCCCCGCCGGCATGGACGCCGCCCTGGCCATGCCCGGCACCAGCCGGATGGAAATGGGCGGCCGCGCCATGACCGGATACGTCTTCGCCGTAGCCGCCGCCCTGGACGACGCGGCCCTGCGCGCGATGCTCGACCTCGCCCGCAGCTTTGTCGCCACCCTGGGCGACAAGCCGCCCCGCAAGCCGCGTCGCAGGCCAGTCAAGCCAGGGTAGCAAGGGCAGCAAGGCCTTCTTTTTGTGAACAAAAAGAAGCAAAAAAACTTCATCCACTGGCCCGTCCGCCGGCCCCATGGCGGAACGCCCTGATGATAGAGGGTTTTTTGGTTCTTTTTTGCAAAAAAGAACGCGCTTCCTAACCCTTGCCTGCCACTCCGGAATACGAAAAAATTCCTTGCATCGGCCGTCGTATGTTAGTAATATCCTCCGATGTTAGCGCCGCATCCCCCACTGGCCGACCAGGCCGCAGCCCTGCGCGCAGCCGCCGCGGTGCCGTGCGCGCCCGGCTGGCTGCCGGCCCCGCTGCACGCCCTGATCATGGCCTGCCTGCTGCGCCTGTTCGGCCGGCTGGAGCAACTGATCCTGCTCTGGCAGGACGGCCGCCTGCCGGCGCGCGACATCCCCACCGCAACACCCGCGCTCCGCGCGCCGATCCGGAGCCGTCCGCGTCGCACCCGCGGATATCGCGCCCGTCGCCGCACCCGCCGCGCCGTCGCTGCCGCGCGGGCCGGCGCCGCAATCCGCCCTCGCGCCCCGTGGGTCGCCGCGCGCGGTCGTCCCTCGCCACATTTCCGTTCCGCGCCCCCGCTGCGCCCCCGCCCGGCGCACGGCCCGCCCGCCACTTCCGCCGCAACCGCTCCGGGGCGGGCAGGGCGGACTCACGTCGTTATTGTTACGTTATAGAAACAAAATCATGCGCTACGTCCCGGGCACGCCCTTGGTCGTCGAATATTCGAAGTGCAGCGCGGTATCGGGGAACACGATGGGATGGATGGCATGCGCCGCCATCGCCGCCTCCGAGAACCCCTGCAGGATCAGCTTCAGCTTCCCCGGATACACCGCGACATCGCCGATCGCGAACACGCCGGGGATACTCGTCTCGCAGGTCGCCGGCGCGATCACCACATGGTGGCGCTCCAGCGCCAACCCCCAGCCCGCCAGCGGTCCGAGGTCCATCGACAGCCCGAAGAACGGCAGCAGCACATCGGCCGCCAACCGCTTCGTCCCGCCATCCAGGTCCGCCACCTCCACCGCCTCCAGAACCCCGCCCACCCCATGCAGCCCATGCAGCTGATAGGGGATCACCATCTCCACCTCGCCCCGCGCCGCCGCCGCATCGAGCTGCCCCGCCGTTTCCGGTGCGGCGCGGAACTTCGCCCGCCGATGCACCACCTGGATGCTCGCCGCGATCCCCCGCAGCGCCAGCGCCCAATCCACCGCCGAGTCGCCGCCGCCGGCAATCACCACCCGCTTGCCGCGCAGATCCTCCCGCCGCCGCACATAGTACTGCACCGCGCCTGACGCCTCGTAGGCCTCCAACCCCTCCAGCGGCGGCCGGTTCGGCCCGAACGCGCCGACCCCGGCGGCCAGGATCACCGCCTTGCACCGCACCGTGTCGCCCTGGTCGGTGCCCAGGGTGAACGCGCCAATCGCCCCCTCCAGCCGCTCCACCCGCCGCCCCAGCAGCAGCCCCGGCGCGAACGGCGCGATCTGCCTTTCCAGTTGGGCGATCAGCTCCGCCGCCTCGATGGCGGGATGGGCCGGGATGTCGTAGATCGGCTTTTCCGGGTACAGCGCCGTGCACTGCCCGCCCAGCTCGCCCAGCGCATCGATCAGCACGCAGCGCAGCTTCAGCATCCCCAGCTCGAAGGCGGCGAACATCCCCACCGGGCCGGCGCCGACGATCGCCACGTCGGTCTCGATACTCTGGCTCATGACAATCCGCCCCAATCGCTGCGC
>JADLHF010000191.1 GCA_020848935.1 Acetobacteraceae bacterium
CCCTCGGCGCAGCAGCTCCAGCTCCAGCAGGGTGACATCGATATCGCCCGCGACCTGTTGCCCGACCAGCTGAAGGCGGCGCAGGCCAACCCTGAATTCAAGCTCAGCTCGGCGCCGCAGAGCTACATCATGTACCTGTGCATGAACCAGAACGTGCCCGAACTGGCCAAGCCGCAGGTGCGCCAGGCGATCAAGTGGGCGATCGACTACGACGGCATCCAGAAGAACATCGTGCCCACCACCTATGACGTGCAGCAGAACTTCGTGCCGAAGGGCATGATGGGGGCGATCGCCGACCGGCCGTTCAAGAAGGACGTGGCCAAGGCGAAGGCGCTGCTGGCCGAGGCCGGGCTGGCCGACGGGTTCAACCTGACCATCGACCACTACAATGGCCAGCCGCACAGCGACATCGTGCAGGCGATCCAGGCCAACCTGGGCGAGATCGGCATCAAGGTGACGCTGCTGGCCGGCGAGCAGCGCCAGGTGATCACCAAGTACCGCGCCCGCCAGCACCAGTCCGCCGTGCTGTCCTGGGGCATCGACTATTTCGACCCGAACACGAACGCCGAGACCTTCTGCGTCAACATCGACAACGCCGACAACGCCCGCAACAAGACGCTGGCGTGGCGCAATTCCTGGCAGGACGTCGACCTGTCCAACCGCGCCATCGCGGCGGTGAAGGAGAGCGACGCCAAGGTGCGCGAGAAGATGTACCAGGACATGCAGCGCGACCACCACATGCGCAGCCCCTTCGCGTTGCTGTTGCAGGCCACCGGCTGGGCGGTGATGCGCAAGAATGTGGGCGGCTTCGCGCTGGCGCCGCTGGGCCTGCGCACCCGCTTCGACAAGGTGGTCAAGGCCTGACGCGCGCGGCCCTGAAGCGCGGGCGATGGCCGCGTCCCGGCTGAAAGCGCTGGCGGCAACCACCGCCAGCGTTCCCATCACGCTGTTCGGCCTGATCCTGGTCACCTTCCTGATCGGGCGGGTGATGCCGATCGACCCGGTGCTGGCCATCGTCGGCGACCGGGCGCCGGCCGATGTGGTGGCGCAGGCGCGGCTGGACCTCGGGCTGGACGAGCCGCTGTACGTGCAGTTCTGGATCTTCGTGGTCAAGCTGGCGCATGGCGATCTCGGCCGCTCGGTGATGACCTCGCACACTGTGGTGGACGACATCATCCGCTTCTTCCCCGCCACCATGGAGTTGGCGACGCTGGCGATCCTGATCGCCGCGGTGATCGGCATTCCGCTGGGCGTGCTGGCCGCGGTGAAGCAGGGCACGCGGATCGACCACACCATCCGCGTGATCTGCCTGGCCGGGCATTCGCTGCCGATCTTCGTGCTCGCCCTGCTGTCGCTGCTGGTGTTCTACGCCACGCTCGGCATCGCGCCGGGGCCGGGGCGGCAGAGTATTTTCTTTTTCGAGCTGGTGCCGACGGTCACCGGCCTGCTGACGGTGGATTCGATCATCGCCGGCGAGTGGGAGGCGTTCTGGGACGCGCTGGCCCACCTCGCCCAGCCCGCCGGGGTGCTGGCCTATTTCAGCATGGCGTACCTGGCGCGCATGACCCGCGCCTTCATGCTGGACACGCTGAAGGGCGAGTTCATCATCACCGCGCGGGCCAAGGGCCTGTCGCCCGCCCGGGTGATCTGGAAGCACGCCTTCGGCAACATCTTCGTGCGGCTGATCACCATCCTGGCGCTGGCCTATGCCGGGTTGCTGGAGGGGGCGGTGGTGACCGAGACGGTGTTCTCCTGGCCGGGACTCGGCCAGTACCTCACCATCTCGCTGCTGAACGCCGACATGAACGCGGTGCTGGGCGCCACGTTGGTGGTGGGTGTCACCTACCTCGCCTTCAACCTGCTGGCCGATCTGTTGTACCGGCTGCTCGACCCGAGGGTGCAATGATGAGCGCCACCACGACGCAGCCGGAGTCCTGGCGCGACTGGCTGCTGACCGATACGCCGGCCTCGCGGTCCCAGGCCGCCTGGGGCAGGCGCTACCGGCTGTGGCGCGATTTCCAGGCCAACCATCTCGCCATGGGCGGGTTGATCGTCGTCATCGCGCTGATTGCGGTCTCGCTGGCCGCCCCGCTGCTGGCCAGCTACGACCCCGGCGCGCAGAACCTCGCCAACCGGCTGGCCAAGCCCTCGGCCGCCCACTGGTTCGGCACCGACGAGCTGGGCCGCGACATCTTCGCGCGCATCCTCTACGGCGGGCAGGTCACCCTGGGCATGGTGGTGGCGGTGGTGATCATGGTCGCCCCGCTCGGCCTGGCGGTGGGCTGCGTCGCCGGGTATTTCGGCGGCGCGCTGGACCGGTTGCTGATGCGGGTGACCGATGTGTTCCTGTCCTTCCCCCGGCTGATCCTGGCGCTGGCCTTCGTGGCCGCGATCAAGCCGGGGGTCACCAGCGCCATCTTCGCCATCGTGCTGACCGCCTGGCCGCCCTATGCCCGCCTCGCCCGCGCCGAGACGCTGACCGTGCGCGGCACCGATTATATCGCCGCCGTGCGCCTGACCGGCGCATCCTCGGCGCGCATCATCGTGCGCCACATCGTGCCGATGTGCATCAGCAGCCTGGTGGTGCGGGTGACGCTGGACATGTCCTCGATCATCCTCACCGCCGCAGCGCTGGGCTTTCTCGGCATGGGCGCGCAGCCGCCCTCGCCGGAATGGGGGGCGATGATCGCGACGGCAAGGCGCTTCATCCTGGACCAGTGGTGGGTGCCGACCATCCCAGGGATCGCCATCTTCATTGCCTCGCTGGCGTTCAACCTGCTGGGCGATGGGTTGCGCGATGTGCTGGATCCCAAGCAGCGATGACAGGCTCGCTTCCCTCCCCGCCAGGCCCCGCATGGAAATCCTGATCGACAACCTCACCATCGATTTCCCCACCGCCCAGGGCGTCAGCCAGGCGGTGCGCGGCGTGTCGATGAAGATCGGCCGCGAGAAGCTGGGCATTGTCGGCGAGAGCGGCTCGGGCAAATCGCTCACCGCGCGCTCGATCCTGCGGCTGTTGCCCGACAATGCCATTGTCCGTGCCGACCGGCTGAGCTTCGACGGCATCGACGTGATGGCGGCCGACGAGGCGGCGATGCGCGCCATCCGCGGCAAGCGGGCCGGGCTGATCATGCAGGACCCGAAATTCTCGCTGAACCCGGTGATGACCGCCGGCGCGCAGATCGCCGAGGCGGTAACCGCCCACACCAGGGCAGGACGGCGGGAGGCGCGGGAGCGCGCGATCGACCTGCTCGCCCAGGTGCAGATCCGCGATCCCGCGCGGGTGGCAGCGTCCTATCCGCACGAACTGTCCGGCGGCATGGGCCAGCGGGTGATGATCGCCATGATGCTGGCGCCGGACCCGGAACTGCTGATTGCCGACGAGCCGACCAGCGCGCTGGATGCCACCGTGCAGGCCGAGATCCTGCGGCTGCTGGACGAGCTGGTTTCCAGCCGCGGCATGGCGCTGATCCTGATCAGCCACGACCTGCCGCTGGTGTCGCATTTCTGCGACCGGGTGGCGGTGATGTATGCCGGGCGGGTGGTGGAGGAGTTGCGCGCCTCCGACCTGGCCCAGGCCAGGCATGGCTATACCCGCGGCCTGCTGGACTGCATGCCGACGCTGTCGCATGCCCGTACGCGGCTGAACGTGATGGAACGCGACCCGGACTGGCTGGCATGAGCACGATGATATCCGTCGAGAATCTCGGCGTGCGCTTCGGCAGCCTGGAAGCGGCGCGCGGGGTGAGCTTTGCCGTGGAACAGGGCGCCTCGTTCGGCATTGTCGGCGAGAGCGGGTCGGGCAAGTCCACCGTGCTGCGCGCGCTGTCGGGCCTGAACCCGGACTGGTCCGGGCGGATGGACATCGCCGGCGTGGCGCTGGCGCCGAAGCGCGGGCGGGATTTCTTCCGCCGGGTGCAGATGGTGTTCCAGGACCCCTACGGCTCGCTGCATCCGCGCCAGACGGTGGATCGCGCGCTGTCCGAACCGCTGGAGGTCCACGGCATTGCGGACCAGGAGCAGCGCATCCTGCAGGCCCTGGCCGAGGTGGCGCTGCCCGCTTCGGTGCGCTTCCGCTACCCGCACCAGCTTTCCGGCGGCCAGCGCCAGCGCGTGGCGGTGGCCCGCGCGCTGATGAGCGAGCCCGAGGTGCTGCTGCTGGACGAGCCGACCAGCGCGCTGGATGTCTCGGTGCAGGCCGAGGTGCTGAACCTGCTGATGGACCTGCAGGAACGCCGCCACCTGACCTACGTGATGGTCAGCCACAACCTGGCCGTGGTGGCGCATCTGTGCGCCATGGTCGGCGTGATGCAGGGCGGCGAGATGGTCGAGACGCTGTCCGCCGCCGACCTGCGCGCCGGCCGCGCCAGCCACCCGCACACCCGCGAACTGCGCGCCCTGTCGCTGGAACTGGAGGAGCCGTGAGGCCGGCGATTCATGTCAGCCCGTGTTGACCCATGAGGTTTGGGCCAGCGCGGGCTGATACCAACCCGCCTATTTGTTGACCCATGAAGAATGGGTCAACGCGGGTTGGCATGAGTCTTTGTTTTGCGCGTGGCCGCCAGCCAGCCCCACGCGCGATACCGACCGGCGAAATGGCCGGAAGAGCCGGCGTTTCCGGCGGTTGGCATCAGGCCTCGATGCCATACTCCGCCAGTTCCGGCCGCATCGCCTCGATCACGAAATCGACGAAGGCCGCGGGGGCATCCAGGAAGAACTCCCGGTCGGAATAGGCGCCCACCTCGGCCACCAGGCCGCGGGCGCCGAGCCATTGGGCCAGGGCGGCAAGATCGTCGCGCGGCGTCAGGCTCAGGAACGACACCTGCGAGCGCTGCTTGTCCGCGTCGCGGCTGGCCGTGTCGCTGCGGCTGAACTGCAGATCGACGTTGCTGCCGGGCTGGCGCAGCCAGATCGCGCGTTCGGTGCGGCGCAATTCCACGAAGCCCAGCCGTTCGCGGAACATCGCCACCACCAGCTCGAAATGCCGGGGATCGAGCCGATTGGCCACATGGTTGAATTTCATTCAATCTGCCTTCCGCATAAGCTACAGGAGCGCCGCAACATGCCCCAGCCCGACCACATCTCCGCCCTCGGCGTGCCCGACCCCGCCACGCTGGACGACGACCTGAAGACGATCTGGGCCAAGTGCGTGGAAAAGCTCGGCTTCGTGCCCAGCGTGTTTTCCACCTACAGCAAGAAACCGCAACGCCTGCGCCACTTCATGGCGATGTACAACGACATCATGCTCGCCCCCTCCGGCCTGTCCAAGCTGGAGCGCGAGATGGTGGCCGTCGTCGTCTCCTCGGCCAATCGCTGCTACTACTGCCTGGTGGCCCATGGTGCCGCGGTGCGCCAGCTTTCGGGCGATCCCGAGCTGGGCGAGATGATGGCGCTGAACTACCGCGTGGCCAAGCTGGACCCGCGCCAGCGCGCGATGCTGGATTTCGCCTGGAAGCTGACCACCACGCCGAACCTGGTGGATGACGCGGATCGCGACGGGCTGCGCGGCCACGGGATGTCGGAGGAGGATATCTTCGACCTCGCCGAGACCGCGGCGTTCTTCAACCTGTCCAACCGCATGGCCTCGGCCACCGACATGATGCCGAACCCGGAATACCACCGCTCCGACCGCGGCCCGGCCTTCGTGCCGCCGGCCCGCAAGAAGGGATAGGTTCCGCCTTGCCGCTTGCCGCAGCGCGGCGATCGGGTTGAATTTGGGTGACGACAGGCGAGGCGGGCAGACCGATGGCGGGACGGACGATCAGCACGGGCTACACCAGCGGCATCACCCTGGCCGAGGGCGACAACCCGCTGACCATCACCACCACCGGCAGCGTGGCCAGCAGCGACGCGCCGGCGCTGCTGACCGCGGGGACCGTGGATTGGGTGATCGGCAATGCCGGCACCATCGCGGCGTCGGGCACCAGCAAGGCCAGCGTCGGCATCATGATGACCGGCACCGCCGGGTCGGCCGGCGGCACCATCACCAATGCGGCAACCGGGGCGATTTCGGGCGGCCAGTTCGGCATCTACGGCCTCAACCAGACCACCGTGACCAATGCCGGGTCGATCACCGGCACCGGCGCCGCCACCGGCGTTGGCGTGCTGTTGGGCACCGGCGATGTCGCCAATACCGGCGGCACCATCCTGGGCGCGAAATACGGTGTCTATCTGATCGGCACCGGCACGGTCAGCAACACCGGCAGCATCGGCGGCGCGAGCAATGCCGGCGTGGTGCTGAATGCCGGCGGCAGCCTGGCCAATACCGGCGCCGCGGCGGCGATCACCGGCGCGCGGGTCGGCGTCTACCTCTACGGCGGCGGCACGGTGACCAATACCGGCAGCATCGGCGGCACCGGCACGGCCGGCTATGGCGCGCTGATGAAGGCCGGCGGCAGCTTCGACAACCAGGCCGGCGGGCAGGTGAGCGGCGTGAGCATCGCCGTCGCCTCCAGCGGCACCCAGCCCGCAACCATGACCAATGCCGGCACCCTGGCCGGCGGCACCTACGGCATCGGCATCGTCAAGGCGGCGGCCAGCGTCACCAACACCGCCACCGGCGTGATCACCGGCGGCGCTGCGGGGATGCTGGTGCTGACCGGCGGCACCGCGGAGAATGCCGGGTCGGTCACCGGCCGCTTCGGCATCCAGGCGCTGAACTCGGTGGCCACCGTCACCAACAGCGGCACCATCCACAGCACCGGCAAGTTCGTCGGCCAGGCATCCGAGGCGGTCGGCGCCGGCATCCAGGTCAGTGCCGGCGGCACCATCGTGAACGCGGCCGGCGGCAGCATCGGCGGCTACTGGATCGGCGCGCAAATCGGCAACTTCAGCGGCGGCAATGCCAATGGCGGGGCGGTGCTCAACGCCGGCACCATCACCGCCAACGACCCCGGCGTGTCGGGTGCCGCGGTGTGGTTCAAGGGCAGCGGCACGATCTCCAATGCCGCCACCGGCACCATCGCCGGCGGGCCGTTCGGCGTTGTCAGCTACGACAACATCACCATCGTCAATCGCGGCCTGATCAGCGGCGAGCAGCATGCCGTCTTCACCTCGGCCGCGGGCAATGCCGACCGCATCATCGTCTATCCCGGCGCCAGCTTCTCCGGCACGGTACTGGGCGACAAGGCCGGCGTGGCGACGCCGACCGGGGTGCTGGAACTCGGCGCGGGGGCGGCCGCCGGCGCTATCAGCGGCTTCGGCAGCAAGTATCTCGGCTTCGCCCGGGTGGAGGTGGATGCCGGCGCCACCTGGACACTGGACGGCACCGTGGGCAGCGGCCAGACCGTGGCGCTGGGTGCGGCGGCGCAGCTGACCCTGGCCAACCCCGGGGCGATGGCCGGCGTGCTCACCGGCTTCGATCCCAGCGACAGCCTGGTGCTGGGCGGCATCACCGATGTCATCGCAACGTCGCTGGATGCCGGCAACGTGCTGACCGTCAGCCGCGCCGGTGGCGGCAGCATCGCGCTGCGCTTCGACCCGGCGCAAAGCTTCCCCGCCGGCAGCTTCGGCTTCACCGCCGGCCCTGGCGGCACCGCCCTGTCGGCGCCGTGCTTCGCCCAGGGCACCCGGATCGCCACCGAGGCCGGCGCCGTGCCGGTGGAGGCGCTGGCGCCGGGCATGCGGGTGCTGCGCGCCGGCGGCGGCATGGCGGCGGTGGTCTGGGTCGGGCACCGCCGGGTGGACTGCACCCGCCATCCGCGGCCCCAGGAGGTCTGGCCGGTGCGCATCCAGGCCGGCGCCTTCGCCCGCGGCGTGCCGGCGCGCGACCTGTGGCTGAGCCCCGATCACGCGGTGCTGGCCGGCGGCGTGCTGATCCCCGTGCGCCACCTGGTCAACGGCCGCTCGATCCGCCAGGAGGCGGCCGACGCCGTCACCTATTTCCATGTCGAGCTTGCCGCCCACGACGTGGTGCTGGCCGAGGGCCTGGCCTGCGAGAGCTACCTGGACACCGGCAACCGGTCCGCCTTCGCCAATGGCGGCGGCGCGACGATGCTGCATCCCGATTTCGCCCGCCGGCACTGGGCGGCGGCGTCCTGTGCGCCGCTGGTGGAGGCGGGGCCGGCGCGGGCGGCGGCGCGCACGCGGCTGCTGGCGCGGGCCGGCGCGCTGGGCCATCGCCGCAGCCTGGACCCGGCGCTGGGCGTGCTGGCCGACGGTGCGGCGCTGGCAATCCATGCCCGCGGCCGCCGGCGCGAGGTGGCGCTGCCGGGCGGGTTGGCGGCGCTGGCGATCGTGTCGCGCGGCTGGGTGGCGGCGCATGTCGAACCCGACGGCGACGACACCAGGCGGCTGGGGGTGGCGATTGCCCGCATCACGCTGGACGGCGCGGCGCTGGCGCTGGACGATGCCCGCCTGGGGGCCGGCTGGCACCGGGTGGAGCATGGCTGGCGCTGGACCGACGGCCATGCCTGGCTGCACCCGCGCGGCGCCACCCGCCTGGGCTTCGACATCGCCGCGACCGGCCAGTACTGGATCGACCGGCATGGGACCGGCCAGGACCGGGCCATGCCTGCCGGTGCGGCTGGCGCATAGCAGCGGCGATGGAGGTGACGGCCGGCTGCGCCTGCGGCAGCCTGCTGCGGCCGCTGCGCTGCTGCGCGATGGACCCGGCCGGCGCCAGCCCGCCGGGCTCGGCCGCCATGCTGGCGCCACAGATCCGCGCCGCCGAGGAGGCCCGCCAGGGCGGGGACGACGCGCGCGCACTGGCGATCCTGCAGGAGGTGCTGGAGCTGGCGCCGTGGTCGCCGGCGGCCCTGTCGGTGCTGGCGCGGCTGCACCGCGATGCCGGGCGGCTGGGGGCCGCGGCCACGCTGCTCGCCCGCATCGTCGCCGTCGATCCCGCCAACCACGCCGCCCAGTGCGAGGCGGCGCGCACCGCGCTGGATCGGGGCGACATCGCCGGCGCGCTGACCCATGCCCGCAACGCGGTGCGCGGCGACCCGCTCTCGGCCGATGCCCATCACCTGCTGGGCGTGGCGCTGACCGAGGCGAACCGGCCGGTGCCGGGCGAGCACCATTACCGCCGCGCCCTGGCCCTCGCGGCCGGGTTAGGCGGGCGTCCGGCGCTGGTGCTCGCCAACCTCGCCTGGAACCTCAAGCAGCAGGGCCGCATCACCGAGAGCCGCGCGCTGTATGCCGAGGCCCGCGCCGCCGCGCCAGCGGTGCTGACCACGCTGCTGGGCGAGGCGCGGATGGAGGAGGCCGCCGGCAACCTCGACCGCGCCGCCGCCGTGCTGGACGAGGCCGCGGCACTGGCCCCCCGCGCCGCGGCGGTGACGCTGGCGCAGGCCGTCGTGGCCGCAAGGCGCGGCGCGCGGGACCAGGCGCTGGCGATGCTGGACGGCATGGCGCAGGACGACGCCGCCGCGCCCGCGGTGCTGATGGAGAAGGGCCGGCTGCTGGACCGGATGGACCGGCCGCAGGACGCCTTCGCCGCCTGGACCGCCGGCAAGCAGCGGCTGCGCGACCTGACCGGCCAGGAATACGAGGCCGCCGCCGCCGAGGACGAGGCCGCCCGCCTGCGCGGCTTCTTCACCCCGCCGCGCCGCCGCCTGCTGCCGCGCGCGCAGCCGGCCGCCGGGCCGCAGCCGGTGTTCATCCTGGGCTTCCCGCGCTCCGGCACCACGCTGGTGGAGCAGACGCTGTCGGCGCATCCGGCGATTGCCGCCGGCGACGAGTTGCCGCTGGTCGGCGACCTCGCCGCCATGGTGCCGCGCGTGCTGTCCAGCCCCCTGCCCTATCCCGCGGCGCTGGCCGACCTGTGGATGGGCGACGAGGCCGACGGGCTGGAAACCCTGCGCGACCATTACCTGCGCCGGGTGCGTTCCATGGGCATCGTCGGGCCGGGCCAGGCCTGGTTCACCGACAAGATGCCGCTCAACGAGTGGCACATGGGCCTGATCGGCATGGTGTTCCCCGCCAGCCCGATGATCCTGCTGGTGCGTCATCCGCTGGACGTGGTGCTGTCGGTGTTCGGCAACGAGCTGACCCACGGCTTCCGCTGCGCCTTCGCGCTGGAGAGTGCGGCGCGGCATTTCGCGCTGACCGCCGAACTGGTGGCGCATTACCGCGCGTCGCTGGCGCTGCGGCTGCTGGCGGTGCGCTATGAGGACCTGATCGACGCGCAGGAGCCGACGGTGCGCGCGATGCTGGCCTTCCTGGGCCTGCCGTTCGACCTCGCCTGCCTGGCGCCGCACGCCAACACCCGTGCGGCCCGCACCGCCAGCTACGCCCAGGTGACGGAGCCGCTGTACCGCCGCTCGCGCTATCGCTACCACGCCTATCGCGACCTGCTGGCGCCGGTGATCCCGATCCTGGCACCGGCGATCGCCCGTCTGGGGTACACGATATGAGCGGCGATGATCCCGTCGCTGCCGCCCTCGAAGCCGCCTCGGCGGCCGAGCAGGCAGGGCGGATCGACGCGGCGGCGGGGATCCTGGCGGGGCTGGGGGCCGCGATCGAGGCACGGCCGGCCGGGCTGCACCTGGCCGGCGTGGTGGCGGCGCGGCAGGGCGACTACGCCGCTGCCGCCACGCTGATGGACCGCGCGGCCAGGCTGGCGGAGCGGCGCGGCATGGACCCGGCGGGGCTGGCGCTGCTGCACCGCAACCGCAGCGAGGTGCATCGCCGCCGGTTGCAGCCGCGCGCCGCCATCGCCGCCGGGCGCGCCGCCCTGGCGCTCGCCCCCGACGACCCCGCGGTGCTGAACAACCTGGCGCTGGCGCATTTCGACGCGCTGGAGATCGACGCCGCGCTGGACTGCTACGACCGCGCGATCGCGCTGGCGCCGGACGACCCCGCGCCGCATTTCGGCCGCGGCGAGGTGCTGCTGAGCCTGGGCGACTACGCGCGGGGCTGGCCGGGCTATGGCTGGCGCTTCCGGCTGCCCGGCGTGCCGGCGCCGGTGCCGGCTGCGGTGCTGGCACAACGGCGGGTGCGCCGCTGGCAGGGCCGCAAGCTGGCCGGCACGCTGCTGCTGGTCGCCGACCAGGGCTTCGGCGACGTGGTGCAGTTCGCGCGCTACCTCCCCTGGGCCGCCGCGCGCGCCACCCGGCTGGTGGTGGCGGCCAGCGCGGAGATGCTGCCGGTGCTCGCCGCCTTCCCGCAGGTGGCCGAGATCGTCACCGACTGGGACCGGCTGGGCGAATTCGCCGCCTGGGCGGTGCTGTCGGACCTGCCGGCGCTGGCCGGCACGCTTGCCGGGACGATCCCGGCGGAGATGCTGCCGTATCTCGCCGCCGGCCACGAGGACGGGATGCGCTGGCGGGCGCGGCTGGACGAGCTGTGCGCGCCCGGCCTGCGCCGGGTCGGGCTGGTCTGGGCCGGGCGCGCCAGCCATCCGTTCGACTTCGCCCGCTCGGCCAGCCTGGCGGCGCTCGGCGCGCTGGGGCAGGTGGCCGGGGTCGCCTGGGTGGCGCTGCAACTGGGCGGGCCGGAGGCGCAGGTGGCCGGCCAGTCGTGGCGCGCGCCGCTGGTCAATCTGGGGCCGGAAATCGAGAGCTACGCCGACACGATGGCGATCATCGCCGGCCTGGAGCGGGTGGTGACGGTGGATACGTCGGTGGCCCATGTCGCCGGCGCGATGGGCCGGCCGTGCTGGCTGATGCTGCCGCGCCGGGCCGACTGGCGCTGGGGGCTGCGCGGCGCGGACACGCCCTGGTATCCCGCGCTGCGCCTGTTCCGCCAGCGCCGGCTGGGCGACTGGGGGCCGGTGGCCGCCGAGATCGCCGCCGCATTGGAAGCTACCGCAGCCACCCCAGCAGCACGGTAAGGCTCAGCAGCGACAGCGCGGTGCTGACCACCACCGTGGTGGCCGAGGCCTCCATCATGGTGCCGAAGCGCCGCGCCAGCAGGAAGGCATTGGCCCCGGTGGGCATGCCGGCGGCCAGCACCACCACGGCGAACGCGGTGCCGCGCACCCCGGCCAGCCAGGCCAGCCCCGCCACCAGCGCCGGCATCGCCACCAGTTTCAGCAGGCTGGCCAGCGCCACCTCGCCCAGCCCCTTCACCCCCTCGGGCTTCGGCAGGGTGGCGCCCAGGCCGAACAGCGCCAGCGGCGGGCCGGCCGCCCCCAGCAGCAGCAGCAGCCGCTCCACCGGCACGGCCAGCCCCAGCCCGGTGCCCCGCCAGGCCAGCGCCAGCGCGATGCACACCACCACGGGATTGCGCACCAGCCCCGGCATGGTGGCGCGCAGCACGCCCAGCGGCGAGCGGCCATGCCCGGAATCCGCCTCGATCAGGATGGTCGCCAGCGGCAGCAGCAGGCCGGAATGGAAGGCGACGACGGCCAGCAGGTAGGCCACGCCCTCGGCGCCGAAGGTGCTGTCGATGATCGGCACGCCCAGCATCACGGTGTTGCCGAACACCGCATTCAGCGCGAACATCGCCGATGTCGCCAGCCGGGCGCGGAACAAGGTACGCGACAGCAGCACCGCCACCAGGAACAGCACGAAGGCCCCGGCGATGAACGAGCCCGCGACATCGACCAGCCGCAGCGGCGGGGCGGTGACCATGGAGCGGAACAGCAGGCTGGGCATGGCGAGGTAGAAGACGAAATCGTTCATCCCCGACACCGCGGCCTTGTCCAGCAGCCGCAGCCGCACCGCGCCGGCGCCCATCAGGATCAGCGTGAAGACCGGTGCGACGATGCCGAACAGGGTGCCCACGGCTCAGCCCGGCGCCGCCGGCGACAGCGCCCAGTTGTCGGCGCGGAACCAGGCCTCGGCGGGGCGGGACGGCGCCAGGTGCAGGCTGCGCACCGCCTCCGTGCCACCTCGCGCGAAGGCGGCATCCAGCCGGGCGCGGTGGGCGGCGTCCCCGGCCAGGCGGCCGGCGGCACCGATGAATCCGCAGGGCGTGACGAACCGCGCCGCAAACCCCGCCGCCAGCCGTTCCACCCGCAGCACCGCGCCGCCGCCGGTGCCCAGCGGCAGCACCGCCGTGCCGCCGGCGCGCAGCCGGGTGAACCAGGACGGCGGCGGGTCGGCGACGGCGAAGTTCACGTAGATGCGGTCCACCTCGCCCGCCGGGAAATCCGCCGCATCGCCCTGCACCAGCGTGGCCCACGGCCAGGGCGCCAGGTTGCGCCGCGCCTGCTCGGCCAGGTGATCGACGAACTCCACCGCCGTCACCTGCCCCGCCGGGCCGACCAGCTCGGCCAGGATCGCGCTGTAGTAGCCGGTGCCGGCGCCGAGATGCAGCACCCGATCGCCCGGCCGCACCGCCAGGGCGTGGAGCATGAGCGCATGCAGCGATGGCGAGCCGTTGTTGATGCCGCGCGCGGCGTCAAGCACCACCAGCAGTTCCGGCTCTGCCGCCTGCGGATACAGCGCCATCGGGTCGTTGTGCGCCAGCACCTCGCGCCCGCCGGGACTGTGCAGCAGGATCCAGGGCCCCGGCGGCATGAACGCCTCGCGCGGCACGGTGGCGAAGGCCGCTTCCAGCGCCGGGGCGGGCACGCCCAGCGGGGCCACCATCGCCCGCGCGTAGCCGCGCCGCGCCGCGTCCAGCCTGTTCCCGCTCATGGCTGGCGCAGTCCCGCCAGGAAATCATCCAGCCCCGCCAGCCGCGCCCGCGCCAGGCGCTGCGCCGCCACCACGGCGCGCACGGCGGCGACGGTGGCCTCGAAGTCGTCGTTGACCACCACGTGGTCGAACTCGCCGGCATGGGACATTTCGCTGTCGGCCTGGGCCATGCGCCCGGCGATCGCTTGGGGCGGGTCGCCGCGCGCCACCAGCCGCGCCAGCAGGGCCGCGCGCGACGGCGGCAGGATGAACAGCCCCACCACCCGGCCCGGCAACGCGGCACGCACCTGGCGGTGGCCCTGCCAGTCGATGTCGAACACCACGTCGTGGCCCTCCGCCAGCCACGCCTCCACCGGTGCGCGCGGGCTGCCGTAGCTGCGGGCGAACACGCCGGCATGTTCCAGGAAGCCGCCCGCCGCCACGGTGGCGTCGAAGGTCGCCTGGTCGGCGAAATGGTAGTGCACGCCATCGGCCTCGCCCGGCCGCAGCGCCCGCGTGGTCATGCTGACCGACAGCCGCAGCGCCGGCTCCTGCGCCAGCAGCGCGCGCGTGATCGAGGTCTTGCCGGCGCCCGACGGGGCGGCAATCACCAGGCAGAAGGCATCGCGCTGGATTGCCCCGCTCACTCCACGTTGATCTGCTCCGCTCACTCCACGTTGATCTGCTCCGCTCACTTCACGTTGATCTGCTCCGCTCACTTCACGTTCGACCACCATGCTCACTCCACGTTCTGCACCTGCTCGCGCAGCTGCTCGATCGCCGCCTTCAGCTTCAGCCCGGTGGAAGTCAGCGCCACGCTGGCGCTCTTGGAGCACAGCGTGTTGGCCTCGCGGTTGAACTCCTGCACCAGGAAGTCGAAGCGCCGGCCGATCGCCGTGCCCACGGCCAGCAGCGCATGGGCGGCGTGCAGGTGGGCGTCCAGCCGGTCCAACTCCTCACGCACGTCGGACTTGGCGGCCAGGATCGCCACCTCCTGGGCGATGCGGTCCTCGGGCAGCGCCGGCGTCTCGGCAAGCAGCGCGCGCACCGCGTCCAGCATCCGCGCACGCTGCGCCGCCGGCTGGTCCGCCGCCTCGGCCGCGGCCTGCCGGCAAAGCGTCGTGATGTCAGCCAGCATCCCGGCCAACAACCCGGCCAGCCGCGTGCCCTCGCCGCGCCGCGCCGTCACCAGGGCATCCAGCGCCTCGGCGAAACCGGCGCGCACCGCCTCGATCTGGGCGGCGGGCACCTCCTCGCGCACCTCGGCACCGGCGCGCAGCACGCCGGGCAGCGCCAGCAACGCCTCGGCGCGCGGCGGCGGGGCACCCGGGATGCGCGCCGCCAGTGCCATGGCCAGCGCCACCACCTGTTCCAGCGCCGCCGGGTCGGGCGCCAGGCGCGACGCCTCCTCCCGGCGGATGGTCAGGTTGGCGGTGACGTTGCCGCGCTTGAGCTGGCGCCCCGCGAGTTCGCGCAACACCGGCTCCAGCGCGTCGAACCCGCCGGGCAGGCGGAAGCGCAACTCCAGCCCGCGGCCGTTCACGCTGCGCAACTCCCACGCCCAGCTCCAGGCAACCGGCCCGGTGCCGGCGCCCTCGCTGCGGGCAAACCCGGTCATGGAGGCGAGAGTCATCTTGCAGTCCCCGATGCGGCGCGACGTTGTAGCAGCGCCGCGCGGTGGTCCCAACACGACGCAAGAAAGAATGTTCTTTTTTATAAAAAAGAACCAAAAAACTTTCATTCATTGATCGCGAGGCGGGCAGCGTGCGACCTCATGAAACATGAGTGAAGTCTTTTTGCTTCTTTTTCTTCAGAAAAAGAAGGCCTTCCTTCCCTTTTTCAACACCCGCACACCCTATATCCCGCGCGCCACCCGCTCCGCCAGCCGCATGAATTGCGGCACCGCCGCTTCCAGTTCCGCCAGCGCCAGGCTTTCGGCCGGGCAGTGTGCCTGGCCGATATCGCCGGGCCCGACGATCACGCACGGCGCCAGGGCGCTCAGTTCCGAGGCATCGGTGCCGAACGGCGCGGTGATCGCCGGCTTGCCGGTTTCACCGCTGACCAGGCGGATCAGCGGGTGGTTGCTCGGCAGTTCCGGCGGCAAGCCTTCCGGCACCGCCGCCAGCGCCAGGCCGTGGCGGGCGGCGGAGGCGCGCACCCGGGCCATCACCGGCGCGGGGTCGATCCTGGCGGAATAGCGGAATTTCACCCGTGCCGTCGCCTTAGGCACGGTCATGTTCACCGGCGCGCCGTGGTTGTCGATGGTCAGGTTGAAGTCGCTGAACACCGGGTCGTAGGCGCTGTCGTGCCAGGCGGGATCGTCGCGCAGCATCTCGAAAATCGCCTTCATGTCGGCCGCGAAGCCGATCAGGTCCCAGTTGGCGTTGCGCCCCTTTCCGGTGGAGCTGTGCGCCTGCACCCCGGTGGCCACCGCGGTGATGGCGATGGAGCTGCGATGGCCGCGCACCGGGGTCATCACCGTGGGCTCGGCCACCAGGATGGCGGCGGGGGCGGCGCGGCGGGCGAGCTGCGATTGCGCGGCGATCAGCCGGGCGCCGGCCTTGGTGGTTTCCTCGTCGGTGGTGATCAGCAGGGTCACCGGCACCGCCACGGCCCGCGCGGCCAGGATGCAGGCGGCCAGCGGACCCTTCATGTCGGTGCTGCCCAGCCCGTGCAGCCGCCCGTCGGCGATGCGCCCGTCCCAGGGATCGGTGGTCCAGCCGGTGTCCGGCACCGTGTCCATGTGGCCGCTGAACGCCAGCCCACCGGCGGCGCCGCGATGCGCCACCAGCGCCCGCTTGGCCACCCCGGCGGCGTCGGTGTAGTCCAGCCGCTCCACCTCGAAGCCGTCCAGCTCGCGCTCGATGCGGTCAGCCACAGCGAGGTTGGAGACGAAGCTGCGGCTGTCGATGCGCACCAGGTCGGCGGCCAGCTGGACCACTTCGGCATGCGGCATGTCACTCTCCCGGCGTTTGGCGCTCAGCCTCGCCGATCGCGGGCGCCAAGGCCAGGGCGCAGCGCCAGCGCCGCCGCCAGGGCCAGCGCCGCGTCGGTGGCATCGGCCGACCGGCCGGGCAGGCGGGTCTGCACCAGGCCGATCGCCAGCGCCAGCGCCACCACGGCCGCCGCGGCCGGCCGGAACCGCAACCCGGCGCGCACCGCCTGCCACAGCAGCCCGCCATACAGGAACACCTTCAGCAATGCCGCCTGCAGCCCCGCGGCATTCTCCCCGCCCAGCAGCGCGCCGAAGGGCAGCCAGCCGAACGGCCGCGCCCAGGGCAACAGGCGATAGGGTGCCAGCCCCTCGGCCAGCACCACCGCCAGCATCACCACCAGCAGCACAGGATCGACATGGCGCCACCCGCGCAGCAGCGCCCAGGCCGGCAGCGCCAGCAGCACCGCCAGCACCTCCGCCGGGGTCAGTACCCGCCCAATGATCGGCACCGCGGCGGCCAGCGTGCCCAGCATCATCGCCGCCGCCAACCCCGGGCGGCCCGGTGCTGCGGCCGCCAGCAGCCGGGCGGCCACCAGCCAGGCCCCGGCCAGGCGCAGCACCCGCACGGGATCGGCCAGCCATGGCCCTTGCAGCGGCCGCAGACTGGCCAGCCACGCGCCCCGGTCGGTGGCGGGCAGATAGGGATACAGCCGATAGCCCAGCCACCCCGCCAGCAGCAGTGCGGCACCAAGGTCGCGCGGCGCGGGCAGCCGCCGCCGGCCGGGGCGCAGCACCACCCAGGCCAGCGCCCCCGCGCCGCCGCCGGCGGTGTTCAGCGCCAGGTCCCAGATACTGGCCACCCGCCCGGGGATATAAAGCTGCGCCGTCTCCATCGCCGCCGACAGCGCCGCGCACAGCAGGATGCCGCGCGGCAGGGCCAGCCAAGCCGCCCCTCGCCCGGCCGCCGCCAGCGCCAGGCCCAGCGGCATGTACAGCGCCAGGTTGGCCAGCAGGTCGCCGCGCCCCCCCTGCGGCGCCGCCAGCGCCATCCGCCATGCCTGCGCCAGCGTCACGCCCGGCGGCAGCGCCTGGACATGGAACGGGTACAGCGAGCCATAGGCGATGAACGCCGCCATCA
Organism: Acetobacteraceae bacterium; assembly: GCA_020848935.1. GTDB lineage: Bacteria > Pseudomonadota > Alphaproteobacteria > Acetobacterales > Acetobacteraceae > CAMDGX01. The sequence goes on from JADLHF010000191.1 coordinate 17,579, forward strand.
GCCCGGCCAGCACCCAAGCCTGATGCGCCGCCCCGTCCCGCGCCATCCCATCCCTTTCCGCTCGGACAAGGTTGACCATTGCCCGCCCCTTGGCCAGCCTCCCGCCAACAGGAGGCCCGCATGACACCTGCCTATCTCGACCCGCGCTCCGGCGAGACCTTCGCGCTGGACCAGCCGCGCTGGTGCGGCAGCAATCACGCGCCCCTGTTCCTGACCGATCTGCCCGGGATGCGCCGGGATGCGATCGACACCGCCACCCGCAGCCTGTGGCGCTATCGTGCCGCCCTGCCGATGCGGGCCGCCGAGCCGATCACCATGGGCGAAGGCTGCACCCCGCTGGTGCCGCGCTCGCTGCATGGCGCGACTGCCCTGCTGAAGCTGGAATGGTTCATGCCCACCGGCAGCTTCAAGGACCGTGGCGCCAGCGTGATGCTGTCCTTCCTGCGCCAGCAGGGGATTTCCCACGTGCTGGAGGACAGCTCCGGCAATGGCGGCGCCGCCGTCGCGGCCTATGCGGCGGCCGGCGGCATGACCGCCACCATCATGGCGCCGGACAGCACCTCGCCGGCCAAGACGGTGGCGATGCGCGCCGCCGGCGCCACCGTCGAGCTGATCCCCGGCAACCGCCAGGCCACCTCGGACGCCGCCGAGGCACGCGCCGCCACCACCTTCTACGCCAGCCATAACTGGCACCCGTTCTTCCTGCACGGGACCAAGACGCTGGCCTATGAGCTGTGGGAGGATCTGGGCTTCCAGGCGCCCGACAACATCATCATCCCCTGCGGCGCCGGCTCGAACGTGCTCGGCTGCGACATCGGATTCTCCGAACTGCTGCGTGCCGGCGCAATCACCCGGCTGCCCCGCCTGTTCGCCGCCCAGCCGGAGAATTGCGGCCCGATCGCCGCCAGCTTCATCGCCGGGCAGGACCACCGCGTCGCCACCCCGATCCTGCCCACCATCGCCGAAGGCACCGCCATCGCCCAGCCGATCCGCCTGCCGGAAGTCATCGCCGCCCTGCGCCGCAGCCGCGGCGGCGCGGTGTTGCTGACCGAGGCTGAGATTGCCGCCAGCGCCCTGTCGCTGGCCCGCGCCGGCATCCATGTCGAGCCGACCAGCGCCCAGGCCGAGGCGGCCTTCCGCCGGCTGCTGGAAACCGGCGCGATCAAGCCCGGCGAGACCACCGTGCTGGTGCTGACCGGCACCGGGCTGAAGGCCACGCCGCGCATCGCCGAACTGCTGGGGATCGAACTGTGATGAACGACGACAAGCACCACGCCGCGCGCACGACCAATCGGCCGCGCATCGCCCTGCTCGGCTTCTCCATCGAATGCAACCGCTTCGCCCCCACCACCCACGAGCACGACTTCGCCATCCGCACCTTGATGCGCGGCGACGATATCCTGTCCGACGCTCGCGGCAAGGCGCCGCGCATGCTGGGCGAGTTGCCGGGCTTCGTCGGCGCGATGGACGGCGGCGAACCCTGGGAGCCGGTGCCGTTGCTGCTGGCGATGACCGAACCGAACGGCCCGGTGGAACAGGGCTTCTTCGACCGGATGATGGCGGAATGGGAAACCCGGCTGCGCGCCGCCGGGCCACTCGATGGTGTGTACTGCGTGATGCATGGCGCCGGCCTCACCACCGCGGACGACGACCCCGAGGGAACCATCCAGGCCATGGTGCGCCGCGTGGTCGGCCCCGACGTGCCGATCGTCGCCAGCTACGACCTGCATGCCAACATCTCGGACACCGACATCGCCACCATCGACGCGCTGATCGGCTATCGCACCAACCCGCATCTGGACATGCGCGAACGCGGCGCGGAATCGGCCGCGGTGCTGAAACGCCTGATCGCCGGCGAGAAGACCCATATCGCCAAGGTCCGCCTGCCGGTCATCGCCCCCACGGTGACGATGCTGACCGGCGCCGACGCCCCGAACCGGCCGTATGGCGAAATGATCGACCTGGGACAGGAACTGATGCATCAGGCGCCCTGGGCCGGGCGGGTGGTGAATGTCTCGGTGATGGGCGGCTTCGCCTATGCCGACACCACATTCAACGGCATGACCGTGGTGGTGACCGCCACCGACCGTGAAGCCGCCGAGGATCTGGCGATGGAAATCGCCAAGGCGGGCTGGGCGCGCCGGGCGCAGTTCTTCCCCACGCTGACGCCCCTGGCCGACGCGGTGGCATTGGCAAAGGGCACCGCGGACGCGACCATGCCAGCCTTGATCTTCGCCGACGTGGCCGACAACCCCGGCGGCGGCGGGCGCGGCAACACCATGTTCATCCTGGAGGCGTTCCATACCGCCGGCATCCGCAATGCCCTGGTCGGCGTGATCTACGACGCGGCATTGGCCGAGGAGGCGCACACGCTGGGCCAAGGCGCCCGCTTCACCGCCCGCTTCAATCGCAGCGTGGAGAACGCGTTTTCCAAACCCTTCGCCGCCGACGCAACCGTGACCGCGCTGCATCCCGGCCCGCTCGCCTGCCGGCGCGGCATCTTCGCCGGCGGGACCGTCGATGTCGGCCGCGCCGCCGCGCTGGACCTCGGCGGCATCACGGTGGTGGTGATCTCCCAGCGCGTGCAATGCGCCGACCCCGCCTTCTTCGAGGCGTTCGGGCTGGACATAGCCGCCGCCCGCGTGGTGGTGGTGAAGTCGCGCGGCCATTTCCGCGGCGGCTTCGACGAATTCTTCAGCCATGACCAGGTGATCGAGGTCGATGCGCCGGGCCTGACCACGCCGATGCTGCAACATTTCGCCTGGCAGAACCTGCCGCGCCCGGCCATCCCGCTGGACCGCGAAGCGGAGTGGATGCCGTGAAGCTATCCGACCTCCCCACCCCCTGCCTTGTGCTCGACCGCACCGTGCTGGCGCGCAACATCGACCGCATGGCCCAGGCGGTCGGCCGGCTCGGCGTGGCCCTGCGGCCGCACATGAAGACCGCCAAGTCGATCGACGTGGCCCGCATGGTGCTGGCCAACCATGCTGCCCCGCTTTCCGGCATCACCGTCTCCACCCTTGCGGAGGCGGAATACTTCGCGGCGCACGGGATCACCGACATCCTCTATGCCGTCGGCATCACGCCGCACAAGCTGGACCAGGTGGCCAAGCTGAACGCGGCCGGCGCCGAGGTGAAGGTCGTCACCGACGACCTGGACATGGCCCGCGCCATCGCCGCCCACCCCGGCCGCCACCACGCGCTGATCGAGATCGATTGCGGCGAGATGCGCGGCGGCATCCCGCCCGGCGACCCGCAACTTGAAGCCATCGGCGCGGCCCTCGGCGACCGCCTGCTGGGCATCATGACGCATGCCGGCCATTCCTATGCCGGCCGCACGATTGCCGAAATGGCCGATATCGCCGAGGCCGAACGCAACGCCGCCCTTGCCGCGGCCCGCCGCCTGCGGGCCGCCGGCATGGCCTGCCCGATGGTCTCGGTGGGCTCCTCGCCCACCGCCCTGCATGCCCGCGCGCTGGGCGGCGTCACGGAAACCCGGCCCGGCGTCTATATGTTCGGCGACCTGTTCCAGGCCGAGATCGCCACCGTCGAACCCGACGGAATCGCGGTGACCGTCCTGGCCAGCGTGATCGGCCGCCGCCCGGCGGAACGGCGAATCGTCATCGACGCCGGCGGCATGGCATTGTCCAAGGACCGCGCCACCGAATCCGCGCCGCACGACTTCAAGTTCGGCCTGGTGTTGGACCAGGACGGCCGCCGCACCCTGGGAAACTCGCTGGTGGCGCGCGCCAACCAGGAACACGGCGTGGTCGATCTGGACACCACCATCGATTTCCGCATCGGCGACCGGGTGCGCGTGGCGCCCAACCATACCTGCATGACCTCGGCGGCGCATGACCGATACTATGTGGTCGATGGCGGGGACGAAGTGGTCGCCGTTTGGCCCAGGATAGGAGGATGGTAAGAAAGGAAGATTTCTTTTTGTGAACAAAAAGAAACAAAAAAACTTCATTCAATCGTGTAATGCACCATCGAGCGACCCCGGCACCCTCCGCACCCGTTCAGCGAATGAGTAAAGTTTTTTTGCTTCTTTTTGTTCACAAAAAGAAGACCTTCCTTCCTTCCTAACCTACGCGCCACTTCCAGAACTCCCCCCCCTCCCGCGTCATGAAGTTCGACAGCACCATGCGATGCACCTCGCTCGCCCCGTCCACCAGCCGCGCCTGTCGGGCGTAGCGGTAGATCCACTCCACCGGCGTGTCCTTGGAGTACCCCAGCGCACCGAGCAGTTGCAGCGCGGTATCGGCGGCCTTGTGCAGCGCGTCGGCCACCACGATCTTGGCCATCGAGATTTCCTTGCGGGCGAAGTCGCCCTGGTCCAGCAGCCAGGCGGCCTTCATGGTCAGCAGGCGGCCGATCTCGATCTCCATCGCCGCCTGGCCGATCAGGGTCTGCACGCTCTCATGGTCGATCAGCCGGCCGCCGAAGCTGCGCCGCTTGACCACATGCTCCATGGCGATTTCCAGGCAGCGCCGCGCCAGCCCGGTCCAGCGCATGCAGTGGGTCAGGCGGGCCGGCCCGAGGCGGATCTGGGTCAGCTTCAGCCCGTCGCCCACTTCCATCAGCCGGTTCTCGTCGGGGATCTCCAGCCCGTCGAACTCGATCTCGCAGTGCCCGCCGTGCTCCTCCGGCCCCATGATCTCGATGCGGCGGATGATGCGCCAGCCCGGCTGGTCGCGGTGGAACAGGAAGCTGGTCAGGCCGCGCCGCGCATCGGCCGAGGTGCGGGCGATCAGGATGAAGTGCTCGGCGGTTTCCGCCCCGGTGATGAACCACTTGCGGCCGCGGATCTTCCAGCCGGCGTTGGTGCGCACCGCCTCGGTGTTGGTCAGCGACGGGTCGCTGCCGCAGCCGCCGCCGTCCTCGTCCATCGGCTCGGTCATGATGAAGCTGCTGTTCATGCGGCCGTCGATGACGGGTTGCAGCCACCAATCCTGCTGCGCCTGCGTCGCCACCTGCGCCATCACCCGCATGTTGCCGTCGTCCGGCGCCGAGCAGTTGAAGCACACCGGCCCGAAGATGGACCGGTTCATCTCCTCGTACAGCACCGCCTGGTCGGCCATCTTCAGCCCGCCGCCGCCGCGCGCCTTGGGCGATTGCAGCGCCCAGATGCCCATCGCGCGGGTTTCCTGGCGCAGCTCGGCCAACAGGCCGTGGCGGATGTTCTCATGCGCGTCATAGCTGGCCCGATCGGCCTCCAGCGGGATCAGCCGCTCATCCACGAAGCGGCGGATGGCCAGGCGCTTGGCCTCGATATCGGGGTCGATGGTGAACTGCATGGCGTCCTCCGCAGGTTGCCCGCAGTATCGCGCCAGACGCGCCGCGCCGCCAAGGGCAGCCGGCAAACGCGGCCGGAGGCACGATGAACGGGGCGGCACGAATGCGCGCGGCATGGCGAAATGGCGTGCGGCTGGACGGGCCGGCGGCGCGCGCCGCGCTGGCGCTGGTGCTGGCTGCCGGAGTGTTCGTGGCCTGGCGGATCGGCGCACGCCAGTGGCCGGTGATCGCCAGCGGCAACAAGGTGTTCAGCGACCTGTTCGCGCATTGGAGCTACGCCGGCTTCGCCGCCGCCCATCCCGGCCCGGCAATCTACGACCGCGAGGCGATGTCCGCCTTCCAGCACGGCCTGTTCGACGGACGGTTGCAGGGCCTGCCATTCGCCTATCCGCCACCCTATCTGTTCCTGGTGCTGCCGCTGGCGGCATTCACCGTCTGGCACGCCGCCCTGCTGTGGGGCGCCGCCTCACTGGCCGCCTTCGCCGCCGCCATCGCCCCCCGGCCGTGGCGCGCCGATCCCCTGGCGCCCTCCTTGCTGGTGCTGGCGATCCTGGCGCCATCGACCATCGTCTGCCTGGGCTATGGCCAGAACGGCCTGCTGATCGCGGCCCTGCTGGCCGGCGGGCTGCGCCTGCTGCCGACACGGCCGGGCTGGGGCGGCGTGCTGCTGGCGCTGGCCTGCGTGAAGCCGCAAATGGCCGTGCTGCTGCCGGTGGCGCTGCTGGCGGGGCGGCAATGGCGCGCCATCGCCGCCGCAGTGGCAACCGGGCTGCTGTTGGTGTTGGCCAGTGCCGCCTGGATCGGCCCGCTGGCCTGGATCGACTGGATCGCCGCGCTGCGCGAACAGGGCGATTACGCCGCGCGCTGGATCGGCCCCCACCGCCAGCCCACCGTCGCGGCCACAATGACGCTGTTCGGCATGGACCGCGCCAGTGGCCTGGCGGTGCAGGCCGCTGTAACCACGGCCGTGGTCCTTGGCGTGGTCGCCGCCTGGCGCCGCGGCCCCAGCGCCGCCGCCGCCGGCGCCGTCTTGGCCGGCGCATTGCTGGCAACACCCTATGGCTTCAACTACGATCTGCCGGTGGCAACCGCCGCGGTGGCCGCACTCGTCGCCGGCCGCCGCCGCGTCTCCTGGCCGGAAGCGGCGGTGATGGCGGCCACCCTGCTGCTGCCAATGGTGCTGCACCTGACCAGCCGCTTCTTCTGGACCGCGCCGGTGACTCTGGCGGCACTCTTCGTCCTGTGCGTGTGGCGCGCATGCAGTGAGCAAGAAAGACTCTTCTTTTTCTGAAGAAAAAGAAGCAAAAATACTTCATCCCATATCCTTTGCGCGGCACCCTGGTGCCCCATGCTCCAATGAATGAAAGTTTTTTGGTTCTTTTTTTCAAAAAAGAACACACTTCCTACCCTCTTGGATGCGTCCGCCGCCAAACGTCCATCAAATGCGCGGTGTCAACGGCGGTGTAGCGCTGGGTCGTGGACAGGCTGGCATGGCCCAACAGGTCCTGGATGGTGCGCAAATCCGCCCCTCCGGCCAGCAGGTGGGTGGCGAAGGAATGGCGCAGCGCGTGCGGCGTGGCATGCTCCGGCAGGCCGTTCTGCTGGCGGAACACCCGCAGCGTCCGCTGCGCCACCCCGGGGTTCAACCGCTCGCCGCGCACGCCGACGAATAGCGGGGCCGCGGGTTCCGCGCGGGCGGGGTGGTGGCGCAGCCAGGCGGCGATGGCGGCGCGCACCGCCGGCAGCACCGGCACGATGCGCGGCTTGGACCCCTTGCCGACCACCCGCAGCATGGCATCCGTGCCCTCGCGCGGCGCCTCGGCCACGGTCAGCGCCAGCGCCTCGGCGATGCGCAGCCCGCTGCCGTACAGCAGGCTGAACAGCGCCGTGTCGCGCGCCTGGGTGAAGGCCGCCTGGCTCGCCTCGCCGATATCCTGTGCCACCGCCAAGGCCTCGCGCGGCGTCAGCGCATGCGGCAGTGGCGGCTTGGCGCGCGGGGTTGCCAGCAGGGCGATCTGGGCATTGGCCACGCCATGCCGGCGCGCCAGGAAGCGGAAGAAGCTGCGCACCGCGGCCAGATGGCGCGCCCGCGTGCTGTTGCCGGCGCCCTCGCCGGCCTTCCAGGCCAGCCAGGCGCGCAGGTCGGTTGCCCGCAGCGCCGCCAGCGCAACCAGGTCCGGCTCGGCGCCGAGATGGCGCGTGATGAACCCCAGAAAGCCCGCAGTGTCGCGGCCATAGGCCTCGACGGTCAGCGGTGAGGCGCGGCGCTCATGCGCCAGCCAGGCGAGGAAGCCGGCGCGGGCCTCCGCGGCCATCATCGGCCCGCCCCGCTCATCGCCCGAGCGCCGCCGCCACCGCACGGGCCAGGAAGCCCAGCGCGCCCGGTCCCTGTCGGGCATCCAGCGTGCCGGCGTCGCGGGTCGCCAGCGCAATCAGCGCCGGCGGCCCCTCGCCGGGCAGCCGCAGCAGCGCCTCGTACCGTGCCAGCCGCGCCGCCTCGCCATGCAGCGCCAGCGCGTCCTGGCCGCCTTCGCGGAACACCACGCCACGGTGGCCGACCAGCCGCGTCACCTGGCCCGGCGCCAGCGGGCGGGTACCCGAAAGATCGTCCTCGATGCACAGGCTGGCGGCATCCACGGCCAACAGCGCGGGGAAGGCACCGCTGATGCAATCGGCCTTGTTGTCGCTGCGGATCAGCGCCAGCACCGCCTCCTGCACCCGCACCGCCATGCCGGCCGCCGCACGCCCGGCCGCCAGCACGCCGTCCGCCCGATCGGCCATCTCCCCGGCATAGGTGCGCTCGGCCGCCAGCATCGCCGCCATGTGGTCGGCCAGCCGTTCGCCATGCACCCGCAGCGGCGGCTCCAGTGCGCGGTACAGCTCCGGCCGGTGGGTCAGGAACTGCGGATTGGCGCGCAGAAAGGCGGCAACGCGCTCCGCCGGGGGCAAATCCGTGCGCGGCGCGGGCCGGCTAGGCAATCGACTGCCCGGTCTTGGCCCAGTCCGCCAGGAACGCCGCCAGCCCCTTGTCGGTCAGCGGATGGCCATAGAGCAGGCGCAGCACATTCGGCGGCAAAGTGACGACATGGGCGCCCAGCTTGGCCGACTGCACCACATGGATCGGGTGGCGGACACTGGCCACCAGCACCTCGGTCTTCAGCGCGTCGTAGTTGCGGAAGATCGTCACGATATCGGCAATCAGCGCCATGCCGTCCTGGCCGATATCGTCCAGCCGGCCGACGAAGGGGCTGACGAACGTCGCCCCCGCCTTGGCAGCCAGCAGCGCCTGCGCCGCCGAGAAGCACAGCGTGACGTTGGTCTTCACCCCTTCCGAGCTCAGCGCCCTGCACGCCCGCAGCCCATCCGGCGTCAGCGGCAGCTTCACGGTGACATTGGCGGCGATCTTCTTCAGCACCGCGGCCTCGCGCATCATGCCGTCGTAGTCGGTCGCCGCCACCTCCGCACTCACCGGCCCCTCGACCAGCGCACAGATTTCCGCCACCACATCCAGGATCTTGCGGCCCGACTTGGCGATCAGCGACGGATTGGTGGTCACCCCGTCCAGCAGCCCGGAGGCGGCAAGGGCCTTGATCTCGGCCGTATCGGCGGTATCGACAAAGAATTTCATGGCGGTCTTCCACATCGGGGACGGTCGGCAGGGACCCAGGTATAGCGGATGGCGGACCGGAACAGGAAGCGCGCAGCCCAACCGGACCTCGCGGTCGATGCCGCCGCGCCCACCGGGCGCGGTCAAACCGTGCCCGTCCTGCTGCCCTATCCCTTCGCCGGCCCGTTCGATTACCGCGTCCCGCCCGCCATGGCGGTGGCGCCCGGCGACGTGGTGCTGGTGCCGCTGAACCGCCGCAGCGAAATCGGCGTGGTGTGGGACGGCCCGCCCGACGGCAGCATCGGCGACAACCGCCTGCGCCCCATTTCCGGCCCGGTGGACGCCCCCCCGATGCGCGCCGATATCCGCCAACTGGTGGACTGGATCGCCGCCTACACCGTCTCGCCCCCCGGCACCGTGCTGGCCATGGCGCTGCGCGTGCCCGCCATCCCGGCCGAGCCGCCGCCGGTCGGCTGGCAGCGCGCCGACGCGCCGCCACCGGCGCGCATGACCGAGGCGCGGCAGCGCGTGCTGGCCGCTCTCGGCGACACCCATATGCCCGGCCCCGACCTCGCCCGTGCCGCCGGCGTCTCCCCCGCGTTGCTGCGCGGCATGGCCGCCGCCGGCCTGCTGATCCCCGTCGCCCTGCCGGTTCCGCCGCCCTTCACCCGGCCCGACCCCGACCACCCCGGCCCCGCCTTGTCCGCCGACCAGGAAGCCGCCGCCGCGGACCTGCGCACCGCCGTCGCGGCCCAAGCCTTCAGCGTCACCCTGCTCGACGGCGTCACCGGCTCCGGCAAGACCGAAATCTACCTGGAGGCAATCGCCGAATGCCTGCGCCACGGCCGACAGGCGCTGGTGCTGCTGCCGGAAATCGCCCTGTCCTCGCAGTGGCTCGCCCGCTTCGAACGCCGCTTCGGCGTCGCCCCGGCGGTCTGGCATTCCGACCTGCCGTCACGCACCCGCCGCATCACCTGGCGCGAGGTGGCCGCCGGCGCCGCCCCGGTGGTGGTCGGCGCCCGCTCCGCCCTGTTCCTGCCCTTCCCCGATCTCGGCCTGGTGGTGGTGGACGAGGAGCACGAGACCGCCTTCAAGCAGGAGGAAGGCGTGGTCTATCATGCCCGCGACATGGCCGTGGTGCGCGCCCGCCTCTGCGCCGCCCCCGCCGTGCTGGTCTCCGCCACGCCCAGCCTGGAGACCATCGCCAATGTCGAGGCCGGCCGCTACCACCGCCTGCATTTGCCCGACCGCTTCGGCGGCGCCAAGCTGCCGAGGGTGGAATTGCTCGACCTGCGCGAGTCGCCCCCCGAACGCGGCCACTTCCTCGCCCCCAAGCTGATCGAGGCGATCCGGGAAACCTTCGCCCGCGGCGAACAGGCGATGCTGTTCCTCAACCGCCGCGGCTACGCGCCCCTGACCCTGTGCCGCACCTGCGGCCACCGCATGCAGTGCCCCAACTGCACCGCCTGGCTGGTCGAACACCGCGCCCGCCGCATCCTGCAATGCCACCATTGCGGCCACACCATCCCCATCCCCGCCGAATGCCCCGAATGCAAGGCCGCCCACAGCCTCACCGCCGTCGGCCCCGGCGTGGAACGCATCACCGAGGAAGCCCGCGCCACCTTCCCCGACGCCCGCCTGCTGGTGATGGCCTCCGACACCCTCACCGGCCCCCACGCCGCCGCCGAAGCCGCCCGCGCCATCGAGGCCCGCGAGGTCGACCTGATCATCGGCACCCAGATCGTCGCCAAGGGCTGGCACTTCCCCTACCTCACCCTGGTCGGCGCCATCGACGCCGATCTCGGCCTGGCCGGCGGCGACCTGCGCGCCGCCGAACGCACCGTCCAGCTCCTCCACCAGGTCGCCGGCCGGGCCGGGCGCGCCGACGCCCCTGGCCGCGTCCTGCTCCAGACCTGGTCGCCCGAGCACAAGGTGATGCAGGCCCTGCTCTCCGGCGACCTGGAAAGCTTCCGCGACAACGAAGCCGCCGAACGCCGCCCCGGCAACTGGCCGCCCTACGGCCGCCTCGCCGCCCTGATCGTCTCCGCCGACACCGCCGAAGCCGCCGATATCGCCGCCCGCGACCTCGGCCGCGCCGCCCCCATGGCCGATGGCATCCTGGTGCTCGGCCCCGCGCCGGCCCCCCTGGCCATCCTGCGCGGCCGCCACCGCCGCCGCCTGCTGCTCAAGGCCCGCCGCGACGTGGCGGTGCAACCGCTGATCCGCACCTGGCTCGCCAGCGTCGCCACCGGGCGCGGCGTGCGGGTGGATGTGGATATCGATCCGGTGAGCTTTCTGTAACAAGGCAAAGAAAGTCTTCTTTTTGTGAACAAAAAGAAGCAAAAAAACTTCAATACCTATCCATATTGTGGCACCGCTGTGCCCCCACACGCCAACGAATGAAAGTTTTTTGGTTCTTTTTTTCAAAAAAGAACCTTCTTCCTTATTCTACCATCTGCCTTAACTCAGCCACCGTCGCCGCACTGGCCCAGTCGATCGCCCCTTCCACCCGGCCGCGCTCGCGCCCCTGCCGGTCGATCACCAGCGTGGTCGGCAGCCCCCGCGCCCCCCAGGCCCGCGCCGCCTCGCCGCGCGGGTCCAGCAGCACCGGCAGGGCGTCGATCCCGTTCGCGGCGTAGAAGCGCCGCACCACCTCCGCCCCGCCGCGATCGCTGGACAGCGGCAGCACCAGGATGCCGTCACCCGCCACGGCGCGGGCCAGGGCTTGCAGTTCCGGCATCTCGGCCACGCAGGGCGCGCACCAGGTCGCCCACAGATTCACCACCAGCCCATGCCCCAGATGCTCAGCCAGGCTGCGTTCGCCGCCCTCGCCATCGCGAAACACTGCCGCCGCCGGCACCGCGGGCGGCTCGGTGCGGCGCAGATTGGCGATGGTGCCCACCTTCACCGCCGGCGGCCCCGGCATCGCGCCCGGCACCAGTGTCTGGATGGCGGGCCCGCCGGGTTTGCGCAGCAGGGCGACGGCGGCTAGGGTCCCGGCCGCGACAATCCCGCCGGCGGTGAGCAGCGCACGGCGAGTGGTGGTATTCATGATGCTGCGCCCCTTTTTCCGATGAGTCCGAACCGGTGACCGACACGCCCGACCTGCGCAACACAACATCCAACGCCCAATGGGGCGGCCGCTTCGCCGCCGGTCCCTCGGTGGTGATGCAGGAGATAAATGCCTCCATCGGCTTCGACCGCAAGATGTGGCGCCAGGATATCCAGGGCTCGCTCGCCCACGCCGCCATGCTGGTGCGCATCGGCATCCTGACGGCAAAGGACGGATCGGACATCCAATCCGGCCTGGAAGCCATCGCCGCCGAGATCGACGCCGGAAAATTCCCCTTCGACGAAGCCCTCGAAGACATCCACATGAACATCGAGGCCCGGCTCACCGAGCGCATCGGCGATGCCGGCCGCCGCCTGCACACCGGGCGCAGCCGCAACGACCAGGTCGCCACCGATTTCCGCCTCTGGGTCCGCGACGCCATCGACGGGCTCGATGCCCAGCTCGCCGACGTCATGACCGCCCTGGCCACCCGCGCCGCCCAGCACGCCGCCGACCCGATGCCCGGCTTCACCCACCTGCAAACCGCCCAGCCCGTCACTTTCGGCCACCATCTCCTGGCCTATGTCGAGATGCTGTCGCGCGACCGTGGCCGGCTGGCCGATTGCCGCCGCCGCCTCAACGAATGCCCGCTCGGCTCCGCCGCCCTGGCCGGCACCTCCTTCCCGCTCGACCGCGAGATGACCGCCCGCGCCCTGGGCTTCGACCGTCCCACCGCCAACTCGCTGGATGGCGTGTCCGACCGCGACTTCGCGCTGGAATTCCTCTCCGCCGCCGCCATCTCCGCCATGCACATGTCGCGCCTGGCAGAGGAAATGATCATCTGGTGCAGCGCGCCCTACCGCTTCATCCGCCTGTCCGACGCCTTCACCACCGGCAGCTCGATCATGCCGCAAAAGCGCAACCCCGACGCCGCCGAGCTGGTCCGCGCCAAGACCGGCCGCATCAACGGCGCCCTGGTCGGCCTGCTCACCGTCATGAAGGGCCTGCCGCTCGCCTATGCCAAGGACATGCAGGAAGACAAGGAACAGGTCTTCGATGCCGCCGAGGCCTGGGCGCTGTGCCTCGCCGCCACCGCCGGCCAGGTGCGCGACATGACCCCGAACCTGGAGCGCATGCGCGAATTCGCCGGCTCCGGCTTCGCCACCGCCACCGACCTGGCCGACTGGCTGGTCCGCGTGCTGAAGCTGCCGTTCCGCACCGCCCACCACGTCACCGGCCGCCTGGTCGCCAAGGCCGAAGCCCGCAACATCGACCTCGCCGAACTCACCCTGGCCGACATGCAGGCCGAAGAGCCCGGCATCACCCAGGACATCTTCGGCGTGCTCACCGTGGATGCCTCGGTCGCCTCCCGCTCGGTCTATGGCGGCACCGCGCCGTCCAATGTCGCGGCGCAGGCGCAAAGGTGGTTGGAGAAGCTGAAGTGAAGACTCTTCTTTTTGTGAACAAAAAGAAGCAAAAAAACTTCACCCATTCAGCGGTGGCGGAAGCTGCGTGCGCCATGCCCACCCAGGGCACCACCACCCAACGAATAAAGTTTTTTTGCTTCTTTTTGTTCACAAAAAGAAGCCTTGTCTTTCTATTGTTGCTCGCCCTGGCCCTCCCCGCCTGCGGCCGCAAGGGCCCGCCCAACCCCCCGGGCCCGGCGGACAAGATAACCTTCCCCCGCAGCTACCCGGCGCGCTGAACCGCGGAGTCGGGCACGGCGTCGGCGGTTTCCCGCCCTGGCAGTTTCACCCGGTAGCACAGCGCGTAGAGTGCCGGCAGGAACACCAGCGTCAGCCCGGTGGCCGCCGCCAGACCGCCGATCATGGCGATCGCCATCGGCCCCCAGAACACGTTCAGGCTCAGCGGCACGAACGCCAGGATGGCGGCCAGCGCCGTCAGCACCACCGGCCGCGCCCGCCGCACGGTGGATTCCACGATCGCCTCGGCCAGCGAATGCCCGGCGGCCAGGTCCTGCCGCACCTGGTCCACCAGGATGACGGTATTGCGCATGATCATCCCGGCCAGCGCGATCACGCCGAGCAGCGCCACGAAGCCGAACGCGGCATCGGCGGCCAGCAGGGCGGCCACGGCCCCGATCAGCCCCAGCGGTGCGGTCGCCAGCACCAGCGCCACCCGGCCGAGATCCTGCAACTGCACCATCAGCAGCAGCACCATGGTGGCGATCATCAGCGGGAACACCGCGGCCAGCGACGCATTGGCCTTGGCCGATTCCTCGGCCGCCCCGCCGGTCTGGATGCTGACACCGGGCGGCAGCGCGATGGCGCGGATGCGCGGCAGGGCGGCGGCGGTGACGTCGGGCGCCTGCAACCCGTCCTGGATGTCGGCGCGCACGGTGATGAAGGCGGCACGGTCGCGGCGCCACAGGATCGGCTCCTCCACCGTCGCCACGATCCGCCCCAGCTGCGACAGCGGCAGCGGCCCGGCCGGCGTCATCAGCACCAGGTCGGCCAGCCGGTCCAGCTCCAGCCGCTCCTCCGGCGCCGCGCGCAGCACCACGTCGATCAGCTTGGTCCCCGCCCGCAGTTGCGTCGCCGTGGTGCCGGAAATCTGCGCCTGCAACGTCTGGGCAATCTGCGCCGGCGACAGCCCCAGCGCGCGGATGCGCGCCTGGTCCAGCTCCAGCGTCAGCCCCGGCGCCCGCTCGCCCCAGCCGATCTCGGCCCGCCGCGTGCCCGGCGTGGCGCGCAATGCCGCCAGCGCCTCGTCCGCCACCCCCCGCACCGCCTGCATGTCGGCGCCCACCACGCGGAACTGCACCGGAAACCCCACCGGCGGCCCAAGCTCCATTCGCGACACGCGCACCCGCGCCTCCGGCACCCCCTCGGCGGCCACAAACGCCATCAGCCGCGCCCGCGCGCGCTCCCGCGCTTCCATGTCCGTGGTGGTCAGCACCATGGTGGCCACCGCATCGTTCGGCAGCGCCGGGTTCACCGTCAGCGCGAAGCGCGGCCCACCATTGCCGATATAGGCGGTGAACCAGCGCACGTCCCGCTTCAGCTCGGGATCGCCCGCCAGCTTCGCCTCGATCTTCGCCACCGCGGCGGCCGTCGCCGCATGGCTGGCACCCTGGCGCAGCGTGACGTCCAGCAACAGCTCCGGCCGCGCCGAGGACGGGAAGAACTGCTGC
Source organism: Acetobacteraceae bacterium (assembly GCA_020848935.1). Classification (GTDB taxonomy): domain Bacteria; phylum Pseudomonadota; class Alphaproteobacteria; order Acetobacterales; family Acetobacteraceae; genus CAMDGX01. The sequence goes on from JADLHF010000191.1 coordinate 32,690, forward strand.
TTCACCAGCCCCATGCCCGCCCCGGCCAGCACCAGCAGCGCCACAGTCGCCAGCACCACGCTGCGCCGCCACCGCAGCGACCACTGCACCGCACGCCGCAGCGCGCGATAAATCCGGGTTTCGTAAATGGCGTGATGCGCCTGGCCGGCCCCCCGTTTCGGCGCCGGCAGCAGCAGCACGCCCAGGAACGGCGTGAACACCACCGCCACGACCCAACTGGCCAGCAACGCCAGCCCCACCACCCAGAAGATGCCGCCGGCATATTCCCCGGTGGTGGAATTCGCCAACCCCACCGGCATGAACCCCGCCGCCGTCACCAAGGTGCCGGACAGCATCGGGAACGCCGTCGACGTCCAGGCATGGCCCGCCGCGCGCACCCGGTCCCACCCCTCGTCCAGCTTCACCACCATCGTCTCGATGGCGATGATCGCGTCGTCCACCAGCAGCCCCAGCGACAGGATCAGCGCGCCCAGCGAAATCCGCTGCAACTCGATCCCCGCCGCCTCCATGACGATGAACACGATCGCCAGCGTCAACGGCACCGCCAGCGCCACCACCAGCCCGGCGCGAAACCCCAGCGAGGCGAACGACACCAGCAGCACCACCACCAGCGCGGCGACGAACTTCATCAGGAATTCGCCGACGGCCTCCGCCACCACTTCCGGCTGGTCGGCAATCCGGTCCAGCGCCAGGCCCACCGGCAGGTCGGCCTGGATGCGCGCCATCTCCTCGGTCAACGCCGCGCCGAAATGCAGGGCATTGGTGCCCTTGCGCATCGATACCGCGATCACCACCGCCCCCTGGGCGTTGTGGCGCACTTCGGAGAACAGCGGCTCCTGGTAGCCGGCGCGAATACTCGCCACCTCGCCCAGCCGCAGCGTCCGCCCGCCGCTGGCCACCGGCACATCGCCCACCGCCGCCACCCCGCCATCGGTACCGGCCGCCAGCGCCCCGCTGACCCGCACCGGCACCCGGCTGCTGGCGGTGTCCACAATGCCGGACGCCGCCACCAGGTTCTGCCGCGCCAGCGCCGCGGCGATCTCCTGCACCGTCACGCCCAGCGAGGCCAGCCGCGCCTGGTTGAACTCCACGAAGACCGTGCGCGGAATCTCGCCCAGGATATTGACCTTCTCGGCGCCGGCCACCTTCAGCAGCCGGTTGCGAATCCCCTCCGCCGCGCGCACCAGCGTCGCATTGTCCGCCCCGGTCAGGGCGAACACCGCGCCATAGACATCGGTGAACTCGTCGTTGGCGAACGGTCCCTGCACGCCCTGCGGCAAGTCGGGCCGCAAATCGTCCAGCCGCTTGCGCACCTGGTAGAACAGCGCCGGCACCTGCGCCGGCGGCGTGTCGTCGCGAAAGCTCAGCATGCTGGCCACGAAGCCCGGCCGGGTGTACGTGTCCAGGTGGTCGATATACGGCGTGTCCTGCAGCTTGCGCTCGATCCGCTCGGCCACCAGCGCCTGGGTCTCGCGCGCCGTCGCCCCCGGCCACACCGCGGTCACCACCATCAGCTTCAGGGTGAAGGACGGGTCCTCGCCGCGCCCCAGCTTCTGGTAGGAAAAGCCCCCGGCAATGAACAGCAGCGCAATCAGGAAGCCGGTCAGGCTGCGATGCGCCACCGCCCAGGCCGAAAGATTGAAGCGGGACACCGCGCTAATCCCCCAGCCGGGCAATGCGCACCCGCGCCGCCGGATCCAATTTGTGCCCGCCCAGCGCCACGATGGTCGCGCCCGGCGCCACCCCGCTCACCACCGCATGATCCCGGCCCAGCGACATGATCTGCACCGGCCGCGCCACCACCGCGTCGCCGGCAATCACCCACACCATCGCCCCCTGGCCGCGATCCACCAGCGCCGCGGCCGGCACGCTGGCCAACCCCTCCGGCACCGTCGCGCGCAGCGACACGGTGGCGCTCATGCCAATCGCCAGCCACGCCGGCGGCGCCGCCAGCGTGAACCGCGCCGCATAGAGCCGCAGCCCCGGCGTCGCGGCCGCGGCCAGCTCGCGCAAATGCGCCGGAATCGTGGCATCCGGGTCCGCCCACAACGACACCTCGGCCGCCGCCCGCCGCGCGTCACCCAGCGCCGTCTCCGGCAACTGCACCTCCACCTCCAGCCCGCGCGCATCCGCCAGCCGCAGCACCGGCTGCCCCTCGTCCACCACCGTGCCGCGATCGGCCAGCACCGCCGTCACCACGCCATCCACCGGCGCGCGCAACACCGCATGCTCCAGCCGGTTGCGCGCCAAGGCCCGCGCCGCACGCGCCGCCAGCACCCGCTGCTTCGCGCTGCGCGCCGCCGCCTGCCTCTGGTCATCCGCCGCCGCCGAGGCCCAGCCGCCCGCCGCCAGCGTGCGGCTGCGCCCCGCCTCGGCCGTCGCCAGCGCCGCCTGCGCCTCGGCACTGGCCAGGTCCGCCTCGGCGGCACGCACGCCCAGCGCAATGTCGGCATCATCCAACCGCGCCAGCGCCTGGCCCGCCGTCACCCGCGCCCCGACATCCACCTCGCGCGCCACGATGCGCCCCGCCGCGCGAAATCCCACATCCGCCTCCCGCCGCGGCCGGATCACCCCGGGATAGCGCCGCGGCGCCTCCTCCTGCGCCGGCTGAACCACCGTCGCCAGAACCGGGCGCACCGGATGGTCCACCGTCGCCTCGGCACGCTCGAAACAGCCGCCCAGCGCGAGCGGCAGCACCAGCAGCAACATGTGGGAAGGGCGCATTGGCCACCTCATTCAGGATTGCCTCGAATCTGCCTTCGTATATGATGAATCTTAATATTCGTCATACGACAAATCGTCGTGAAGCACGGTATTTTCACCAGGGCTTTGCAGTAAGGAAGGTCTTCTTTTTTCTGAAGAAAAAGAAGCAAAAAGACTTCATTCAAAAGAAAGAATCGCAATATATGCATACGAAGCACCAGGTCATGAAAGTTTTTTGGTTCTTTTTTTCAAAAAAGAACGCTTTCCTGCCCCTCCCCTAGGGCCGCAACGCCCGCAGCACCAACTTCGCCATCGCCGGCAGATCCTCCTTGGCCCATTGCTCGATCAGCATGGCGTGGCAGAAATGCGCGGTTGCGGCGTGCGGTCGAACACGCAAGCCGCCTGGCCGTGCATCACCACATGGCGCAGGGCCGTGCCGATGTCGTGGATATGGGCGCCGATGATCCCCCAACGCTCCTGCATCGCCGCATTGACCATGGCGTGCAGGCGCTTCTCGTCGAAGAAAAGCTGCACCATCTTGCCGTAAAGGTCCTGGAAAATCGAACGAATTCGGTCGGGCGCCGGCGCCGCGGGGCCCATCACCGCGCCCGCCGCTCGCATTCCGTCAGCCATTGCGCGCCGCTTCGGCGCTACTCCGCCTTGGCGTCGTGGAACCAGGCCTCCACCGGGCCTGACAGCTTCATCGTCATCGGGTTGCCGCGCCGGTCCACCGTCTTGCCGATCGCCACCCGCACCCAACCCTCGCTGATGCAGTATTCCTCGACATTGGTGCGTTCCACGCCCTTGAACCGTATCCCCACCCCGCGCTGCAACAGCGCCTGGTCGAACCACGGGCTCTTGGGATCGGTGGAAAGCCGGTCGGGCGGGGTATCGGGTGTGTCGCTCATGCCCCCCATATAGCGCGGCCACACCGCCGCCGCCTATGGTCCCGCGCATGCCGCGCCCCACGCCCCTGGACCATCTCCGCCGCCACGCCCTGGCCGCCGCCTTTCCCCGCCCCACGACCCTGCCGGCGGCGCTGGCGGCAATCGGCTTCGTCCAGGCCGACCCCATCCGCGCCCCCGCCCGCGCCCAGGACCTCATCCTGCGCCACCGCGTCCGCGCCTATCGCGCCGGCGAGCTGGAACGCCGCTACCCCCGCCTCGCGCTGGAGGAAGGCTACCTGCATGTCTACGGCTTCATGACCCCCGACCTGCACGCCCTGCTGCACCCCCGCCGCGACCCCGCCTTGCCGGACGGCATGCTGGTGCCCGACTCCATCGCCCAATCCGTGCTCGCCCATGTCCGCCACCACGGCCCCAGCCACCCCGCCGACATCGCCATCGCGCTGGGCACCGGGCGCACCGTGAACGCCTGGGGCGGCCAGTCGCAGGCCACCACGCGGGCGCTGGACCTGCTGCAACACCACGGCCTGCTGCGCGTCGCCGGCCGGCGCCGCGGCATCCGGGTCTATGCGGCGGCGCCGTCGCCGGCCGCCACCCTGGCGCCGGCCGACCGCCTCGCCCGCCTGGCGCTGCACCTGGCCCGCCAGCTCGCCCCGGTGGCGCAGCCCACCCTCACCGGCCTGGTCGCCCGCGTCGCGCGCATGACCATCGGCGAACAGCCCCGCCCCGGCGCGGTCGCCGACCTGCTGCGGCGCGGCGAACTGCAAGCCGCCGAGATCGACGGCGTCACCTATCTCTGGCCCGCCGGCACGCCCCCCGCGCCCCGCCCCGCCCCGGCGCTGCGCTTCCTCGCCCCGTTCGACCCCCTGGTCTGGTGCCGCCGCCGCTTCGAACACCTGTGGGGCTGGGAGTACCGCTTCGAGGCCTACACCAAGCCGGAAAAGCGCCTGCGCGGCTATTACGCCCTGCCGCTGCTCTGGCGCGGCGACGTGATCGGCTGGGTCAACCTCGCGCGCACCGCCCATGGGCTCGACGCCACCCCCGGCTTCATCGCCGGCCGCCCCGACGACCCCGCCTTCACCCGCGCCTTCGACGCCGAAGTGGCGGCGATGGCCGCCTTCCTGCACGGCGACACCACGGCCTGATTCCGCAGCCTGATCCCGCGGCCTGATCCCGCCGCCTGATACCGCCGCCCGATACCGCGGCCTGAGGCGGGGCCGCCACAACGGCTGCATTGACAAAAGCGTGTCGTAATCGTATCGTTCTAACGCTCTTGTAACGACCCGTTGCCGGCCCGCCAAGGAGTTGCCAAATGGCCAGTCCCTCCCTCACCGCGGCCGCGGCCATCACCGCCTTCGGCGCCGGCACGCTGCCCGCCGGCAGCATCATCGCCGACACCGCGCGCACCATCGCCGCCAATATCGACGCACTGCTGCCGCTGGCCAATTCCGGCCTGCTGACCGGCATCGCGCTGCGCAACGGCGGCCGCCCGACGATGGTCGTCACCCCGGCCCAGGCCACCGCCGACGCCGCGGTGCTGGCGCTGGTCACCAGCCCCTATGTCATGACCCAGCGCCTCACCGCCGCCCAGGCCGCCGGCCCCACGCTGTCGGCGGGGTTCGAGGGTTTCGGCGTATGGGACACCGCCGCCAACATCGCCGCCAACCTCGCCGATATCGAGGCGCTCTGGCGCACCGGCACGCTCAACGCCGTCCGCCTGGAAGATTCCACCCCGCCGCCCAACTTCGCCCTGTCGGCCGCCCAGGTCGCCGCCAACATCGATGCCCTGCGCCTGATCGGCTCGCCCTTCGCCATCACGCTGACCGATGCCGGCACGCCCAAGATCACCCTGCCGGTCTGGGCCGACAGCGAAGCCAACTACTCCCAGGTGATCGCCAACATCGCCTCCCCCTTCACGCTGGAGATCAACGGCGTGATGCGGCCCACGCGGGTCGCCGGCATCATCGCGGGCATCAACCGCTCGGGCAACTTCGAAACCTCGGTGCCGGCCAACCCGATCGCCCCGTTCGGCACCACCAGCACCGCCCTGCTGCCCGCCAATCTCACCGTGCAGGATTACCAGGGGAAGATTTCGAGCTTCATCGAATCGCTCCAGCTCGCCGCCGCCGCCGGCAAGCTCACCGCCATCCTGATGCGCGATGCCGGCGTGCAGGTGCTCAGCCTCACCCCCGCCCAGCTGACCGCCAGCGCCCAGGCCGTGGCGCTGTTCTCCCCCAACGTCCAGCTCTCGCAGATCATCACCGCCACCCAGGCCGCCAGCCCCACCCTGGATAGCCGCTTCTTCAACTTCACCGTCCAGGACTCGGTGGCCAACATCCTGGCCAACATCCCGGCGATCGACGCCCTGATGCGCGCCGGCCAGCTCGCCAAGCTGCGCTTCACCGAGGCCACCCCCAACCTCCAGCTCACCGCCGCCCAGCTCGGCCAGGCCGCCCTGGTGCTCGGCCAGGCCTACGAAGACGCGCAATCGATCCAGCTGACCGATCTCGGCACCCCCACCATCACCATCGCCGCCGCGGTGCTGGCCAACAGCAACGTGCGCAGCAACGTGCTGAACCTGATCGCCGGACCATTCAAGCTGGTGGTCACCGGCGCCATCTCCGCCGGCACCGCCGCCACCATCGTCTCGGAAAACAACCGGGTCCTGGCCAGCCTCGATGTCGGCGGCGTGCGCATCGCCGACTCCGGCGCCAATATCGGCACCAACATCGCCGCCCTGACAACGATGGGGGCCAAGGTTGCGGCCATCGACCTGCTGAACACCGGGGTGGCGTCGCTCGGCATCTCCATCGGCACGGCCACCGCCAATGCCGCCACCCTGGCCAGGATCACCTCGCCATACGTCAACGCCACGCCCACCGCCACGCCCGTCACGCTGACCGCCGCCCAACTCCTGGCGCAGCTCGCCACGCTGGAGGCCAGCGCCCGCGCCGGCACGCTGGGCACCGTCACCCTCAGCGACGCGGGCGTTCCCGCGCTCGGCATGACCACGGCCCAGCTCGTCGCCAACATGGAAGCGCTGGTCAAGATCGCCGGCAGCTACACCATCACCCTCTCCGACACCGGCGACTGGAACTTCCAGGCCTGGCAGATGTCCAGCGGCGCCGCCAATGTCCTGAACCACACCACCCCGATCGGCTCGCCCACGCTGGCGATCAGCGGCGCCATCAATGCCGCCACGGCCACCGTGATCGCCCAGAACGCCGGCGCGGGCTCAACCATCTCCCCCAAGCTGCAAATCCGCGACTTCGCCAGCAATGTCGCCACCAACATCGCCGGGATCCAGACCCTGGCCGCCGCCGGGTTCCTGGGCGGCATCACGCTGATCGACAATGGCGGCGTCGGCCGCGTGATCCTGACGGCGGCACAGGCCGCGGCCGCACCCGATGCGCTGGCGGCGATCACCTCGCCCCATGCCCTGGTCCTCTCGGTCACCGCCGCCCAGGCGCTCACCGCCACCGTGCCCAGCGGCGACTTCGACTCGCTGCACGTCAACGACACCCTGGCCAACATCGCGGCCAACCTCGCCGGGCTGGAGAAGCTGGCCGCCAACGGCACCATCACCGGCATCACCTACACCGGCACGGTGCTGAACCTGCCCGCGGCCCAGGTCGGCGCCCATGCCGAGCTGCTGCTGCGCCTGGGCACCGGCTACACCATCAACCTCACCGATGGCGGCACCCCGACCATCGCCCTCCAGGAATGGCAGCTCGCCGGCAACATCGCCACCCTGCTGAACCGCATCGCCTCGCCCTACACCCTGGCGATCGACGGCCCGATCCGCGCCCAGCGCGCCTCCACCCTGGTTGCCGCCGGCGCCACCATCTACACCAAGCTGGTGCCGAACTCGCTGCAGATCCGCGACTACCCCACCAGCTTCCGCGGCCGGATGGACGACCTCCTCACCCTGGTCACCGCCGGCAAGATCGCCTCCATCGACACCCGCGGCGGCCAGCCGCCGTTCTCGCTGAACGACGGCGACCCGACCACCTATGCCGCCCTCCTGGCCAGGATCAACACGCCCTACACGCTGTCGCAGTACATCACCGTGGCCCAGATCGCCGGCGCCAGCCTGGCCGCCCCGTTCCAGAGCTTCACCGTCTACGACAGCGTCGCCAACATCCTGGCCGGCCTGTCCCAGGTCCAGGCGCTGGCCGCCGCCGGCACGCTCGGCCGGCTGCAATTCAGCGATGCCGCCCCGCGCATCACCACCACCGCCGCCACCCTGATGTCCGGCCTGGACGCCTTCGCCCAGCAGGACAGCGGCGGCTACCCGGTGGTGCTGACCGATGCCGGCACGCCCACCCTCACCGTGCCCGCCCACCTGCTCGGCGACTGGTACATCCGCAACGACGTGCTGGACGCCATCGCCACGCCCTGGTCCCTGCAGGTCAGCGGAACCGTCACCGCCGCCACCGCCGCCGCCGTGGCGGCCGAGGACAACAACGTCAAATCCCACCTCGCCGGCACCATGGCCGTCGCCGACTACAGCTTCAACATCCAACCCTTCCTCGACCATCTCCAGGTGATGCAGGACGCCGGCCGCATCGCCACGCTGGACCTGCTCGACGGCGCCGTGCCCACCTTCACCCTCACCAGCGCCCAGGCCAGCCAGGACAACGCCACCCTGTCCCTCATCCAACAGGCCTACGTGATCAAGACGGAGTCCGGCGGCACCGCGCGCGCCACCCTCGCCCAGTTCGGCCAGCTCGCCCTGACCGGCTTCGACGCCAGCTGGTCGATCGACCTGCGCGACCGCCCCTTCACCCCGGCGAACGTGTCCTTCGTGCGCGACGGAACCAGCAACACGCTCCAGATTGCCGAGAACGGCACCCCGCTCGGCACCGCCGGCCTCGTGCCCGCCAGTGGCACGGCCTACGACAGCACCAGCTTCTACATGGAAGACGACGGCACCGGCGGCACCCTGATCAAGGCCAGCGCGGCACCGATCGCGGTCACCGACACCACCACCAGCACCAGCTTCGTCACCGGCGGCGCCTTCTACAGCGGCGCCGTCGGCTACCTGCAACGCCAGTTCATCAACCCCACCGGCGACAGCGTGAACGTCGCCGCCAACATCCCCAACGTCTTCCTCCACGGCGGCGGCGTCGTCGGCGGCAACGCCCTGCAAGTCCTCTCCGGCAACAACGTCCTCGACGGCGGCACCGGCTCCAACTTCCTGGTCGGCGGCACCGGCAGCGGGCCCGGCCAGACCGACACCTTCTTCCTCGACGGCCGCGGCGGCGGCGTCAGCTGGGGCACGGTGGTCAACTTCCACCAGGGCGACGCCGTCACCTTCTGGGGCTGGAAGGACGGCACCACCAATTTCGACTGGTTCGCCAGCGCCGGCGCGTCAGGCTTCGAGGGCGCCACCATCCACGCCCGCCTCAACGGCGGCGCCGGCGCCTACGACGCCTCGATCACTTTTGCCCACATTGACCTGGCCACCGCCAAGAACTTCACCATGCTGACCGGCGATTCCGGCGGCAACAAATACGCCTATTTCCTGTTCAGCTGACGCATTCACCCATGAACGAAAGTTTCTGCTTCTTTTTCCAAAAAGAAGCGCTTGTTCTTTCTTGAAAAAAAGAACCAAGAAACACCATCACTTGGCGTGCGCCAATGCAACGCCCGGCCGCGCCTTCCGCGCCTTGCGCGCCACCCCCAGCGTCGCCGACATCTCGGCCAGATAGGCAAGCTGCCGCGCCTCATCCACCGCGTCGCCCAGCACCGCGCGGGCATGCGCCTGCGCCCGGGCGATCTCGTCCAGGTGGCGCACCGGGTCCATCCCCGCCGTCACCCCCGCGGCATGGCGGCGATGGCGGTTCAACGGCGTCGCCACCCACGCCACCTGCCCCTCGCTGCGCCCCAGCAGGTCCAGGTACAGATGCCAGTCCCCGGCCATCCGATACTCCGCCAATGCCGGCGCACAGCGGGCTAATGCCGCCCGCAGCGCCGAGCGGCGGAACAGAATGGCGCTGGCATTGACCAGGAGATTCCGCTCGCCCAGGAACCGCGCCGCGAACTCCCGTGCCGCGAACAGCCCGTCCTGCGCCAGCGCCGTCACCCCGGCGGCGGCGAAATATTCCTGGTGGCTCTTCCACAGCACCGCGCCCGCGCCATCCACCGCATCGCTGTCGCAGGCCACCGCCACCACGTCCTCGCCCGTCCCCAGCCGCGCCGCCAGCGCCGCCAGCAGCGCGGGGTCGGCCTCGTCGTCGGACTCGGCAATCCACACCCACTCCCCCGTCGCCCGCTCCACGCCGCGGCGCCACTGCGCGAACACGCTGCCGGAGTTGCGCCGGTTGGCCACCACCGCCAGCTCCCGCCCCCACGCCGTCGCCTCCGCGCGCGCCACCGCCAGGCTGTCATCGCCCGAGGCATCGTCCAGCAGCAGCACCTCGGCCACCGGATGGCTCTGGCCGAACACCGACCCCAGCCGCGCGCCCAGATGGCGGGCATGGTTGTAGTTCGGCACCACCACGCTGATCCGCGCCAGCGCCGGCAACGCCTCGCCCAGCAGGCGCGCGGCGTAGCGCGGGAAATCGAACGCCGCCTGCGCCCGCCGCGCGGTGTCCAGCCGCGGCGGCGGCGCGGCCAGCAGGCGGGCCAGGGCGGCGGCCATCTCCGGCGGATCGCCCATCGCCACCGCCGCCCCGCCCCACTCCGCCAGCATCGGCGCCGTCCCGCCCGCCCCCTCGAACGCCACCACCGGCAACCCGGCCGCCAGCGCCTCCAGCGCCACGGTCGGGAACGGGTCCTCGCGCGACGGCAGGCAGAACGCATCCGCGGCACTGAACCAGTCCGCCGCATCGTCGCGAAACCCCGGCCGCAGGAACCGCCCGCCCGCCTCGGCGGCGGCGATCTCCGGCCCGAGATACGACAGCAGCGCCGGCTCGATCGCCCCGATCCAGGCAAACACCACATCGCCACACCGTCGCGACAGCGCCCGCCAGACCTGGAGGAACAGGTCGAACCCCTTGCGCATGTCGCCATACCCGGCCCCCAGCACCAGGGGCGTGCCGGCATCCAGCCCCAACTCGGCCCGCAGCCGCTCCCGCGCGGTGGCATCGAACGCCACGGCGCGATAATTGCCCTGCGGCAGCACCAGCGCCGCCTCCGGCGCGAAATCGGCCACGGTGGCAAATCCATCGCGCACCGCCGGCGCCGCGAACACGATCCGCCGCGCCGCCGCCGCCCCCGCCCGCGCCGCCCCGCGCGCCCCCTTCTCCGCCAGCAACCGCGGCAGCTCGTGCACCAGCAGCGTGGCGTCGATGCCCGCCTCGGCCAACAGCGGCACCACCGCCCCGCTGACCGCGCTGTTCACCAGCGCCGCACCAAACCCGCGCGCCGCACAGCCGGCCAGATGCGCCGGCCAGGAGGCGGCATCCGCCAGCACCGTGGTCGGCGCCACCGCCGCGAACTCGTCGCGCAGCGCCCCGCCGCCCAGCAGCAGGATCTCCAGCCGCATCCCATGCGCCCGCCACAACTGCCGCGCCAGATGCAGCAGCAGCATCTGCGCGCCGGCCGGAAAGGCATCGTGCCCCACCAGCAGCAGCCCCGGCACGGCCGCGCCCTCCACCCGGCTCGAACCCGCCTGGCCGGTCACCGCCCGGGCCGTCGCGTTCAGATAGGCGCCGCCGTAATGCACGTCCGGCTCCAGATACGCCGCCTCCGCCCATTCGTTCCAGGCATTGACGCACACCAGCGCCTCGCCCCCCACCGGCGCCGCCTGCGCGCGCGCCACCAGGGCCGCCAGCCACGCCTGGTATTTCGCCGGCGACGCCCCGTGCAGCACCAGCCCCGCCCCCTGCCGCCGCGCGTCGTTGTCCCATGACGGCACCGCCGTCTTGATCAGCGGAAACGCCGGCTCCGCCTCGCCCAGCGAGGCCGCCGCCACGTCGTCATAGGCGAACACCTGCGCCGTGGCACTCGGGTCGAAATAGGTCAGCTCGCCATTGCGCATCGCCAGCCCGCCCACCAGCTTGTGCGGCGGGAACTCGACGGCGGCATCGAAGCCCAGCGGCCGCGGGTCCATGGCGTCGAAGCTTTGCGACATCACCAGCAGCGGGTCCTCGCCATGCCGCGCGCGGAACAATTCCCGCCACCGCGCCACCCGCATCGCGGTATCGGGGATCAGCGCCGGGCGATACAGCATCAGCAGCGCCCGCCCCTGCAGCCGGATATAGCGGGGGTCGGCGAAATGCCGCGCCAGGCAATCCACCAGCGCCTCGTCGTCCGCCTCGCGGTAATCCTGCGCGATCAGCACATCCTTGTCGCCGCCATCCCACCGCCGCGTCCAGTTCTCGTTCGCCCACATCAGGCAGAACGGAAAATCCACCCCGCGGTCGGCCAGCATCGCCTCCACCGGCCGTTCCAGCAGCCGCCGCCCGTTGAACCAGTAGAAGTAGTGCACGAAGCCGCCCAGCCCCGCCCCGCGCGCCAGCGCCACCTGCCGGCGCAGCGTCGCCGTGCCCTCCAGCGTATAATGGCCCAGGTCGCGCGGCACCCGCGGCTGGTAATGCCCCTGGAACCGCGGCATCGCCCGCGCCGCCGAGGTCCATTCGGTGAATCCCTTGCCCCACCAGGCATCGTTCTCCGCCACCGCATGGAATTGCGGCAGATAGAACGCCAGCACCTTCGCCCGCCGCCGCGCCCCCGGCGGCAGCGCCACCGGCTCCTCGAAATCCGGCCCCGGCCGCGTGTTGCGCCGCACCGCGTCGAACACCCCGGTCTCGCTCTGCGGCGGCGTCGGGTGCACCCGCAGCAGCCGGCGGATGCGCCGGTAGTGCAGCAGCGGATTCTCCGACAGGTCGCCGTCCAGGTAGCGACCGATATAGTACCGCGTGTCGAACCCGGCCGAGGGATTGCGCCCCTCGCGGAACCCCCAGTGCAGGAAGTGCTCGAACGGATCCACCCCGGCGGCGGCAATGTCGGGATAGGTCTCCAGGTAGAACACCGGGTCGAATTCCGGCAGCGGCGACGTCGACCCGTCCAGCCGCCGGTCCAGGAAGTGGCGCAGCAGCGTCTGCCCCGGCGCCGCGTTGTGCCTGGTGCGGTACCACGCCAGGTCGAAATACGGCGCCGGCGCCCGGCACTCGGTCTCGCCGCGCCGGATATAGTGCAGCAGCGGGTTCTGCCCCAGCAGCCCGACATCGGGGTTCTGCCGCAGATACCATTCGGTGGAGAAATACGGGTTCGGCAGCCGCCCCTCGCGCGCGCCATGGTCGAAGTAATGCGCCACCGGGTCGATGCCCTCGGGATCGCTGTAGGCGCGGCCGTACCACGCCGCATCCACCAACCCGCTGGCCAGCAGGTCCGCCAGTTCCCGCTCGCGCCCCTGCTGCCCGGACTGCCCCGATTGTCCAGATTGGCCCAACTGCCCAGACTGGCCCAACTGCCCAGACTGGCCCGACTGCCCATCCGGCGCCACCAGCGACAGGCTCTCCGACTCGCTGCGCGTCAGCTGAACCGGCTGGTCGTTCACTGAACGCCACCCCGCGCCCCACCGCGCGCCCCGCACCGCGCCCCGCACCGCGCCATTGCGGGCCGCGTCGCGCCGGGTCTCGTCATTCCGGGCCGCACCATTCCCTGCCGCGCCATGTCATGCCCGCCGCGCTGAAACCGACCGCTGCATCAAACATGAACCGACCATACAGGCCCGGTTGGCGGCGGCAATTCGGTAAACTACATTAACGATTATTTTACGTTTTGGAAACCGTTCCGGTAACGCCACGCACCGCCTCGCGCCCGAATCCCCCCGCCCGAATCCCCCCACCCGAATCCCCCTCCCCTGGCGCCGCCGCCGGACAATGCCACTATGCTGGCCGCCGCAAGACAGGGAATCGCCCGATGACCGCACCCCGCATGCCATACCGCCCCCTCGGCCGCAGCGGCCTGAAGGTCTCGCCGCTCTGCCTCGGCGCCATGATGTTCGGCGGCCCCACCGACGAAGCCACTTCCCGCGCCATCGTCGATCGCGCCCGCGACCAGGGCATCAACTTCATCGACACCGCCGATGCCTACAACAACGGCGCCTCCGAGGAGGTCGTCGGCCGCGCCATCGCCGCCCGCCGCAACTGGTGGGTCGTCGCCACCAAGCTCGCCAACCCCACCGGCGAAGGCCCCAACGGCACCGGCACCTCCCGCGGCCACGTCCAGCGCGCCACCGAGGCCAGCCTCCGCCGCCTCGGCGTGGAAGCCATCGACATCATGTACCTCCACAAGGAAGACCACTCCACGCCGCTGGAGGAAACCGTCCGCGCCCTGGCCGACCTCATCCGCGCGGGAAAACTCCGCCACTTCGGCGTCTCCAACCACCGCGCCTGGCGCCTGGCCGAAATCTGCCGCCTCTGCGACCAGGCCGGCATCGACCGCCCCGTCGCCAGCCAGCCGCTCTACAACGCGCTGAACCGCATGATCGAGGTCGAGCACCTGCCCGCCTGCGCCCATTTCGGCGTCGGCGTCTTCCCCTACTCCCCCCTCGCCCGCGGCGTGCTCACCGGCAAATACACCCCCGACATCCCGCCCCAGCCCGGAACCCGCGCCGGCCGCCAGGACCGCCGCATGATGGAAACCGAATGGCGCCCGGAATCGCTGCACCTCGCCCGCGCCATCGCCGAACACGCCGAAGCCCGCGGCACCACCGCCAGCCGCTTCGCCCTCGCCTGGGTGCTGAACAACCAGCTCGTCACCGGCGCCATCGCCGGGCCGCGCACCATGGAGCAATGGGACGACTACCTCGCCGCCCTGGACGTCCGCCTCACGCCGGACGACGAAGCCTTCATCGACCGCCTCGTGCCGCCGGGCCATCCCTCCAGCCCCGGATACAACGATCCCGCCTATCCCATCGAGGGGCGGGTCGTCAGGCAGCAGGAAGGAAGCGCTTCTTTTTGAAAAAAGAAGCAAAAATTTTTATTCATTTGTTCCTGGGTATCGAACGTCGCCACAAGATGGACAATGAATGAAAGTCTTTTTGCTTCTTTTTCTTCAGAAAAAGAAGACCTTCCTTCACGCAACCACTCAGGATAAAAATCCTTGCACCGCCCATCCATCGGCGCTATAAGAACGTATCATGAACACGCCCTCCCCCGCAACGGCCACCGCGATCGAGGCGATCGCCGCGCGGCTCGACGCCATCCTGGCGTCGCTGCTGGTCGTCATCGGCCATGGCTGGGGCGTGCTGGGCCTGTTCGCCCAGCCGCTGGTCACCCGGATCGGCCGCGCCCGTCAGCGCCTCGCCCGCCTGCTCACCAGCCTCGCCGCCGGCCAGGCCCCGCGCCGCCATGCCCCGGGTCCCAGCCGCACCGGCGCCACGCCTCCGATCCAGTTGCCGCGCCGCCGCGCCTGGCTCGTCGCCACGCTGGGCTACCAGGCCGCCGCCTTCGCCAGCCAGCTCCAGCACCTGCTCGCCGACCCCGCCACCCAGGCCGCCCTGGCCGAGGCCGCCGCCGCCGCGCCCGCCATCACCCGCACCCTGCGCCCGCTCTGCCGGCTGCTCGGCGTGGACCTGCCGCCGGCCCTGCGCCTGCCCCCGCGCCCCCCGCGCCCCCGGTCGGCAAAGCCCCCGCGGCCCAAACCCCCGCCGCCCAAACCCCCGCCGCCCAAACCCCCGCCGATGCGCCCGCTCTACCCGCAGAGCCGGCCGCGCCCCATGCCCTTCCTGCGCCCGCCAGCGAAAATTCGCGACGCCTGACTCCACGCCAACGCACGTCGTTATTATTACGATATCGTAATATTATTCCAATGCCACCGCCATCTGGCCCTTTGCCGCCGCCGCGCTAGAATGGCGCGGACAACAGGGAACACCGCCATGTTCATCCCCAGCACGCCCCAGGCACGCCAGCCGATGGTCTCGGGCTGACCATGCGCTTCCTCCGCTACACCGCCAACGCCAGGACCGCCCTCGGAATCCTCGAAGGCGACACCATCGCCGAAATCACCGGCGACCTGTTCGCCACCTGGACCCGCACCGGCCGCCAGACCCCGCTCGCCGCCGCCCGCATCGAAGTCCCCCTCATCCCCCCCACCTTCTACGCCGCCGGCCTGAACTACGTCGCCCACGTCAAGGAAGTCGCGGAATCCCGCGGCGAGACGCCCAACTTCCCGCCCCAGGCCGATATCGGCTACCGCGCCGTCAACGCACTGACCGCCCACGACACCGACGTCGTCATCCCCGCCGACGCCCCGGACCAGGTCCACTACGAAGGCGAACTCGTCGCCATCATCGGCAAGACCGCGAAAAACGTCAGCGAAGCCGACGCGCTGAACCACGTCTTCGGCTACACCATCGGCAACGACGTCTCCGAACGCACCTGGCAGCGCAACGACCGCACCTTCTTCCGCGCCAAGAACACCGATACCTTCAAGCCCATGGGCCCATGGATCGAAACCGACCTCGACCTCGCCGCCGCCACCACCATCATCCGCGTCAACGGCACCGAAACCATCCGCTTCCCCACCAACGACATGCTCTACGGCATCGCCACCTTCATCAGCCGCACCAGCCGATACTGCACCCTGGTCCCCGGCGACGTGATGTGGATGGGAACCGACGGCACCTCGCCCAACCTCAAGCACAACGATGTCGTCGAAATCGACATCACCGGCCTCGGCACCCTGCGCAACCGCTTCGTCCGCGCCGGGGCGTGACGGGGGAAGGAAGGCCAGGGCTTTGCCCCGGACCCCACCAGGGACCCGAGGTCCCTGGACCCTCGGTCATTTTCGCCTTCGGCGAGCAAACGAATGGGGTCTGGGGCCCCCGGCCCCAGCGGGTCGAGGGCAGAGCCCTCGCCTTCCTTCCTTCACCACACGCCCAGGAGACACGCATGGCCGCATCGTATGAGTTGCATCGGGGTCAGTTGGAGGCGATTTTGCGGGCCTGGGGCATGCCGGCCATTCAGGCGGCGGTCACCGCCGACATCATGGCCTGGGCTGACTTGCATGGCATCGACAGCCACGGCATGTCGATGGTCCCCGGCTATGACGACCGCCGCCGCAGCGGCAAGACCAGCATGACCGCCCAGCCCAGGGTTGTGATGGACAAGCCGGTTGCGGCCTTGATCGATGGTGGCGGGGGGTTGGGCCACTACAACTCGTACACCGCCATGAACCTGGCGATTTCCAAGGCCCGCACGGTGGGGGTTGGCATTGCCGGCGTGCGCAATTCCTCGCATTTCGGCGCCTGCGGCTATTACGCCAAGATGGCCGCCGATGCCGGTTTCATCGGCATGGTCACCACCTCGGCCAGCGGCATCCAGGTCGCCCCCACTGGCGGGGCCGAGGCCAAGTACGGCACCGATCCCATCGCGTTTGCCGCCCCGGCGCGCGAGGGTGAGCCGTTCCTGCTCGACATGGCCACCACCACGGTGGCCGCCGGCCGCATCCGCAACAAGGCCAACGAGGGCCTTCCCACCCCCGATGGCTGGCTGGTGGCCAAGGACGGTTCGCCCAGCAACGACCCGCTGGAGGCCTCCCAGAAGGGCGGCTTCCTCACCCCGCTCGGCGGCACCGCGGATGGCAGCAGCTACAAGGGCTATGGCCTGGCCGTCATGGTCAACGTGCTCGCCGCCGGCCTGTCGGGGGCCACCTTCCCCACCGACCCCAGCCACACCAGGAAGGCCGGCACGATGGATATCGGCCATTTCTTCATGGCCATCGACACCGGCCTGCTGCGCGACCCCGCCGAGTTCCGCGCCGAGATGATCGCCTTCTGCGACTCCCTGCGCGCAACGAAACCCGCCGACCCCCAAAAACCCGTCATGGTCGCCGGCGATCCCGAGCGCCGCAACGCGGCACGCCGCCGGCAGGAGGGGATTCCGGTCGGCCCGAACCTGCTGGCCAAGGTGAAGGCGATTGCCGCGGCGTCGGGGGCGCCGTGGCTATTGGGGTGACGGACCGACGGACAGCGCCAGGGCGCCGGCCGTGTCCGCCGCCATCACACCGCCACCGAATGCCGCGCCCGGCCGGTGGCGAGGTATGTGTCGAACACGGACGCGACAACGCGCGCCAGCTTGCGCCCGGCGGGGGTCAGGATGATGCTGGTGCCGTCGCGGATGAGCAGGCCGTCGGCGGCCATGGTGTCCAGGATCGCGCCTTCGTCGGCACACGGACCCAGCGCGGCGATATCGGCCTGGCCAGCGCACATCAGCCGTTCGATGATGTCCCCGCGCAGCCGGTCTTCGGCAGAGATCGCCACCCCCTTGGCCACCGGCAGGCTGCCGGCGGCGATGGCTCGGGACCAGGCGCCGGTTTCGGCGATGTTCTGCACGTGGCCGAAGGGCGAGCGGCCGATGGCCGTGGCGCCCAGGCCGATCAGGGTTTCCGCGGGGTCGGTGGTGTAGCCCTGGAAGTTGCGCCGCAGGGTGCCGGCGCGGGCGGCGATGGCCATGGGATCATCGGGCAGGGCGAAGTGGTCCAGGCCGATCGCCTGGTACCCGGCCTCGCCAAGAGCTTCGGCGGCGGACTCGGCCTGGCATGCGCGAGCGGCACCGTCAGGCAGGGCGGCTTCGTCGATCAGCCGCTGCTTCTTGGCCATCCAGGGAACATGGGCATAGCCGAACAGGGCGATGCGGTCCGGGCGCATGGCCGCGGCGGTGGCGATGGTGGCCAGCAGGGTGGCCTCGGTCTGGTGCGGCAGGCCGTAGATCAGGTCGAAATTGATGCGCGAGACACCGGCCCCGCGCAGGTTGTCCACCGCGCGGGCGACCATGTCGGGCGGCTGGATGCGGTTGATCGCCTGCTGCACCCGGGGGTCGAACTCCTGCACGCCGAAGCTGGCGCGGGTGAAGCCCAGCGCGCCGATGCGCCGGGCCATTTCGGGCGTCAGGGTCCGCGGGTCGCTCTCGATCGCCAACTCGGCATCCGCCAGGATGGTGAAGTGCCTGCGCAGGCGGTCCATGACCGCGGCAAGGTCGTCAGGCGAAAGCGCCGTCGGCGTGCCGCCGCCCCAGGCGAGGTGGGCGACCGGCAACCCCGGCGGCAGCAGGGCGGCGGCCAGCTCGATCTCGGCGTGCAGCGCCTCGACATAGGCGGCGATCGGCGCATAGCTGGCGGCCAGCTTCATGTTGCAGCCGCAGTAGAAGCACACCTCGCGGCAGA
The DNA here is from genome assembly GCA_020848935.1 of Acetobacteraceae bacterium. Classification (GTDB taxonomy): domain Bacteria; phylum Pseudomonadota; class Alphaproteobacteria; order Acetobacterales; family Acetobacteraceae; genus CAMDGX01. Next base: position 51,418 of record JADLHF010000191.1, read on the forward strand.
ACGGCACGTGCAGGTAGAGCGAGACCGGGCGCGAAGGATCGGTGCGGCGCAGCCAGTCGGCATAGGTGGCGGGCGCGAAATCGGGCTGGAAATGCGGCGCCGTGGGATAGCTGGTGTAGCGCGGCACCGCGCGGCGGGCGTAGGCGGCAAGGGCTTCGGACATGGGATGCTCCCGCGAAGGCGCGCGCAGAATGGCGCGCGCGACGGCATTGGACGTTGATGCAGGTCAAGCAAGGCTTCTTTTTGTGAACAGGAAGAAGCCTCCTTCTTCCTTCACTCCACCTGCTGCGCCAGGCTCCGTGCCTGCGGATGTGCGCTGCGGTGGGTGGCGAAGGCGGCGAGTTCGGGGTGCGGGGTGGACAGCTTGGCCAGGTCCGGGCGCGGGCGGGCCAGGGTGGGGATGCGCGACCAGGCGGCTTCCATCGCCTCGGCGGCGTCCAGCAGCGCCAGGTCGCCGTGGAAGCGGCCGATGACCTGCATCCCGAAGGGCATGCCCATGGGATCGCGGCCGCAGGGCAGCGAGATCGCGGGGTTGGTCACCAGGGTCACGTCATAGGTCAGCGCCAGCCAGTGGTAGTAGTTGCGGAGCCTCTTGCCGTCGAGCTCGTCGAGATAGAGCTGGGTCCAGGGGAAGGGGGTGACGGGCACGGTGGGGGACAGGACCAGGTCGTAGTCGCGGAAGATGGTCTGGAAGCGGCGGAAGATGCGGGTCTGCTCGCCGGCGGCCCAGGCGGAGTCGGCAAGCGTCATGCCGGCACCGATCTCGTAGTTGGCGCGGATGTTGGGGCCGAGCGCGGAGGGGTCGCGGGAGTACTGCGCCTGGTAGCGGGCAACGAAGCCCTGCGCGCGCACCACGTCGAAGCAGCGGTCGGCCTCGCCCATGTCGATGTCGATCGCGTCGCAGCGGGCGAACAGATGGGCCATGGCGGCGATCTTGTCGCGCATGGCGGCGCGGATTTCCTGTCCGACCGGGCATTGGCCGAAATCCTCGGTCCAGGCCACGCGCAGGGTGCCGAGGTCGGCGGGGCGGGGGGCGAGGATAGCGGCCCGGTCGAGCGGGAAGCCCAGCGGCTCGCGGTCGTCCATGCCAGCCTGGGCGGCGAACAACAGGCGGGTGTCGGCGACAGTGCGGCCCATCGGGCCGAGGACGGAAATCGGCGTCCAGCCATGCGGGCGCTTGTCCATCGGCACCACGCCGGGCGAGGGGCGGAATCCGGTGATGCCGCACATCGCCGCCGGGATGCGCAGCGAGCCGCCAGTGTCCGATCCCGTGCAGACCGGCAGCATGTCGGTGGCCAGGGCGACCGCCGAGCCGCCCGAGGAGCCGCCGGGGTTGAGCGTCGGGTTGAACGGGTTGCCGGTGGCGCCCCAGACCGGGTTGCGGCTGTTCGCCCCGGCACCGAATTCCGGCACGTTGGTCTTGCACAGGATCACCGCACCCTCGCCGCGGATGTTGGCGACCATGGCACAGTCGAAATCCGGCACCTCCTCGGCGTGCAGCGGCGAGCCGTAGGTGGTCAGCAGCCCGCCGGTTTCGTGCAGGTCCTTGACCCCGGTCGGCAGGCCGTGCAGCAGGCCGAGCGGTTCGCCGGCCAGCACCGCGCGTTCGGCCAGGCGCGCGACGCGCCGCGCCTCGGCGAGATCGGCGCCGGTGATGGCGTTGGTCGCGGGGTTCAGCGCGACGATGCGTTCGACGCTGGCCTCCAGCAGTTCGACCGGGGAGATCTCCTTCGAGCCGATGCGCTGGCGCAGTTCGACGGTGGAGAGCGACAAAAGGTCCATGATGGCGGTCCTTGGGATCAATCGCGGCCGGGGAAGTCGTCAGCGGTGCCGAGGCGGCCGTTGTGCCATCCATCCATGCCCTATTATTCCACGTGTGCCGAGACGCCCGCCGGCGCCGCGCTGCGGCCGCCATCGACCACGTATTGCGCGCCGGTCACGTTGCCGGCGAGGTCGCAGAGCAGGAACAGCACGACGTTGGCGACTTCCTCGGCGGTCCCGTAGCGGCGCAGCGGGATCGATCCGGCGTAGCCCGCCTCGACGGCGTCGGGGTTGTTGGGGGAGACCTGCCTGGCGATGTCGCGCACCATGCGGGTGTCGATCGGGCCGGGCAGGACGGCGTTGACCCGGATGCCTTGCGGCCCGACCTCGCCGGCGGCGACCTTGGTCAGCCCGGCGACCGCGTGCTTGCTGGCGACATAGGCCGGCATGCCGGAGGTGCCGAAGATGGCGGCGACCGAGGCGGTGTTGACGATGGCGCCGTGGCCCTGTTTCAGCATCACCGGCAGGACGTGGCGCAGGCCGAGGAACACGCCCTTGACGTTGACCGCGATCACGCTGTCGAACACCGCCTCGTCGTATTCGGCGGTGGGCGCGATGCGGCCCTCGATGCCGGCGTTGTTGTGGAAGCAGTCGATCGCGCCCCAGGTGTCCAGCGCCAGCTTCACATAGGCCTGGACGTCGCGGGATTGCGACACGTCCGCGGCGGCGAACAGGGCGTGGCCGCCGGCGGCGCGGATGGCGGCGGCGGTCGCCTCGCCGGCCGCCGCGTCGCGGTCCACCACCAGCACGCCGCGCGCGCCGCGCTGCGCCAGGCCGTGGCACACCGCGGCGCCGATGCCGTTGGCGCCGCCGGTGACCACCGCCACCTTGCCCGAGAAATCCATCCGCCGCCTCCCTCCCCTGCCCCACTTGCCCCTGACGATGCCAGCGGGGTGGAGCAGGGGCAAGCGGCGGGATCAGGCGGCGGGCACGTGGGCGATGCCGGCGCTGGCCGCCGCGCGGTTGATCTCGGCGATGTCGCCGGTCAGCACGGCGTTCATGGCCGCCAGCTGGGCGGCCACGTTGTCCATCAGCTCCTGCGACACCGCGGCGGCCTGGGCGGTGGGCTCGCGGTCCGAGATGGCCACCGTGTTGATCAGATCGACCAGCGTGTCGTTCAGCCCCGCCGGGTTGCGCAGCGCATCGCGCGGGGATTGGCGGTGGACATCGACCAGCACGCCCTCCACGGCGGCGAGCGCCGTGCTGGCGGATGTCGCGCGCTCGGCGAGGTCGCCCGGCCCGGCGGCCTCGGCCAGGGCGGCGAGTTGCCTTCGGGTGCGGCGCAGGCGGTTGACGCCCTGGTTGAGACTGTCCAGCGAAGCGTTCAGCCGCAGCAGCAGGTCCAGCTGCGCCTGGTGCTGCGCCGGGGTGGTGGGCAGGCGCGGGTCCTTGACGATGGTGAAGGGTTGCGCCTGGGTGGCGCCGCCGACGGTCAGCTCGGCGGTGTAGTTGCCGGGGATGGCGAGCGGGCCGGGCGTGTTGTCGGGATCGGCGACCAGCGCCTTCGGCTTCGGCGCGGCGAGCGTATTGTCCATCTTCGCCGGGCCGGGGTGGCGCATGTCCCAGATGTAGCGGTTCAGGCCCGGCCTGGTGGACGGGCGCTTGGCCGCGGGGACCGTGGTGTCGTCGCTGGCATAGGCGGCGATGGTCTTGCCGCCGGCGTCGCGGAAGGCGAGCGTGACGGGGCCGCTGTGGTCGGCGGGCAGGGTGTACCAGATGATGGCGCCGCCGGGCGGGTTCTCGCCGATGTCCAGGTGCTCGCGCACCTTGGTCCCGTCGGGCTTCTCGTAATGGGCGATGCCGCCGCCGATGCCGAACACCAGTTGGAACGAGACCGGGCCGCGAGCGCCGCCGAGGGCACCGAAATGCATGCGCGTGCGCACGGTGGGCCGTGACGGCAGCAGCTTCGCGCCGCTGCCGGCGGCCGGCAGGTTGCGCAGGGCGGTGAGGTCGTCCAGCACCCAGAAGGCGCGGCCGTGGGTGCCGGCGACCAGGTCGGTGTCCTTGATCTTGAGATCATAGACCGGAACGATCGGCAGGCCGCCGGGCAGCCGCGCCCAGCTGGCGCCGTCGTCCAGGGTGAAGAACACGCCGGTCTCGGTGCCGGCGAACAGCAGGCCGCGGCGCACGGGATCGGCGCGGACGACGCGGGTGATCTCGCCCTCGGGGAAATTGCCGTTGATCGAGGTCCAGCTGCGGCCGCCGTCGCTGGTGCGATAGAGATAGGGCTTGTAGTCCGACAGCTTGTAGCGCGTGGCCGCGACATAGACGGTGTCGGCATCGAAGGGCGAGGGCTCGACGCAGCCGACATAGGCGAGTTCCGGCAGGCTGGGCGGGGTGACGTTGGTCCAGTCATTGCCGCCCGCGCGCATGACGTGGACCAGGCCGTCATCGGTGGCGGCCCAGATCTCGCCCTTGCGGTGCGGGTTCTCGACCACGCTGGCGGTGGTGGCGTGGACTTCGGCGCCAGCACTTTCGCGGGTGATGTCGCCGCCGGAATGGCCCTGGCGGGACTTGTCGTTCAGGCTGAGGTCGGGCGAGATCGGCTGCCAGCTCTGGCCCTCGTTGGTGGATTTGAACACCACGTTGCCGCCGGCATAGAGCGTGTCGGGGTCGTGCGGCGAGAAGACGATCGGGAAGGTCCAGGCGAAGCGGTATTTCAGGTCGCGCGGGGCGACGCCGGTGGATTCCTCCGGCCAAACATTGACCAGCGAGATCTGGTCGGTCTTGTAGTCGTAGCGCTGCAACGCGCCGGCCCCGCCGGGGCTGGAGCCGACGGCGCCGACGAAGACCACGTCCTGGTCGTTCGGCTTGACCGCGATGAAGCCGCTTTCGCCGGTGCCGGGATAGGTGCAGTCGCCGAGCGTGATCGCACCCCAGACGGTGGCGGTGGGCACGGCGATGGAGGTGTTGTCCTGCTGCGTGCCATAGACGCGGTAGGGGTACCGGTTGTCGGTGTCGATCCGGTAGAACTGGCCGGTGGGCTGGTTGTAGATCGACGACCAGGTGATGCCGCCGTTGAAGGTGACCTGGGCGCCGCCGTCATTGCCCTCGATCATGCGGCGGCTGTCGGCCGGGTCGATCCAGAGGTCGTGGTTGTCGCCGTGCGAGGTGTTGATCTCGGTGAAGTTCGTGCCGCCGTCGGTGGATTTCCACATGCACAGGTTGGTGACGTACACCGTGTCGGCGTGGCTGGGGTCGGCGAAGACGTGGGTGTAGTACCACGGCCGGTGCATCAGGTCGCGGCTGGCTTGGGTTTGCACCCAGGTGGCGCCGTGGTCGTCGGAGCGGTAGAGGCCGCATTTCTCGCCCTCCGCCTCCACCAGCGCCCAGACGCGGCCGGACTGGGCGGGGGAGACGGCGACGCCGATCTTGCCGAGCGGGCCGGTGGGCAGGCCCTTGTTGCGGGAAATCTCCGTCCACGTGTCGCCGCCGTCGGTGGACTTGAACAGGCCGCAGCCGGGGCCGCCCGACGAAATATTCCAGAAGTTGCGGCGGGTCTGCCAGATGGTGGCGTAGAGCACGCGCGGGTTGCTGGCATCCATCGCCATGTCCACGGCACCACTGTCGGCGTCGCGGTGCAGCACGCATTGCCAGGTCTTGCCGCCATCGGTGGTGCGATAGACGCCGCGCGCCTCGTGGGGGCCGAAGATGTCGCCCAGGGCGGCGACATAGGCGATGTCGGGGTTGGCCGGGTGGATCAGCACGCGGCCGATATGCTTGGTGTCGCGCAGGCCGACATTGGTCCAGGTGGCGCCGGCATCGGTGCTTTTGTAGACGCCGTCGCCGTAGGAGACGTCCAGGCGGATGGTGGTCTCGCCCATGCCGGCGTAGATGACGTTGGAGTCCGAGCGGGCGACGGCGATTGCGCCGACGGCGGCGGTGGCCAGGAAGCCGTCGGACACGCAGCGCCAGTAGATGCCGCCGTCGATGGTCTTCCAAATGCCGCCGGCGCAGGCGCCGAAGTAGAACACCATCGGGTTGTTGAAGTCGCCCGCCACCGCCACCACGCGCCCGCCGCGCGATGGGCCGATGCAGCGCCACTTGAGACCGGACAGCATGGCGTCGGAGGGCACGTCGTTCATCGCATTGTTCTCGGGAAAAATTGGAGGTGGCGCGAGAGTGCTGCCGTTCCGTCCCGCTGGCAACCGGGGCCGCTTGACCGGACCCGGCGGGGGGCGGAGGCTTGGCGCATGCCCCGCATTGCGCGCCCCGACATCATCCGCCCGCAACGCCTGTGGGCGGCGCTGCTGGCGGCGACGTTGCTGAACCTGCCGCTGGGCTCGGTGTATTCGTTCAGCGTGTTCCTGCGGCCGATCGAGCTGGACCTGGCAATCCCGCGCTCGGCGCTGTCGCTGGTGTTCGGGATGGCGACGGTGGGATTCACCGTGGGCTCGGTGGGGGCGGCGTTTCTGTATCGACTGGCGCCGGCGGCGGTGCTGGTGTTTGCCGCTGCCGCCTGGGCCGCCATGGGGATCGGGGTGGCGGCGATGGCGAGCGGGATGGCGCAGCTTCTGCTCGGCTACGGCGTGGCGTTCGGCACCGGTGGGGGGGTGGCCTATATCCTGTTGCAGCAGGGGGTGAACCTTCTGCTGCGGCGGCGGCAGGGGCTGGTGAACGGCTATATCGTCAGCCTGTATCCGCTGGGGGCGATGATCGCGACGCCGGTCTTCCACTGGTGCAACGAGAATTTCGGCTGGCGCACCACCCTGGCCGGGCTGGCGGTGGTGCTGGTGGTGTTCGGGGCCGTGGCGGCATGGCTGGTGCATCACGGCGGGGCGCGGCTGGCGGCGCCGGCGGGGAGCGCGCCGGTTGTCCCGGCGCGGCTGGGGCTGACATTCGTCAAGCTTGCCGCGACGTTCTTCCTGGCGGCCTCGGCGGGGCTGATGGTGCTGAGCCAGGCGCGGGAGATCGTGGCCGCCTATGGCGGGGCGGTGGCGCTGGCGGTGGGGGCCACCACCGGGATCACCGCGGCGATCGCATTGGCGCGGGTGAGCGGCGGGTGGCTGGTGGATCGCTTCGCGGTGCCGCATGTGATGTGCTCGGCGCATGGGCTGGCGCTGGGCGGGGCGGTGCTGCTGACGGCGTATCCCGCACCGGTGACCGCGGTGCTGGGGCTGGGGATGGTGGGGATGGGCTATGGCTTCATATCCGGCTCGACGGCCGGGAGCATCGCGCTGTACTGGCCAGTGGCGGATTTCGGGCGGGTGGCGGGGCGGACCTATATCGCCTGGTGCGCGGCGGCGGTGGGGCTGCCGGTGCTGGCGGGGTATCTGTTCGACCTGACCCAAGGCTATGCGGCGGCGGTGGTGATCGCGGGAGCGGGCAACCTGGCGGGCATGGCGGTGGCTTTGAGCTTGCCACGGAAAGACTCAAGGTAAGAAAGATCTTCTTTTTCTGAAGAAAAAGAAGCAAAAAGACTTTTTATTCATTAGGATAGATCTTATTATAGAAAGTTTTTTGGTTCTTTTTTTCAAAAAAGAACACTTTCTTACTCTGCCGCCACCGCGAACTGGGCGGCGTGGAGGTCACGGTAGAGGCCGCCCCGGGCCAGCAACTCGCGATGCGTGCCCTGTTCGGCGATCCCGTCGGTGGTGACCACGACGATGCGGTCGGCGTTGCGGATGGTGGCGAGGCGGTGGGCGATGACCAGGGTGGTGCGGCCTTCGGCGAGTTCGGCCAGGGATTGCTGGATGGCGAGTTCGGTGGCGGTGTCCAGCGCGCTGGTAGCTTCATCCAGGATCAGGATCGGCGGGTTCTTGAGGAAGATGCGGGCGATGGCCAGGCGCTGTTTCTGGCCGCCGGAAAGCTTCACGCCGCGCTCGCCGATCGGGGTGTCCAGCCCTTCGGGCAGGGCGGCGATGACGTCGTCCAGCCGGGCGCGGTGGGCGGCGGTGATGATCTCGGCTTCGGTGGCGCCGAGGCGGCCATAGGCGATGTTGTCGCGGATGGAGCCGGCGAAGAGGAAGACATCCTGCTGCACGATGCCGATCTGGCGGCGCAGGCTGGCCAGGGTCATGTCGCGGATGTCGATGCCGTCGATGGTGATGCGGCCCTGGCCCAGCTCGTAGAAGCGCGGCAGCAGCGCGCAGAGCGTGGTCTTGCCGGCGCCGGAGGGGCCGACCAGGGCGACGGTCTCCCCGGCGCGCACGGCGAGGTTGAGGTCGCGCAGCACGGGGCGGGCGGGGTCGTAGCCGAAGGTGGCGTTCTCGTAGCGCACCTCGCCGCGCAGGGAGGACACCGCGCGGGCGCCGGGGCGGTCGGCGATGTCGGGCTTGGTGGCCAGCAAGGCGAGGTAGCGGCGGAAGCCGGCGATGCCCTTTGGGTAGGTTTCGATGACCGCGGAGATTTTTTCCAGCGGGCGGTAGAACACGCCGACCAGCAGCAGGAAGGCGACGAAATCGCCGATGGTGAGGCCGCCGCGGACGATCAGCCAGGCGCCGGCGAGCATCACCACCACCTGTACCAGGCGCATCGCGACGTAGTTCAGGGTGATGCCGGCGGCCATCAGGCGATAGGCGTCGAGCTTGGCGCGGCGGTAGAGGTCGTTGTCGGTGGCGAAGAGGCGGCGCTCGTGGTCTTCGTTGGCGAAGGCCTGGACGACGCGGATGCCGCCGACGGCTTCCTCGATGCGCGCGTTGAAGGCGCCGACGCGGGCGAACTGGGTCTGCCAGTTGATGGTCATGCGCCCGCCGTAGCGCGCCACCACGAAGGCGGCGGCGGGGACGATCAGGGCGGCGATCAGGGCGAGTTGCAGGTTGATCAGCGCCATCAGGGCGAAGGCGCCGGCGAAGGTGAGGACGGCGATCAGCAGGTCCTCGGGGCCGTGATGGGCGACCTCGCCGATTTCCTCCAGGTCCTTGGTGACGCGGCCGACGAGGTGGCCGGTCTTCTGGTTGTCGTAGAAGGAGAGCGAGAGCTTCTGCAGGTGGTCGAAGGCGCGGCGGCGCAGCTCGGTCTCGATGGCGATGCCGAGCACGTGGCCCCAATAGGTGACGATGGCCATCAGGCCGGAGTTCAGCAGATAGACGGCGAACAGGCCGACGACGGCGATGGTGATGACGTAGAGATCCTGTTGCGGCAGGAGGTGGTCGATCACGCCGCGGACGGCCATGGGGAAGAGCAGTTCCAACACGCCGGACAGGGCCGCACAGCTGAAATCCAGCGCCAGCAGGCGCCGGTGCGGGCGGTAGAATTGGAGGAACTGGCGGATCATGGATGGCATGGCCTTGGCATGGCGTGCGGGAGCGCGGCGCGCCGGCTGGCGGAATGGAGTCCGCTGTTGTCGCTGTGGGGTGCTCAGGACATGGTGCCCTATTCATCGCGCGGGTGGGGGGCAGGCGTCAAGCTATGGCGATTATTGCGATATCGGAACATTATAGGCATGCGTCGGCATGATCGGCCGAGGGGCGAAAAAGCGGCGGGTGGGGCGCGGGCGGCGGTTGCCGGCGGCGCGGGTGTGCGGGTGGCGTGGGGATGGGGGATCGCGGTGCGGCCCGCGCCGGGCGCGTGGGGGCGGCGGGCGGGCGCAGGGGCGCCGGCGCGCTGGGCGTGGCGGGGCTGGCGGGGCTGGGTGGTGCGCCGGGCCTGGCGGGAATGGGGGGTGTGGCGCAGCGGCGCGGGACGCGCGGCGCGTGTGGGCGGGGGCGGCGGCAGGGTGCCCGCGCGCCATTGCCCGAGCAGGGCTTCCAGGCGGAGGAAGATGCGGTCGAGCAGGGTGTGGAGCAGGGCGAGCAAGGCAGCGCGCGCGGCTTCGCCGAGGGTGTCCAGGATGGGGGTTGCGGGGGCGGTCTGGGATTTCATGTTAGTTAGATATAATCTGATGTGGGAGGGGCGTCAAGAGGGGGGGTGGGGATTTTTTCTGGGGTTGGGTGGGGGAGGGAAGGTCTTCTTTTTGTGAACAAAAAGAAGCAAAAAAACTTTATTCATTGGTTGGGGTGGCGATTGCGTTGGGTCGGTGGCGCGATGGTGAGGGGGGTTTGCCAGTATATCTGGCGGTTTTGGTGGGGCTACCCCTCACCCCGGCCCTCTCCCCCAAGGGGAGAGGGGGCTTTCTTAACGAATGAATTTTTTTTGCTTCTGTTTGTTCACAAAAAGAAGAGTCTTGCTTACCGATATTCGATCCTGGGGTCGATATAGGCATACAGCACATCCACCAGCACGTTCATCAGGACGTAGATCACCAGCACGAACAGGATGCAGCCTTGGATCAGCGGGTAGTCGCGCACGCCGATGGCTTGGATCAGCAGGCGGCCGATGCCGGGGTAGGTGAAGACGGCTTCGGTGACCACGGTGCCGCCGACGAAGGCGGCCAGCATCAGGCCGACGATGGTGACGAAGGGCAGCAGGGCGTTGCGCATGACGTGGCGGCCGACGACGTCGCGTTCGCGCAGGCCTTTGCTGCGGGCGGTGCGGACGTAGTCGGCTTTCAGTTCGCCGAGCAGGGAGGCGCGCAGGAAGCGGGCGAAGATGCCGGAGACGTAGGTGCCCAGGGTCAGCGCCGGGAGGAGGAGGTTTTCCAGCGCGCCGACGGGGTCTTCGAAGAAGGGGATATAGGTGGAGACGGAGGGGAGCCAGTGGAGTTGGACGCCGAACAGCAGGATCAGCAGGATGCCGAGCCAGAAGGTGGGCACGCCGAGGGCGAGCGCGCTCCAGCCGCTGAGCATGCGGTCGATCAGGCTTCCGGGGACCAGGGCGCTGACGACGGCGACGGGGACGCCGAGGACGAGGCCGACGAGGATGGCGGCGAGGCCGAGCTGGATGGTGGCGGGGACGCGGGTGAGGATCAGGTCGAGCACGGGCTCGCGGCTTTGGATGGACTCGCCGAGATCGCCGAGGACGGCGCCTGACAGCCAGGACCAGTATTGTTCGTAGAACGGCCGGTCGAGGCCGAGGCGCTGGATGGTATCGGCGATCTGCTCGGGGGTGGCGTTCTCGCCGACGATGGCGCCGACCGGGGAGCCGGGGACGGCATAGACCATGGCCCAGATGCCGATCGAGGCGAGGAAGAGGACCGGGACGAGTTGGGCGAGGCGGCGGAGGATGTAGCTGGTCATGCCACGCGCCGTGTGGCGACGTTATTGCGTGGCGGCCCCCCTCCGGCTCCCCCCGTGAAGGACGCCTGGTGCAGTATTACGAAGGTGTCATCGCGTGGCGGCCCCCCTCCGGCTCCCCCCGTGAAGGACGGGGGGAGGGAAGAGTTCTTATGGATGAAGTTTTTTTGCTTCTTTTTGTTCACAAAAAGAAGACTCCTTCCTGCCTTCATTGCGCTTCGTCCTCGACGACTTCGCGGCGGTCTTCGAGCACGGTGGCCAGGGTGCGGCCGAGGGTGTCGAGGGAGAGGATGGTGAGCGTGAGGGCGAGGCCGGGGAGGATGGCGTAGGTGGGGGCTTCGTAGAGGTAGGATTTTCCGGTGCGCAGCATTTCGCCCCAGCTTGGGGTGGGGGGTGGGATGCCGACGCCGAGGAAGGCCAGGGCGGCTTCCAGCAGGATGGCGACGCTGGACAGGATCACGACCTGGACCAGGATGGGCGACCAGGCGTTGGGCAGGACGGTGCGGAACATGTTGTAGGCGGCGGTGCCGCCGAGGGCTTCGACGGCGAGGACGAAATCGCGCTGGCGCAGGCTGAGGACCTGGGCGCGGGTGATGCGGGCGAAGCTGGGGATGCCGGTGATGCCGACGGCGACCAGGGCGGCGGCCTGGCTGCGGCCGAGCACGGCGATCAGGGCCATGGCGAAGAGGATGCCGGGCAGGGCGAGGAGGACATCGACGATGCGCATCAGGATGGTGTCGCGCCAGCCGCCGAAGTAGCCGGCGATGAGGCCGATGGGCACGCCGATGGCCGCGGCGATCACCACCGCGCCCCCGGCGGTGAGCAGCGAGGTGCGCGCGCCGTAGATGACGCGGGCGAGGATGTCGCGGCCGAGTTCGTCGGTGCCGAACCAGTAGGTGGCACCGGGGGGTTCGAGGGTGGAGGCGAGGTCCTGGTAGAGCGGGTCGATCGGCAGCAGCCATTGCGCGGTCAGCGAGACGCAGATGGTCACCGCCAGGTAGGCGACGCTGATGAGGGCGCCGGGGTGGGCGAGGACGCGCCAGGCGGCGGCGCGGGTGCGTTGCCAACTGCCACTCATGCCGGGACGTCGCTCATGTCGGGGCCATCGCGCGGGGGCCGGCGAAGTGGCAGGCGACCTGGGTCGGCAGGCCGGGGAAGTCGCGGAAAATCGGGGACTCGATGGCGCAGCGGGGTTCGGCGCGGAAGCAGCGGGGGTGGAAGGTGCAGCCGGTGGGCGGGCGGGCGGGGCTGGGGATGTCGCCCTCCAGCACGATGCGGTCGGCCCCGCCTTTTCCGCCGGGTCCGCGGCGCGACGGGTCGGGCACTGGGACGGCGGAGAGCAGGGACTGGGTGTAGGGGTGGGTGGGGGTGGCGTAGAGCGTGGCCTTGTCGCTCTGCTCGACGATGCGGCCGAGATACATCACCGCGACGCGGTCGCAGATGTGGCGGACGACGCTGAGGTCGTGGGCGATGAAGAGGTAGGCGAGGCCGAGTTCCTTTTGCAGGTCCTGGAGCAGGTTGACCACCTGGGCCTGGATCGAGACGTCCAGGGCGGCGACGGGTTCGTCGAGGATGAGGAGCCTTGGCGACAGGGCGAGGGCACGGGCGATGCCGATGCGCTGCTTCTGGCCGCCGGAGAATTCGGCGGGGTAGCGGCCGAGCATGGTGGCGGAGAGGCCGACGAGTTCGAAGAGTTCGGCGACGCGCTTCATGCCGCCCATGCCGTCGAACAGCTTGTGGATGCGCAGGGGTTCGGCGACGATGTCGCCCACGGTCTTGATCGGGTTCAGCGAGGCGTAGGGGTCCTGGAAGATGTACTGCATGTTGCGCCGCGCGCGGCGCAGGGCGGGCGGGGCCATGGTGGTGACTTCCTCGCCGGCGAAGCGCACCGATCCCGCGGTGGCGCGGACCAGGCCCATGATGGCGCGCCCGGTGGTGGTCTTGCCGCAGCCGCTTTCGCCGACCAGGCCGAGGGTTTCGCCGGCGCGGACCACCAGGCTGACGCCATCGACGGCGCGGACCGTGCCGGTCTGGCGGCGCAGCAGGCCGGTGCGGATGGGGAAGTGGACGTGCAGGCCCTCGACTTCCAGCAAGGGGACGGCCTGGTCCGGCGCGGGGGGCGCCGCGGTGGCCGCGGCCTTGGGGGCGACCTGTGCCAGCAGCGCCTGGACTTCATCGGGGAAATGGCAGGCGGCGGCGTGGCCCGGGGCGGTCTGGCGATCGGCGAGCTCGCGGAGCCGGGGGTCGTCCTGGCGGCAGATGTCGCGCGCCCGGCCGATCGGGCAGCGCGGGTGGAAGGCGCAGCCGGAGGGCAGGCGCGCGGGGGCGGGCGGCTGGCCGGGGATGGGCACCAGCCGCTCGGCGACGATGTCCAGCCGGGGGAGGGAGTGCAGCAGGCCGACGGTGTAGGGGTGGCGGGGGTGGCGGAAGATGTCGGCCACCTCGCCGGTTTCGACGATGCGGCCGCCGTACATCACGGCGACGCGGTCGGCGGTTTCGGCGACCACGCCGAGGTCGTGGGTGATGAGGATGACGGCGGCGCCGGTCTGGGCCTGGCGTTTTGCCAGCACGGCGAGGACCTGGGCCTGGACCGTGACGTCGAGTGCCGTGGTGGGTTCGTCGGCGATGATCAGGCGCTTTGATCCCGCCATCGCCATGGCGATCACCGCGCGCTGGCGCATGCCGCCGGAGAACTGGTGCGGGTACTGGGCGATGCGGGCTTCGGGGTCGGGGATATCGACTTCGCGCAGCAGGCCGGCGGCGCGGGACATGGCCTGGTCGGCGGGCACCAGGCCGTGGGCGACCTGGCCCTCGATCACCTGGCGCCCGATCGGCAGGACGGGGTTCAGGGTGGTGGTGGGGTCCTGGAAGATCATGCCGACATCGCGCCCGCGCATGGTGCGCAGGGTTTCGGCATCCGCCGTGGTGACCTCGACCGCGCCCATGCGGATGCTGCCGGAGAGGCGGGCGGTGGGGGGCAGCAGGCCGGTGGCGGCCAGGGCGGTGACGCTCTTGCCGGAGCCGGATTCGCCGACGATGCCCAGCACCTCGCCGGCGCGCACGTCGAAATCGATGCCGCGGACCGCCGGCACATCGCGCCCGCTGCCGGTGAAGGTCACCGACAGGTTGCGGACGCGCAGTACCGGCGGGTCTGCCCCGCCGCCGTCAGCCATGGTGGATCAGCTCGTGAATCCCAGCGTGCGCAAGACCAGCAGGCTGTCGAGATCCTTGGTGAAGCCGCCGACGTTCTTGGCGGCGACCGTGAGGAACACGTCGTAGGTGTTGGTGGCGATGCCGAAGGCGGATTCGACCAGGGCCTTGTTGAGCGCGGCGTAGGCGGCCTTGACGTCGGCGGTGCCGAAGGCGCTTTCGACCCGGGCGATGGCCGCGACGTAGGCCTTGTGCGGATTGGGGTTGCCCAGGACGGGGTTGTTGACGGTGCGGTAGATCGAGTTGGTGGTGATGCGGGTGGGGAATTTCTGCACGTTGCCGACGCCGCCGAAGGTGGCGCTGAACTTGCCGCCGAGCAGGGCGTCGACATATTCCGAGCCCTGTTTGATTTCGAGCTGGATGTCGATGCCGACCTTCTTCAGCGTGCCCTGCACGATCTGGCTGATCGCCACCGCGTCCTGCGAGCTGCCGCTGGCCAGGAGTTTCCAGTCGTTCATCTCGGCCGGGGACAGGCCGGAGGCCTTCAGCAGCGCCTCGCCCTTCTTCAGGTCGAAGGCGTAGGTCTTGTCGTAGCTGCGATCGGCGGCCGGGCTGGCGGGCGCCCAGGGCAGGGCGGTGACCTCGCCGAGGCCGGCATAGCCGACGCGCAGGATGGCGGCGCGGTCCAGCAGGTAGTTGAAGGCCTGGCGGAACTTCTCGTTGCGGAAGGGGCCCATGTTGGTGTTGATGCGGAACACCTGCACCAGCTGGCCCTGGCCCTGCCACAGGTGGTAGCCGGCATTGCGCAGCCGCACCGCCGCGCGGGCGCCGCCGCCGAAGATCATGTCGACAGCCTTGGATTCCAGGGCCGCCGCGGCGCTGTCGTCGTCGCTGAAGATGGTGTAGATGACCTCGGACAGCACCGGCTGCTTGGCGCGCCAGTATTTCGGGTTGGCGACCAGGCGCATGCGCTGGCCGAGGACGCGCTCGGCGACGGTGAACGGGCCGGTGCCGTTGACCTTGGTCTCGGCACTGTCGGTGGTGTCGGCGGCGATGACGAACATGAATTGCAGCAGGTCGGTGACCTGCCGGTCGGGCACCTTGGCCTTGAAGTTCAGGCGCACGGTCTTGGGATCGACGACGGTCCAGTCCTTAACCACGCCCATGGTGGGATAGACGTTCTTGCCGGTCTTGGGGTCGTTGGCCTTCTTCAGCGTGGCGTCCAGGTCCGCGCTGGTGAGCGGGGCGCCGCTGTGGAAGGTGACGCCGGCGCGCAGGACCACGGTGCAGCTCAGGTTGTCGGGCGCGATGGCGAAGGACGAGGCCAGGGCGGGGATCGGCTTGCCGGCGTCATCATACTCGATCAGCGTGTCGTACAGGTTGCGCATGATCGAGGCGTTCTGCGACGAGAACTGGTGCGGATCGAAGTTGACGATGTCGTTCAGCAGGGCGACGCGCAGCGGCTTGCCGCCCTTGACCGCGGCCTGGGCGCCGGCATCGGCTGCCACCGCGCCGGCCAAGCCAACCCCGGCCACGCCGGCAAGCAGAGTTCGACGATTGATGACTTGGGTCACGTTCGGCCTCCATTCTTCCCTGCGGCTTGCTGTGCCGTTTGGCGAAGCCTCTCACCGGGGCGGAGGCGAGTCAAACCGATTTGGCGGATCCTTGCCCGCGGATGGCGGCTGCTTTCCACGCCGGTTGACACGCCGCCGCCGCCGCAGGACGCTCGGCGGATACCGCAAGGGAGGCGACGATGATCGGCTATGTGATGCTGGGCACCAACGACCTCGCACGTGCCCGCGCGTTCTACGACCCGCTGATGGAATTGCTCGGCGCCACGGTGATGGCCGGCTACAGCAACGACAAGCGCGTGTTCTACACCACCGGCGCCGGTCAGCCGATGCTGGCGGTTGGCCTGCCCTGGGACGGCGGCAAGGCCGGGGCCGGCAACGGCACCATGGTCGCGCTCAGCGTGCCCACCCGCGCCGCGATCGACGCCATGCATGCCAAGGCGATGGCCGCCGGCGGCAAGGACGAGGGCGCGCCGGGCGTGCGCGGGTCGGATCCGAACGGGTTCTATGCCGCGTATTTCCGCGATCCCGATGGCAACAAGCTGTGCGCGTTTCGCGTGGGGCCGCCGTGAGGGGGTGAGGTGGGAAGCCTTCTCCTTGCCAGTTCGCTGACCACCAACCCGATCGCCCGCCCCGCGCTACCGGCAGGCCCGCGGCCAGCAATGCGTCGTCGGGCGGCCTAACCGTCCTGACGCGAAAGCGTGCCATCGCCCGGTTGCCCTTGGCCGATGCGCCTGCCACGGTTGCTCGACAGCCTGCCAGCCGGGGAACATATGCCGATGATCGCGCCCGTCGCTTCCGTCACGGTCGATTCCGTCACGGTCGATCCCATCACCGTCTCGGTCATCCAGCACCGGCTGCGGGCGATCGTGGAGGAGATGGGCGAGGCCATGCTGCGCACCGCCTATTCGCAGATCCTCAATTCCAGCCGGGATTTTTCCACCGCCCTGTGCGACCCGAAGGGCCGGCTGATCGCGCAGGCCGAGCATGTGCCGATCCATGTCGGCGCGCTGCCGTTCGCGGCGCGGGCGGTGACGGAATATTTTGGCGACACGATCCGGCCGGGTGACGTGTTCCTGTTGAACGACCCGTATCGCGGCGGCAACCACCTGCCGGACCTGACGGTGTTCGTGCCGGTGTTCGACGGTGACCGGTTCGTGTTCTGGTCGATCAACCGGTCCCACCAGTCCGATATCGGCGGGGCGACGCATGGCGCCTACAACGCCGGCGCCACCGAGATCTTCCAGGAGGGCATCCGGATTCCGCCGCTGCGGCTGTACGACCAGGGGATTCGCCGCGAGGATGTGTACGAGATGATCGTGCTCAACGTGCGCCATCCGCGCGACTTCCGTGGCGACCTGGCGGCGATGATCGGTTCGGCGCGGGTGGGCGAGCGGCGGCTGGGCCAGTTGCTGGGCGAGTTCGGCTCGGCGACCACGCATGCCGGGGTGGAGGCGGTGCTGGACGGCGCCGAGCGGCAGGTGCGGGCGATCATTTCCGGCTGGCCCGACGGGGTGTACGAGGGCGAGGCGTTCCTGGACGATGACGGGCACCAGTTCCACGATATCCGCATCCATGCCCGCATCACCAAGGCGGGCAGCGCACTGGAAGTGGACCTGACCGGCAGCCACGAGCAGGTGGTGGGGTTCATCAACTCGTCCTATGCCAACACGCATTCCGCCGTGGTGGTGGCGCTGGCCTATCTGATCGATCCCGAGATCCCGAAGAATGACGGTGCCTTTCGTCCGCTTAAGGTTGTGCTGAAGGAAGGTACCATCGTCTGGCCGCGGCCCGGTGCGCCGGTGACGCTGTGCACCAACCATTGCGGCCAGGAAATCATCGAGGCGGTGGTCCGCGCCCTCGCCCCGGCCTGCCCGGAGCGGACCATGGCCGGCTGGGGGCGGCGGTTTCGCATCGCCATCCAGGGGGTTGATCCGCGCACCGAGCGGCCGTTCATCTGGCATCTGTTCCAGTCCCGCCCCGGCGGCGGCGCCAGTTCGGCGGGCGATGGCTGGGCCGGGGCCGGCGAATGGCAGGCGGCCGGCGGCATCAAGTTCGGCAGCATCGAGGTGCACGAGGTGCGCTTTCCGCTGCACTTCAGGCGCCACGAATTCCGCCCCGACAGCGGGGGCGACGGGCGGTATCGCGGCGGGCCCGGCGGCGTGCTGGAGATGGCGATCGAGACCGATGTCCCCGCCGTGGGCAACACCGCCGGCGACGGCATCAAGTACGGCGCCTGCGGCATGGTGGGCGGGCAGGATGGCCGGCCGCACGATTACTGGCTGCAATCCGACGGTCGGCCGGACCGCAAGCTGAAGACCAAGGAGGTGGGCGTGGTCATCCGGCCGTACGACGTGCTGCACGCCCATTCCGGCGGTGGCGGCGGCTGGGGCGACCCGGCCGAGCGCAGTGCGGCGGAGCGGGCGGCCGACCGGCGCGCCGGCTTCGTGACGGATACGAATTAATGTACGCCATCGGGATCGATGTCGGTGGGACCTTCACCGACCTGGTGGCGGTGGATGCCGCCGGCACGGTGACGCTGGCCAAAGCCGCCTCCACCCCCGAGGACCAGTCGCTGGGGGTGATGGCGGGGTTGGGCCGGCTGGCGGAAGCGCTCGGCGTTCCGCAAGCCGCCATGCTGGCCGCGACCCTGCGCATCGTGCATGGCACCACGGTGGCCACCAACGCGCTGTTGGAACGCAAGGGGGCGCGCGTCGGGCTGCTGACCACCGAGGGCCATCGCGACATCATCGAGATGCGCGAGGGGCTGAAGGATGACCGCTACAATCTGCGCCAGGCGCCGCCGGAACAGCTGGTGCCGCGCCATCTGCGGCTGGGGGTGCGCGAGCGCATCCGGCCCGATGGGCGGATCGAGATCCCGCTCGACCGCGCCTCGCTGGATGCCGCCATCGCGGTGCTGCGCGACGAGCGGGTCGATTCGGTGGCGATCTGCACCCTGCATGCCTGGCGCGACGGGCGGCATGAGCGGGCGATGGCCGAGGCGGTGCGGGCCGCGATGCCCGGTGCCTATGTCTGCCTGTCCTGCGAGGTGCTGCCGCAGATCAAGGAATACGACCGGGTCTGCACCACGGTGGTCAACGCCTATGTCGGACCGGCGCTGCAACGCTACCTCACCCGGCTGGAGGAGCGCCTGCGCGCCGGCGGCTATGGCGGGCCGGTGCTGATCATCCAGTCCCATGGCGGTGTGGCGACCATCGCGGACGCGGTGGCGTTGTCGGCCGGCGCGGTGCTGTCCGGCCCGGCCGGCGGGGTGGCCGGCAGCTGCCATGCCGCCAGCCTGATCGGGCATGGCGACCTGATCCCGTTCGACATGGGCGGCACCTCGACCGATATCTCGCTGGTGGTGGGCGGGCAGGCCACGATTGCCTCGGACCGGCGGCTGGCCGGGCAGCGGGTGGCGTTGCAGAGCCTGGACATCGCCAGCATCGGTGCCGGCGGCGGCTCGATCGCGCGCGTCGATGCCGGGGGGGTGCTGCATGTCGGGCCGGAAAGCGCGGGGGCGCAGCCGGGGCCGGCGTGCTACGGGCGCGGCGGCGTGGACGCGACGGTGACCGATGCCAACCTGGTGCTGGGCTTTCTCGATCCCGATAATTTTCTTGGCGGGCGGACGAAGCTCGATGTCGCGTCGGCCGTGGCGGCGGTGGACCGGGTGGCGGGGCGGCTGGGGGTGGACCGGATGGCGGCGGCCGAGGGCATCCACCGCATCATCAATACCCGCATGGCCGAGGGCATCCGCCTGGTTTCGGTGCGCCGAGGGGTTGATCCGCGCCGCTTCGCCATCCTGTCGTTCGGGGGGGCGGCGGCGCTGCATGTCACCGACGTGGCGCGCCAGCTCGACCTGAAGCGGGTGATCGTGCCGCGCGTGGCGGCGGTGCTGTCGGCCTGGGGGATGCTGGCGTCGGACCTGCGCTACGAGATCGCCCGCACCCATATCGGCGATGCCAGCCGGCTGGACGCCGCAGGGCTGCGCGCCGCCTGGGCCGGGATGGAGGAGGATGGCCGCGCCCGCCTGGCCGCCGCGCAGTTCGACGGCCCGGTGCGGACCCACCGTTCGGCCGACATGCGCTATGGCGAGCAGATTTTCGAAGTGGCCGTGCCGCTGGACGGCATCGACTTCGCCCGGCCGGACCTGACTTCGGCGCTGGCCGACGCCTTCCACCGCCAGCACGAGGCGCTCTACACCTACGCCATGCCCGACCAGGAGGCGGTGCTGGTCAATGCCCGCGTGGCCGTGGTGGGAGGGCTGCCCGCCCTGCCGCGCGAACCCGCGCTGCAGGGCGGGCCGGACGCCGTGGCGCGGGGGATGCGGCGCCTCTACCTCGGGGCATGGCGCGAGGTGGAGGTGTTCGACTTCGACAGCCTGGCGCCGGGACAGGGGATCGTCGGGCCGGCGGTGGTGGAATCGGCCACGACCACGGTGCTGCTGCGCGACGGGGACCGTGCACGGGTGACCGGGTTTGGATGGCTGGATGTGGCGGTAGGGTAAGAAAGGCCTTCTTTTTCTGAAGAAAAAGAAGCAAAAAGACTTTCAATCGTTAAGAAAGAATGGCATTTTTCTTAGTATTGAAAGTTTTTTGGTTCTTTTTTTCAAAAAAGAACTCCTTCCTACCCTACCCCTTCGGCATCGGGATCATCCTTTCTTGACGTTCCAGTGCAGCGCCAGCGCCGAGCGCACGATGTCGTGGATGTTGTCGCGCGTGGCATTCGGCGTGAACCACTGCCCGGTCGGGATGATCGGCACCTCCTGCATGGCGTGAATCTGAATCTCCTCGGCCAGCTTCTTCTGCGCGGCGAGATCGGGCGCATTGAACCAGGCATCCCGCAGCGCCTCCATCTTCGGATCGTCCGGCCAGCCGAACCAGGCGCCGCGCCCGTTGCCGCGGATCGGGAAATGGCCGCCGGGGTCGCTGACCGACATGCCGTCCCACGCGGTGCAGAAGGCGTTCCAGCCGCCCTTGTCCGGCGGTTCGCGGCTGGCGCGGCGCGAGACCAGGGTGGACCAGTCCATCGACTGGTACTCGACATTCAGCCCGAGCTTCATGAACAGCTCGCGCGTTACCTGGCTGATCTGTGTCAGGGCCGGCTGGTCGGTCGGCGACATCAGGACCACCTTTTCGCCCTTGTAACCGCTTTCGGCCACCAGGCGCTTGGCCAGGGCCAGGTCACGCGGCCCGGACAGCACCTCCAGCCCCGCGGTGTTGGCCATTGGCGTGCCCAGGGCGAAGATGCCCACCGGCTCCTTGCCCAGCTCCTGCTGGTCACCGATCACGGCGGCGAGGAATTCCTTCTGGTCCACCGCCGGCAGGATGGCGCGCAGCAGCTTGGGGTTGTTGAATGGCGGATGGAGGAAGTTCGGCCGGATTACCCCGACCCAGCCGAACGGGTCGTTGACGAAGGTGCGCACGCCGCGGCTCTTCTTCAGCATCGGTATCAGGTCGATGGTTGGCACCTGCACCCAGTCGATCTCGCCCGACTGCAACGCCGCCGCCGCGGTCGCGCCATCGGGCATGACAATCTGCTCGACCCGGTCGACAAAGACGCGCTTGCCGCCGGACAACATGTTCGGCTCTTCGTCGCGCGGCACGTATTTGGTGTTCTTCACCCACACCGCCTTGGCGCCGGCGATCCACTCATCGCGCTTGAACATGAAGGGGCCGGAACCGACGGTCTCGGTGATCTGCTTGAACGGATCGGTCAGCGCCACCCGCTCGGGCATGATGAAGCTGTGGCCCTGGCCCAGTGCGTTCAGCGTCAGCGCGAAGGGCATCTTCAACCGCATCGTGAAGCTGCGGTCGTCGACCACCTTCATTTCCTCGATGCGCGCCCCCAGCGCCTGGCCCCACGCCGAGCGCTTCGACCAGCGGTTGATCGAGGCGATGCAGTCGCGCGAGCGCACCGGCTCGCCGTCGTGGAACGCCAGCCCGGCGCGCAGCTTGAAGGTGTACAGCAGCTTGTCGTCGGACAGCGTGTGCCCTTCGGCCATCTGCGGCCGCGGCACCAGGCCGACATCCGATCCGTACAGCGTGTCGTAGACCATGTAGCCGTAGTTGACCGCCACCGTCGCCGTGGTCCAGACCGGGTCGATGCTGGCCAGGTTGGCCTCGGGGGCGCACAGCAGCACCTTTGCGTTGCCCTGGCCGATGGCCGGTGCCGGCAGTAGGGCGGATGCGGCGGCGGCCTTGAGCAGTGTCCTGCGCTTCATGGTGTGCTCCCTGTCCCTGGTTGACCGGCACCATGCTGCACCGGCGGGGTGCGCCGTCAAGCATTTCAGGCGGGGCTACCAGACGAAGCGTGGCAGCACGGCGGCGGGGTGCAGCCTGGCTTCGGCGGCGGCGGCGGCGATGCGGGCGGGGTCGCCGCCGAGTTCGGCCGCGTGGATGCCGCCCAGAATCCAGCAGGACGGGATGTCGCGGCTGGCGGCGCCGGCGATGTCGGTGCGCAGCGAGTCGCCGACCGCCAGGGTTTCGCCGGGCGCGGTGCCGAGCATGGCCAGGACCGGGGTGTAGATCGCCGGGTCGGGCTTGCCGAGCCAGCGGGCGGTGCCGCCGATCGCCTCGTAGCGCTGGGTCAGCGCGCCGGCGCAGATCACGCGAATGCCGCCGCGAATGACCTCCAGGTCCGGGTTGGCGCAGATCATCGGCAGGTCGGCGCGGCGGAAGGATTGCAGCAGGTCTTCCCAGTCGGCCACCTCGGTGGGGCCGGCGAGATCATCGGGGCCGGTGTTGAGCACGAAATCGGCGTCCTGCGGGCGGGTAACCACTTCTAGGTCGAGCGTGTCGAACACGTTGCGGTCGCGCGCCGGGCCGAGATGGAGCATGCGGCGGCCGAGGCCGGCGAACCAGGGGTCCGTCCGGTCGCGCAGGGCGATGTGGGCGGCCTCGCCGGAGGTCAGGATGCCGGTGTAGAGGTCGTCGGCAATGCCCATCGCCCGCATCGCCGCCTGGGCCGCATGGGCGCGGCGCGGGGCGTTGGACAGCAGCACGGCCGGCTTGCCCAGGGCGCGGATGCGCGCCAGGCAGTCGGCGGCGCCGGGGTAAGGCTGCACGCCGTCGTGGATCACCCCCCATAGGTCGAGGATGAAGCCGCTGTAGCGGTGGGCCAGGGATTCGAAGCCGGGGAGGTGGTGCATCTTGCTCACTGACGGGTGGGAAGGGGGTGTTCTTTTTTGAAAAAAAGAACCAAAAAACTTTCAGTCATAAGAGTAGGCGGGAGCAATCTTATTATCAAAAAGTCTTTTTGCTTCTTTTTCTTCAGAAAAAGAAGATCTAAACATCTACGCCTACAGCATCGGCAATATTGGCGAATCCTTGCCGGTCCATCGCAGCGAGCAGTTGGCGTTTCAGGCGCGGGATCAATGCCGGGCCGGCATAGGCGAATTCGGAGTAGATCTGCACCAGTTGGGCGCCGGCGCGGATGCGGGCCAGGATGTCGTCGCCGGTGGCGATGCCGCCGACGCCGATCAGCGCGAGCCGGCCGGCGGCGGCGCGGGCGGCGGTCAGCAGGGCGGCCTGGGCGAGGGGTTTCAGGGGTGCGCCCGACAGGCCGCCGGCCTGGCTGGCGTTGGCCGAGCGCAGCCCGGGGGGGCGGCGGATGGTGGTGTTGCTGACGATCAGGCCGTCTGCGCCCTCGGCCGCCGCGGTTTCGACCACGCTGGCGATGCCGTCCTCGGACAGGTCGGGGGCGATCTTGACCAGCAGCTTCGGGTGCACCGGCACGGCTTCGGCCACCGCGCGCAGGATCGATCGCAGCCGCGCCTCGCCCTGGAGGTCGCGCAGGCCGGGGGTGTTGGGCGAGGAGACGTTGATCACGATGTAGTCGCAATGCGGGGCGACGGCGGCGACCAGAGCGGGATAGTCACGCTCGGGGTCGGCGCCGTCCTTGTTGATGCCGATATTGGCGCCGACCGGCACGCCGATGGCGGCAAGCCGGGGGCGGGCGGCGGCAAGGCGGGGCAGGTAGGCGGCGATGCCGGCATTGTTGAAGCCCATGCGGTTGATCACCGCGCGGTCTTCGGCCAGGCGGAACAGGCGCGGGCGCGGATTGCCGGCCTGTGGGCGGGGGGTGACGGTGCCGGCCTCGACAAAGCCGAAGCCGAGGCACGCGAGCGGGCGCAGGACGCGGGCATCCTTGTCGAAGCCGGCGGCAATGCCGATCGGGTTGGGGAAGGTCAGGCCCAATGCTTGGACTGCCAGGCGGGGCGTGGCGCCGCCGCCGCCCTGGCCGCCCAGGCCGACGGCCAGGGCGGACAGGGCGAGAGTGTGCGCCGCCTCGGCGTCCATCAGGCGCAGCAACGGCATCACGGCAGACGCGAGGACGGGGTGCATGGGCCGCTATGTGCCGGGATTGCGGCGGCTTGGGAAGCCGGGGCTATCCCGCCAGCGCGGTGGTGGCCACGTCGCCGGTCTCGCCGGCGCTGGCGACATACAGCAGCCGGCCACCGTCGCTGGCGGAAACCAGCATCATGTCGCCCACCGCCAGCATGTCGGCGGCGTCGTTGAAGAAGCCCGACGATGCGGCCCGGTCGAGCGCGCAGTCCCGCGCACGGTAGTGCCACAGGGTGAAACCCTGGGCGTAGGCGAGGACGGAAAGATTGCGAATGGCGAAGTCCATGGGGCAGCTCCTGGTCAACAAAAAAGCCGCGCTTCCCGATGGGAGGCGCGGCCGGAGAAGGCGGACGGTGCCGGCGGAGCAGATATGGCTGCGCCGCCGATGGAGGGAGGTTAGTGGGGGGAGAGGAGGCTGGTCAAGGATTTTTTTCCTTTTTCAGTTAATTTTATCGGCGAGAGGTTGGCAGGGGGAGAAGGAAGGAAGGGTGTTCTTTTTTGGAAAAAAGAACCAAAAAACTTTTATTCCCTGGGGTGTGGGGCAGGCGGGTGCCGCGCATTGAACAATGGCGAAGTCTTTTTGCTTCTTTTTCTTCAGAAAAAGAAGTCCTTCCTTCGCTTTTTATCTAGGCGACGATCCGCTTGACGCGGAGCAGGCCGTCCAGCCGGTCCAGCGCTTCGGTCCATAGTTGCGCATCGGCGGCCTCGGTGGGGCGGCCGGGTTCCGGCGCCCGGCCGCGGTCGCCCCAGCGGCGCAGCACACGGGCGTGGGAGAGGGTGATGCCGCCGCGCCGGTACAGCAGGTCCAGGGCGAGGATGACGTCGTCGGGGTCGCAGGGTCGGGGTATGCCGCGCCCGCCGCTGCTGGTGCCGTCGCGGCGGGCGGTGAGGGAGGCGAGGGTCCAGAACCAGGCCTGGGCGGCATCGGCAAAGGCGACGGTGCCTTCGATCGGTGCCACGGTGCGGGCCGGACGCAGCGGCAGGGGCTTGCGCGCGGCCGGCGCGGAACCGGCAGCCGGACGGTGCAAACCGGCGGCGGCCGGGCGTGCGGACGCCGCCTGCCGGTGGAGGGGGGAGTGGAAAACCTGGTTCATCGCTGCGTTTCCATCGCTGTTTGGAACATATAGTGAACATACAAGCAGGAAGGCAACGCCGCGGCAAGATGGTTTTTACATCTTTTTTCCTATGCGACTCGGGGAACATTCCTATAGAGTTTGAATCGCCCGAGTCGCACCGCTGTCGCTGCGGTCCAGGGAGGGAAGATTGTGATGAAGCATGCCGATATCTGGCGCGCGCTGGACACGCTGGCAGCCGAGAATGGGCTGTCAGCCTCGGGGTTGGCCAAGCGGGCGGGTCTGGACGCCACCACCTTCAACCCATCCAAGCGGGTGATGCCCGACGGGCGGGCGCGTTGGCCCAGCACGGAGAGCCTGGCCAAGGCGCTGAATGCCGTGGGGGTGGGGTTTGACAGTTTCGCGGCCCTGCTGGGCGGCGCCCGCGCCGTGCCGGCCAGCGGGCGGTCCGCGGCAACGCGGCGGATTCCGCTGATCGGCCTGGCCCAGGCCGGTGGCGAGGGCTACTTCGACGATGGCGGCTTTCCGGTGGGTGGCAGCTGGGACGAGGTGGGGCTGCCGGAAGTGACCGACCCGAACGCCTATGCCCTGGAGATCAGCGGCGACTCGATGGAGCCGGTGTACCGCGACGGTGACCTGGTGATCGTTTCGCCCGCCGCCCCGCTGCGCCGTGGCGACCGGGTGGTGGCGCGCACCCAGAACGGCGAGGTGATGGCCAAGGAACTGACCCGCCGCTCGGCACGACGGATCGAGCTGAAAAGCCTCAACCCCGCGTATCCCGACTATACCTTCGACCTCAGCCAGGTCGTGTGGATGCACCGCATCGTCTGGGCCAGTCAGTAACGAGTGGAAGAACGTTCTTTTTTGAAAAAAAGAACCAAAAAACTTATGCTCTTGGCGCCTTTGGCACAGAGATGCCGCACCATGAATCATGGATGAAGTCTTTTTGCTTCTTTTTCTTCAGAAAAAGAAGGCCTTCCTTGATTCTTGCCTGGCGAATGCGATAGCCGCAACGTGCCCCAGCCGGTTGCCAGCGCGATATTGAAGCGCACCCGCCGGGATTCCGCCGCCTCGCCGGGGCCGGGTTCACATCGCCGTCGTAGCGGTAGCGGCCGTGGCAGTTGGCCTGCCAGATCTGCACCTCGGCGCCGGCGGTCACCTTGCCACTCATGCCGCCCTCCTGGTCGCGTGCCGTGACCGGTGTGACGCCGCGCTAGCATGCGGACCCAGCCGGACGGCAGTCCTGCATCTTCGGGCAGCCAGCCGGACGGCAGTCCGGCACCTTCAGGCAGCCAGCCGGACGGCAGCCCGGCCATTTCACTCAACCAGCGGGACGATAATCCGGCGCGGCGAGATGCTTTTGGCATGGATTTCCGTGGTTTTCGGCGTGGCCAGGGCGCCGCTGCAACCCGACGTTGGAATCAAATACATAAATTAACTTTTAACGACGAAATAACGCTGGATTTTCGTTGTTGATACCCGCATTTTACAGCCCAGCGAAACGAAGTGGCGGGAATCTAACCAACCGATCTGAAACGCGTTTCGGCCGACATATCGTCATCAGACCGCAGGAGAATTGCCCGTGGCAACTATCATTACACCGGAACGATTGCTGGGTATTTTACGCGACACCATCGTGGGAACCGTGCGCCGCGACGGGCCGGATTTGTCGGCGCGCCAGTTCGGCGTGTTCTTGATCACCTATCTGGAAGACGGGCCGCATACCGTGCGCGGCCTGGCGGCGCGGCTGGAGGTGTCCAAGCCCGCCATCACTCGTTCGCTGGACCGACTGGCCGAGTTGGGCCTGGCCAAGCGCGCGCCGGACCCGCGCGACCGCCGCTCCGTGCTGGTGACGCGGACGCGCCGCGGCAATGATTTCCTGGCCGACCTGCGCGGTTACGTGACAGCCGCGGCGAAGGCAAAGCCGTCGCGCGAGGAGGCCGCCGCGGCCTGATCGGCATCGGGCCCCGCCGTTCGCGCGGCGGGGCCTGTCGCCTCATCCGGACGTGATGCGGTCGATCTCGGCCAGGTCTTCGGCGGTCATCGCCCAATTGCCGGCCTTGACGTTCTGTTCGAGCTGCTCCGGCTTGGTGGCACCGGCGATGACGCTGGACACCGGCGCCTGGGCCAGCAGCCAGCTGAACGCCAGTTCCAGCGCGGTGTGGCCGCGCGCCTCGGCGTAGTCGATCAGCTTCTCGCTGATGGCCCAGTTCTTGTCCGACAGGTAGCGGTCGGCCAGACGCTGCGTGGTGGTCAGGCGCGAGGCCTCGGGCATCGGTGCGTTGCGGCGGTATTTGCCGGTCAACAGGCCGGAGGCGAGCGGGAAATACGGCAGCAGCCCCATGCCCAGGTGGCGGGCGGCGGGCATCAGTTCCTTCTCGGCGTCGCGCACCACCAGCGAATACTCGTCCTGGCACGACACGAAATGGTGCAGCCCGGCGCCGCGGGAAATCCAGGCGGCCTCGGTCATCTGCCACGACGCCCAGTTGGAGCAGCCGATGTAGCGCACCTTGCCCTGGCGCACGAGGTCGTCCAGTGCGCGCATCGTCTCCTCGATCGGGGTCAGCGGGTCGTAGCGGTGCACCTGGTACAGGTCGATGTAGTCGGTGCGCAGGCGGGTCAGGCTCGCCTCCACCGCCTGCATGATGTAGCGGCGCGAGGCGCCCTGCTTGCGGCCGTCATCGCTCATCGGCATGCAGAACTTGGTGGCCAGCACGATGTCCTTGCGGATGTCGCCCAGCACCTGGCCCATGAAATCCTCGGACCCGCCGAGGTTGCCGTAGACGTCGGCGGTGTCGAACAGGGTGATGCCGAGGTCGAAGGCCTTGTGGATGACTTTTCGCGTGGCTTCCAGGTCGATGCGCCCGGCAAAATTGTTGCAGCCCAGCCCCACGGCCGAGACGCGCAGCCCCGACGTGCCGAGATTGCGAATTTCCATGTCTGTTCCCCCATTCGGAAGCCGCAAGTGTCGCGCGGCGCGCGGGCGCGGTCAAAGCCTCCCCGCCGCAGACCGCGGCGCAGGTGTTGCCGGCATCCCGGCTCGCGCGTATCTGGGCGCCTCCCCGCCCCGCTTTGCGTCCGCGCGAAAGGCTGCCCCGCCATGACCGACCCCGCGACCGATATCGTTCCGATCCGACGCGCCCTGCTGTCGGTCTCCGACAAGGCCGGTCTGGTCGATCTCGGCCGCGCGCTGGCCGCCGCCGGCGTGGAGATCCTCTCCACCGGCGGGTCCGCCAAGGCGTTGCGCGATGCCGCCGTTGCGGTGGTGGAGGTGTCCGACCATACCGGCTTTCCCGAGATTCTCGATGGGCGGGTGAAGACGCTGGTGCCGCAGATCCATGGCGGCATCCTCGCCCGGCGCGACGTGGCCGAGCACCGCGCCCAGATGGCGCAGCACGGCATCGCGCCGATCGACCTCGTGGTCTCCAACCTCTATCCGTTCGAGGCCACCGTCGCCCGCGGCGCCGCCTTCGCGGCGTGCGTGGAGAACATCGACATTGGCGGCCCCGCCTTGATCCGCGCCGCGGCCAAGAACCACGATTTCGTCGCCGTCCTGACCGACCCCGGCCAATACGCCGAGCTTCTGGCCGAGCTGGCCGCCCATGGCGGCACGAGCCTGACGCTGCGCCGCCGCCTGGCCGGCGCGGCCTATGCCCGCACCGCCGCCTATGACGCCGCCATCGCCGGCTGGTTCGCCGCGCAGGATGGCGAGGTCCTGCCGCCCCGCTTCGCCATCGCCGGCACCCGCCGGCAGGTGCTGCGCTATGGCGAGAACCCGCACCAGCTGGCCGGATTCTACGTGACGGGAACCCGCCCCGGCGTGGCCACCGCGCGGCAGGTCCAGGGCAAGGAGCTGTCGTACAACAACCTCAACGACACCGACGCCGCCTTCGAGTGCGTCGCCGAGTTCGCGCAGCCGTGCGTGGTGATCGTCAAGCACGCCAACCCGTGCGGGGTGGCCACCGATGCCAGCCTGTCCGCGGCCTGGGACCGCGCGCTGCGCTGCGACCCGGAATCGGCGTTCGGCGGCATCATTGCGGTGAACCGCACGCTGGACGAGGCGGCGGCGGTGAAGATGGCGGCGATCTTCTCCGAGGTGATCATCGCGCCCGATGCCACCGAGGGGGCCATTGCCGCCCTCGCCCGCAAGAAGAACCTGCGCCTGCTGCTCACCGGTGCCCTGCCCGACCCCGCCGCCGCGGGCCTTGCCTATAAGAGTGTCGCCGGCGGCTTCCTGGTCCAGTCCCGCGATGCCGGCCGGGTCACCGCCGCCGACCTCAAGGTGGTGACGAAGCGGGCCCCCAGCGAACAGGAACTGGCCGACCTGCTGTTTGCCTTTCGCGTCTGCAAGCATGTGAAATCGAACGCCATCATCTATGCCCGCGACGCCGCCACGGTCGGCATCGGCGCCGGCCAGATGAGCCGGGTCAACTCGTCGCGCATTGCCGCCTGGAAGGCCCAGGATGCCGCCGACAAGGCCGGCCTGGCGCAATCGCTGGCCATCGGCAGCGTGGTGGCGTCGGACGCCTTCTTCCCCTTCGCCGACGGCCTGCAGGCGGCCGTCGCCGCCGGCGCCACGGCGGTGATCCAGCCCGGCGGCTCGATGCGCGACGCCGAGGTGATCGCGGCGGCCGACGACGCGGGGATTGCCATGGTGCTGACCGGCATGCGCCATTTCAGGCATTGAGTCGGCCACCCGCCTCCGGGATGCTGGACATCCCCTCATTGCGCGATCGTGTTGATCATTCCGGCCGCAATCGGGCATCATCGACCGCGAAGGAGCCCGTTGCATGCGGAATTTCAGCGAACTGAGCGAGCGTGACGTGCTGGCCCTGGCCATCTCCAACGAAGAGGAGGATGGCCGCATCTACCTCGATTTCGCCGACCGGCTGCGCGCCGACTACCCCGCCAGCGCCGCCATCTTCACCGCCATGGCGGCGGAGGAGAGCGAGCACCGCGCCCGGCTGTTCGATATCTACCGCGAGCGCTTCGGCGAACACATCCCGCTGATCCGCCGCCAGGACGTGCGCGGCTTCATCACGCCCAAGCCGATCTGGCAGCTGCCGGAGCTGAACCTGGACCAGGTGCGCCAGCAGGCCCAGCTGATGGAGGCGGAAGCGGCGCGTTTCTACCGCCAGGCCGCCCGCCGCACCACCGATGCCTCGGTCCGCCAGTTGCTGATCGACCTGGCCGAGGCCGAGGTGGCGCACGAGCACGCCGCCGAACGGCTGACCGCCACCAAGCTGACCGATGACGCCCGCGCCGAGGAGGACGAGACGGCGCGCCGGCTGTTCGTGCTGCGCTACGTCCAGCCCGGGCTGGTGGGGCTGATGGACGGCTCGGTCTCCACCCTGGCGCCGCTGTTCGCCGCCGCCTTTGCCACCGGCCATTCGTGGGAGACCTTCCTGGTCGGCCTGGCCGCCTCGCTCGGCGCCGGCATCTCGATGGGCATGGCCGAGGGGTTGTCGGACAATGGCAGCCTGACCGGGCGCGGCGCGCCGTGGATGCGCGGGCTGATCTGCGGGGTTATGACCACGCTGGGCGGCATCTTCCACACCCTGCCGTACCTGATCCCGCATTTCATGACCGCAACCGTGCTGGCGGTGGTGGTGGTGGTGCTGGAGCTGGCGATGATCACCTGGATCCGCTGGAGATACATGGACAGCCCGCCGCTGTCCGCCGCCCTTCAGGTCGGTTTGGGTGGCGCGCTGGTGTTCGCCACCGGCGTGCTGATCGGCAACAGCTGAAGCGTCGGAATGTAGCAAAATCGTTGATTCGGCTGCGCACGAAGGGCATGTTGCCAGCCAGCAGGACGAACCTGCGAAATTTGGAAGGATGAGAATATGGTACGATCTGTTCTGGCGGTCGGCGCGCTCGTGCTCGGCCTCTTCGCCGTGCCCGCCACGGTGACGGTGGCTGGCGACCTGCCGGTGCCCGGTATTTCCCTGGGCATCTCCCTGGGCGGCAGCCAGGCGATGGCGCAGCGGAGGACCGCATCGGACCCGCGCTACCAGCCCGGCTCCGGCTCCTGCCGCGACGGCGCCGGCCGCCGCTGCTGATCATGCCAGGGGCCGGGGGTGACGCTCCCCCGGCCCTTCCGCCTCGCGCCGGCATGTTCAGTCGGCCGGCATTCCCAGCAATGCGGCCAGCCGGGAGCGCGGGGCGATGAGGTCCGCCAAGGTATAACGGTCGAGCACCGCCAGGAAGGCGGCGACCGCTTCGGCCAGGACGCCCTGGAGCACGCAGGCGTCACCGATCACGCAGCCATCACCACCACCCAGGCAGGGCACGATGTTCATGTCGGGCTCGGTGCGGCGGACCACGCGGCCAAGCGTGATGGCGGTGGCGGCGCGGGCCAAGCGGATGCCGCCGTTGCGGCCGCGCACCGTCTCGATGTCCCCCGCCAGACCCAGCTGATGGACGACCTTGTTCAGATGCGCTTCCGAAACGCCATAGGCACGGGCGATGACGGCGATGGTGGCATGCCGGTCCGGTTGCAGTGCCAGGAACATCAGGGTGCGCAGCGTATAGTCGGTATAGGCGGTAAGCCTCATGACGATGGCTCCTGCCGCAACGGGACTGCACCGGCCAGCGGCCAGGCGGGCGCGGCCATTACGTGATCGGCGGACGCGGATGCATCGGACGCGGGCGCATTAGAAGCGGGCGCATCGGAAGCGGGCGCATCAGAAGATCGCGACCACTATGAGCACGGCGATGCAGTTCCACACCAGCATGTTGACCAGGGTGCGGACCATCATGCGATCGTCGCCCTGGCCAAGCCCGAGCATGTCGCAGGCCGCATTGCCGGGGTAGAGGAAGGTTGCAAGCAGGAAGTTGCCCATCGGCACACCCATAAGGTTCATCTGAAATAGTCCTTAATCTCACGCGATTCCTAAAGCAATATTTGAAATGCCTCTTATCCCCCGATCATGCCGCCAACTCCCTCTGCGGGCGCAACGCCAACGGGGTTCGCCTGGCGCGTGGAAGCGGCGCGGCGGATGCATACGGGGGCGAGTTGAACGCCCGGCCCGCTGCCTCTAGCTTGCGGCCATGTCACAGACGCTCCGCATCGCGCTTGCCCAGATCAACCCACACGAGGGGCAGGTGGTGCACAACCTTGCCGGCATCCGCCGGGCCCGTGCCGAGGCGGCGCGGCTGGGCGCCGACCTTGTAGTGACGCCGGAATTCTCCATCGCCGGCTATCCGCCCGAGGATCTGGTGCGCAAACCGGCCTTCGTCGCCGCCTGCGAGGCGGTGTTGCAGCAATTGGCCGCCGACACCGCGGATGGCGGCCCTGGCCTGATTGTCGGCGGACCCTGGGCCGACGGCGACAGGCTGTATAATGGCGCCTTCCTGCTGGATGGCGGCCGCGTCGTGGCGCGACGGGCAAAGCACGAATTGCCGAATTACGGCGTGTTCGACGACAAGCGCGTGTTCGACGCCGGGCCGGCGCCAGGCCCGGTGGCGTTTCGCGGCTTCCGCCTCGGCCTTATGATCTGCGAGGACTGGTGGTTCCCCTCGGTCGCCGAGACGCTGGCGGAGAGCGGGGCGGAAATCCTGCTGTCGGTGAACGGCAGCCCCTATGAGGTGGACAAGCACGAGAAGCGCATCACGCTGGCGGTGGAGCGGGTGGTGGAGACCGGGCTGCCTTTCGTGTTCTGCGCCCAGATCTGTGGCCAGGACGAGCTGGTGTTCGAAGGGGCGAGCTTCGTGCTCAACCCCGACCGGTCGCTGGCGGTGCAGATGCCGCATTTCGAGGAAGCGGTCACGCTCACCGAATGGACCCGCCAGGGCGACCACCTGGTCTGCACCCCGCAACCGCTGGCACCGGAGCCGACGCGGCTGGAATCGATCTATCGCTGCATGATGCTGGGCCTGGGCGACTACGTGCGGAAGAACCGCTTCCCCGGCGTGATCCTGGGCCTGTCCGGCGGCATCGACTCCGCCCTGTCCGCCGCCGTCGCCGTCGATGCGCTGGGGCCCGAGATGGTCCGCACCTTCATGCTGCCCAGCCCCTATACCAGCGCGGACAGCCTGGAAGATGCCGCCGAATGCGCCCGCCTGCTCGGCATCGCCTGCGACAGCATCTCGATCGAACCGGCGATGACGGCGTTCGAGGGGGCGCTGGCGCCGATCTTCGCCGGACGGCAGGCCGATATCACCGAGGAGAACATCCAGTCGCGCGCCCGCGGCCTGATCCTGATGGCGATCTCCAACAAGCTCGGCCACATGGTGCTGACCACCGGCAACAAATCCGAGATGTCGGTGGGCTATGCCACGCTCTATGGCGACATGTGCGGCGGATATTCGGTGTTGAAGGACGTCTACAAGATGACCGTCTTCGCCCTGTGCCGCTGGCGCAACGCAAACCAGCCCCCCGGCTCGCTCGGCCCGGCGGGCGCGGTGATGCCGGAACGGGTGATCTCCAAGCCGCCCAGTGCGGAACTGCGGCCGAACCAGACCGACCAGGACAGCCTGCCGCCTTACGAGATCCTCGACGCCATCCTGGAAGGCCTGATCGAGGGCGAGCGCAGCGTCGATGCCCTGGCGGCCGACGGGCATGACCGGGGCACCATCCTGCGCATCTGGCGGCTGCTCGACCGCGCCGAGTACAAGCGCCGCCAGGCGCCGCCGGGGGTGAAGATCACCCCGCGCGCCTTTGGCCGCGACCGCCGCTATCCCATCACCAACGGTTTCACGAACCTGATCGCATGAGCGGCGAATTCGACATCGCCGACGTCTTCGCGCCACCGGGCGGCTGGCGCGTGCGCATCATCGACCAGTCGGCCGACAGCAGCGACAATGTGGTGGAGGAAGTGAAGGGCTTCGCCACGCTGATGCTGGCCAATGCCTTTGCCCGGCGCTACGTGCGCGATTCCGTGGAACTGTGCCGCGAGCCCGGGTTCACCGCGCGCCAGGTGCTGGCGGCCTGGTTCGCCTATGGCGAGAATGCCGAGGTGGTGGACGCCGCCGAGGCCGGCTGGCAAAGCGGCGCCGAACTCTCCGACTTCGCCGACCGGCCGGCCGGCGACGAGGACCGCGACTGGCGGGCGCTGGACCCACGCCGCGACGCACCCGACGACGAAGACGACGGCCAGTGAGCCTGGTCCTGGCCGCCATCCCGGCCGCCGGCGGGTTGCCGCTGGGCCGGGCGCGGCTGCTGCACGCCGCCTGGGCCGAGGCGCGGGAGATCGGCGCGCGCTTCGTGCTGGCGATCGACGACAGCGCGCCTTCCCGGCCAGGCGTGCCGCTGGATGACCTGCGCTGGCTGGGGCTGGATTGGGACGAGGCGTTTCGCCGCGGCGACCACGCCGAACGCTACGCCGCGGCGGCAGCCCGGCTGGAGGAAGCCGGCCGGCTGTATCCCTGTTTCGAACATCCCGACGAACTGCGCGCCAAGGCCGAACGCCAGCGCAAGCGCGGCCAGCCGGTGCGCTACGACCGCGCCATGCTGAAGCTGACCCAGGCCCAGCGCGACGCCGCCGAGGCCGGGGGAAAGCGGCCGCACTGGCGCTTTCGCCTGTCCGATGCCGTGATCGCCTGGCCGGACACAAGCGCCGGACGCTGCGAGGTGGCGCTGCCGCTGCTGTCGGACCCCGTGCTGCGCGATGAGGCGGGCCGGATCGATCCGGCGCTGGCGCTGGCGGCCGACGACGTGGCGCTGGGCGCCAGCCACATAGTATCGGGCGCCGAAATGGTGGCGGTCACGGCCGTGCACCTGGACCTGCTGTCGGCACTCGGCACCGATCCCGCGCGCCGTGTGCTGACCCACCTGCCGACCCCGCGCGAGGAAGGCGGGCGGCGGCTGCAAGGCCAATCGCTGCGCGCGCTGCGCCAGGACGGGGTGGCGCCCGCGGGGCTGCGGACCTGGTTCGGCGACCTGGCGCGCCAGGCCACGCCGCGCGCCGATATCGGCGACCTGCTGGCGGTGAACCGCCGGACGCTCGCGGAGATGCCATTCGCCGAGGTCGCGCACCTGCTGCCCGGCGTGGATGAAGCGCACTGGCTGGCGGTGCGCGGATCGATCGACCTGATCAGCGAGGCGCGGCCGGAAGAGGGCTGATGCGGTCGTCGGTTGTGGGTGGGAAGGAAGTCTTCTTTTTGTGAACAAAAAGAAGCAAAAAAACTTCATTCACTTAGATTCAGTGGTTGATCCAACCTCCGCAACAAAGAATGAAAGTTTTTTGGTTCTTTTTTTCAAAAAAGAACTTCTTCCTGCCACTGACCTATTCTAAGCCCAAGCCACCAGCGCGAACAGATGGTGCTCCACCACCACTGCCGATCCAGGAAATTGCGAAGAAAGCACATCCGCCAGCACGGCATCGTACGCGGTGCGCGTGGCGGCGTCCATTGCCACGACGTGGGCGCTGGCCTGGACCCGGCCGCGCCAGGCTGCGGGCGTGTAGCTGAGCGGCAGGGTGAGGGCGAAGCTTTCCCAGGCCGAGAACCCCGCCGGCAGCAGCTCGCGTGCCCAGGCGGGGTACTGGAACACACCGCCACCTTGCGGCGCGCCCTCGGGCAGTGGCGAGAAGCGGCGGATCACCGCCATTGTCGCATCGACGACGCCGCCGGGCACGCGGTGCCAGTCGAGCGAGCAGATCAGCAGCCGGCCGCCTGGTGCCAGCAGGCGCATGGCCTCGGCGGCGGCGGCGGGGCGGTCGAACCAGTGCCAGCAGGTGGCGGCCGTCACCACGTCGAAGGCGCCGCCGGGAAGCCCGGTTGCCTCGGCGCGGCCGGCGAGCCAGGTGAGATCCGGGGCGGCGGCGCGGGCCTGTGCGAGGAGGTCGGGCGAAGGGTCGAGGCCGGTGGCGAGGCAGCCCCGCTCGGCCAGCGCGCGGGCGAGCAGGCCGGTGCCGGTGCCCAGGTCGAGCACGCGCTGACCCGGTTGGCCGATGCCCCAGGCAGCGATGCGGGCAAAGAACACCGGCGGGAAACCCTGGCGGTGGCGGGCGTAGTCGGCGGCGGCGCGGCCGAAATCGACCTCTGGCGGCTGGGTCATGGGTGCCTTCCGGTGCCAGCCGGCCTCTTGCCGCGGGTGGTCGTTGGCTCCATCTTCAAGGCACGACCATCATGCTGCGCTGGACCCCGGATGATTCACTACACGCTCCGATGTGACGAAGGACACGAGTTCGACAGCTGGTTCAATAGCTCGGCCAGCTTCGACATGCAGGCGCAGCGCGGCCTGTTGGAATGCCCGCATTGCGGCAGCGCCAAGGTGGAGCGGGCGCTGATGACCCCCTCGGTGCCGCGCAAGGGGCGCGTGACGGCGGAGCCGGTGCCGGCGAAAGTGGCAAGTCCGCCGGCGGTGGCCGCCGAACATGTGCCGGACCATATCCGCGCCATGCTGCAAAAACTGCGGTCCGAGGTGGAGAAGCACTGCGACTATGTCGGCGGCGCCTTTGCCGCCGAGGCGCGCCGCATCCACAATGGCGAGTCCGACGCGCGCGGCATCTACGGCGAGACCACGCCGGAAGAGGCGGAGGCGCTGGCCGAGGACGGCATCGAGGTGGCGCGCATACCCTGGGTGCCCCGAGCTGACGGGTAGGGCGTGACCACCGCAGGCGTGGATTACGCGATCAGACAAATGGCTGGGCGTTGACCCCGGCGTCCGTCGAACGGGCTCCAGGCTTGGCCCCCCGCTCCGGTGCCACCGCGCGCATCGGCATCGCCGGGGTGAAACCCGGCCCACGCGGCTCGATCATCACCCGGCCCCGCCACGATACCCCGTGTTGGACCGGAAGCCGGGTTCAAGATAACGACGCATGACAGATTTGCGGGGTGGGCAGATCAAAAGAGCTTTTGCGCATATGCGCAAAAGCCTATGCAGACAGCATGTTCACCGCAGTCGAAATCCTCTCGGCTCTCGCCGAGCCCACCCGCCTCGCCGCCGCGCGCCTGTTGTGGGACGGGCAGGAACACTGCGTCTGCGAGCTGATGCAGCGCCTTGGCGCCACCCAGTCTCGCATGTCGCGCCACATGTCGGTGCTCAAGGCCGCCGGGTTGGCCGTCGATCGGCGGGACGCGCAATGGGTTCGCTACCGCCGCGCCCCGAATCTGCCGCCAAGTGTCGAAGCCGTCGTGACTGCCGCCTTGGGGTTGCCGATCGGGCGCGACCGGATGGCCGCATGACCCCCCCGCTTCTCACATCGCGCAATGCCGGTACCAACCAGCACGACGCCAAGTGGACCGCCGCCACCGTGGCTGCCCTTGTCGTCTGGGCCGTGCTGTACAGCCAATTGGTGCCATTCTCGACATGGCTGGTCGGCCTGCTGCCGGTCGATCCGGCCAGCCATTTGGGCGAGGCGCTGATCTTTTTTGCCTATGACACGCCGAAGGTCCTTCTGCTGCTGGCCCTCGTGGTCTTCGCGATGGGCGTGGTCCGCAGCTTCTTCTCGCCCGAGCGCACCCGGGCTGCGTTGGCCGGCAAGCGCGAGGGCGTGGGCAATGTCGCCGCGTCGCTGCTCGGCATCGTGACACCGTTCTGTTCCTGCTCCGCCGTGCCGCTGTTCATCGGCTTCGTCTCGGCCGGCGTGCCGCTGGGCGTGACCTTCTCGTTCCTGATCGCGGCACCGATGGTGAACGAAGTCGCCCTCGGCCTGCTGTTCGGCCTGCTCGGCTGGAAGATCGCGCTGACCTACCTGGGGTTCGGCCTCGGTTTGTCCATCATTGCCGGATGGGTGATCGGGCGGCTGCATCTGGAGGGCTGGCTGGAGGAGTGGGTGCGCAACATCCGTGGCACCGCGGCCGAGTTGCCCGACACGGAAGTGACGGTCATCGACCGGATCACCGCCGGGTTGGACGCCATGAAGGAGATCATCGGCAAGGTCTGGATATGGATCATCCTCGGCATCGCCGCCGGCGCGTTCATCCATGGCTACGTGCCCGCGGCGCTGCTCGCCGGAATCATGGGTCGCGACACCTGGTGGTCGGTGCCGGCGGCCGTGCTGGTCGGGGTGCCGATGTACTCCAATGCCGCCGGCATCATCCCCATCGTCGAGGCCCTGCTCGGCAAGGGCGCGGCGCTCGGCACCGTGCTCGCGTTCATGATGGCCGTCACCGCGCTGTCAGCACCCGAGACGATCATCCTGCGCAAGGTGCTCAGCCTGCGCCTGATCGCCGTGTTCATCGCCGTGGTGACCGCCGGCATCCTCGCGGTGGGGTTCCTCTTCAACGTCCTTTTCGCCTGAACCACGGAGCGTTCCCATGAAAGACATCAAGGTCCTCGGTCCCGGCTGCAAGCGCTGCATCGCCACCGCCGAGATGGTGCAGGCGCAGGCCGACAAGCTCGGCGTGGCCGTCGCCATCGAGAAGGTGACCGACTACGCCGCCATCGCCGGCTATGGCATCGCCTCCACGCCCGGCGTCGTCATTGACGGCAAGGTCGTCCATGCCGGCGGGTTGCCGAAGCCCGAGGACCTCGCGAAGTGGCTATCTGCTTGATTCCGGTGAAATATCGCGTCTTCGGCCACCGGGCGGGTACCCCGGGCAGCCTCGCCTTTTGTCAGGAACGGCGAATTCCTGGTGTCCGGCGCGACGGGCTGCGATGCCCCCAAGGGCGCAAGTGCCATGGAACCGCCTCACCCTGATCACCGCCAACTGACGGCCATCCCTGGAACCCCCGCCCCACCCGACCTATCTTCCGCCTATCCATCACCCCGGAGCACCCCATGGCAACCGGCTGGGCCAAAGACGGCGCCGTTCAGGACCAGATCGACGACACCATCGCCGACGCCGTCAAGCGCGCCCGTGCCCACATCCCCGCCCCGGGCCCCGACGCCCCCACCAACTGCATCGTATGCGGCGAGCCCATCCCCGAACGCCGCCGCCAGGCCCTGCCCGGCATCCGCACCTGCATCCCCTGCCAGTCCGCCCGCGACGCGTCCCCCGCCCACAGCCCCTACAACCGCCGCGGCAGCAAGGACAGCCAGCTCAAATAGCACCCAACCTTCCGCCGCTTCGACTCACGTCGCGCAGGAACGCGGTGTCGACGGTCCACCGAACCTCTCTGGGCGTGATGGGATGACGGCGGAGAGCCGGACGTGCGCCGGGGTCAAGGCCACGCGCATGGATCACCCGACGCCCGGTTTGCGCGGCATTGCTGCGAGTCGATCCGACGGGGTGCAGCCCGTATCGGCCCTGGGCGCACCCATGGCGCGCGACAACCGTCACATTAGCGTGAACTCGCCTGGCGCGATCGGTCCTGCGCGCGCCGTGGGTGCCGCCATCGTCAGTCCGGCGGCGAA